>NZ_JAALEQ010000005.1:0-157402 GCF_011800585.1 Lactococcus sp. EKM203L
AGATTTTCATGAGGATTTGCTTTAGCAAGTGTCAAGGTTTCTCTATCCACAACTCTGACATCATGGTTTTCTAATTCTACAATTAATGCATTCTTATAGAGATTAACATCTCCAGAAACGACTGTTGCTTGTTCCCCATTAGATAATGTAATTTTATCTCCTGTTTTCATTTTTCACTTCCAATCTAGGCTTTGCCTATTTAACGAAAAAATTTTACTACTTAAGGGTGAGTTCTATATAAGAAAAATAAGGGCTCCCTAAAGCCCTTAAAATATTGCGGGAACAGGATTTGAACCTATGACCTTCGGGTTATGAGCCCGACGAGCTACCTAACTGCTCCATCCCGCTTCGCAAGTATAACACTAATATCAGTTAAAGTCAATTTAACCCTTAAAGTTCAATAATTATTTAACTAAAAAGGATTTTTATGAACAGAACTCAAAATTTTTCTCACATCAGAAAACTTATTACTAGGTATATAACTAATATGCTTACTACAAACCCAAAAAATAGTAAGCTTATAATCGCTTTTTTCTCTTTATTTTTATTCGTTAGACATTCCTCACTCTTATTAGCGACTTAATTCTTTATCACTACACATTATTTTAAAAAAGCTACTCACAATTGAGCAGCTAATGATGAAGGTGTGGTGCTTTCGCTAAACCACCCATGAGCTAAGTATATCACTTTAATTCGAAATTACAATAGTAATCAAAAATAGAAACCAATTTTGGTTTCTATTCCACAACAGAGACTGTGATCTCATAAATTTAAGTATAGCACCATATAAAAGTTAATACTAACTATTAGTTTATTAATGAGTACAACTACAAGACTAACTACTGCAATAATATTGGAGACAATGCTTCCAATAAGTTCGATGAGTGTAAAAAATATATTTTTATATTGATTTATATATCAAATTTCTCGTTCTTTAACAAGTTTTTCAAAAAAGTCTACAGTCTTGGGATCATCATGATCAAAGAACTGGCTACCAGATGTTTGTAAAGTACCAATTTGTTCCTTATCTTCTGATGTTAAGCTGAAATTAAAGATATCAATATTTTGTTTCATGCGATCTTTCTTTACTGATTTAGCAAGACTGACAATCCCTCGTTCATATAACCAACGTAAAATGACTTGTGCGGGACTTTTGCCGTATTTTTTGCCAACAGCTAATAAAATTTCATTTTTAAAAATGCCATTTTTCCCCTCTGCAAATGGTGCCCATGCCTCTAATTGTACATTCCCACGTGATAAAGCGTTTTGCAAATCCTCCTCTCTTTGATGAAACGGATTGATTTCAATTTGATTTATCTGTGGTACAGTATCTTGAAAAGCAATAATATCTGCTAAACGTAGTTCATTAAAATTAGATACACCAATAGCTCGTATTTTACCTTCTTTTTGCAAATCTACAAGTGCTTTATAGCTCCCAAATACATCCCCAAAAGGTTGATGAAGTAATACTAAATCAAGATAATCAAGTTTCATTTTTTCTAGTGATATTTTAATAGAAGTTTTCGTATTCTCATATCCATAGTTACTGAGCCATACTTTAGTGGTGATAAATAAGTCTTCTCGAGGAACAATGGTTTCGGCAATAGCATCACCAACTTCTTCTTCATTAAAATAAGATTGAGCTGTATCAATGTGTCTATAACCTACCTCAATTGCATCTAATACAGCTTGTTTCGTTTGTTCCTGTGGAATTTGGAAGACTCCAAAACCCAATACAGGAATTTCTACCCCATTGTTTAATTTAAATGTTTTCATTTTTTATCTCACTTTCTTAAATTCTGTTATTTTTTTCAAATTTGACTTTTAATAGATGCAATTCTCTCTCATTAGTAGCTGCACCTTCCCAAATCATTTCTGTTTGAGTTGCAAATCTTCCCATAGTGTAGAGGATTAATTCCTTTGAAAGTTCAGTCGGAGCTGAACCTTGGAGGAAAAAGTATAGATGTTTCCCTTTGAAGGGATTTTCCAGACTGCTTTCAGAACTTCTATCTATGAACGTTTTTAATGCACCACTCATATAGTGCCAATAAACTGGAGTTCCAATGATTAGTACTTTACTATTTTTAATTTCAGTAAATATCTTGTCTAACTCATCATTATTATCACTTTGCCCTAAAAATCCGACTTTATAATTTATTAAGCTCAAAGTTTTGTAATCATATTTTTTTAGAAGTCTCATCCCCATCTGGACTGTATTTCCGTTCAGGTGCTGACTTGAATTAATAAACAATATTTGATTATTCACATCGCCCTCCGTTCATTTTGATTGACCTAATATAGCAAGCCACTTTACTTAATGTCCCCAAGCTGATGAGGTCATTATAATTAAAATACCTAATAATATAAATAAGTGTATATCACATCTCCTTGTTTATATTATTAATTTCTGGTACTATTTAAGTATACTACTCGTGTGTAACACCCGGTCAAGTAATAAATATTATTTTAGGAGATTTTTTTATGTATACTATGAAAGAAGTTTGTGATTTATGTGATATGACATATGATACACTCAAATTTTATTGCAACAAAGGATTGATTCCTAATGTTAAAAGAGATAAAAATAATTATAGAGTTTTTAGTAAGCATGATGTAGATTGGATTAATAGTCTTTCATGTTTAAAACAGTGCGGAATGTCAATTATAGAAATGCAACAATACTTGGAATACTGCCTTAAGGGACAAGATACAATTAATGAACGAAAAATTATGTTGGCTAAGAAAAAACAAGAGCTTTTGGCTAAACTTAAAACAGTTGAGGATTCAATAGAATATATTGATAATAAGCAAAAGTTCTATAATGATGTACTTAATGGTACTATAAGATATGAGAGCAATCTCATAGCCGAAAGTAAAGAGTAAAAAATTATATTTAAAAAAATGACTACAATTATGCAGTCATTTTTTAGTATTTTAAATTATTTAGATTTGTTGAATTTAATAAAAAATATAAATAGATTTTCTCTAAGTAGTTCTTTAAAGTACCAAAGATAGATTGGGACTTTCCGAGTACTTCCTTGATACGAAAGATTCTTATCTTATTTTTAACGATTAAAATAATAACGCTCTCTCATTTTTTGGTATATCTTTCCGAAAAAGTTTGCTTTTTCTCATATTAATTTGATTAATTTTTGTAGATACAATACCGACTCTAATACCGACCTTAATACTGACTTATTTTAGAGATTAAGTTTTTGTCAGAAAGTTTGAACCTTTTTCTGCAATTTTTCTTAGCACTATTCAAAAATTGAATACCGAGTTTATATTTACAAACATTATTCATAATTGGTATTTTACAAGTACCGGTACACCACTTATAATAAGCTTATAAAATAAAAGTTGGAGGCCAAATATGGTTGTGAAAATTACAGATAAAATGAAATTTAGTCGTTCTTTCGATTATGTCGATAATGGTATAGAACATGGTGTGTTAAGTAAGTTTGAACCTAAAGAAATTTTATTAAAGAAAGGAACGCTTATTGCTGAAGGTTTTAAACCGTTGGATTGTGATATCAAAATGCTTAAAGATGTCCCTGTGAAATTAAGAGACGGTGTAACAATTTATACAGACATATACTTACCAAATAACTGTAAAAAAGTTCCGACACTTATTGCTTGGAGTCCCTATGGTAAGAGTGCTGGGACTGCACCTCGCTATAAGAATCTCTTCAATATGCTTGGTATGGGAAATGCATGGAATTCTGGTCTAACAAAATTTGAAGCACCAGATCCTTCATATTGGTGTGCACATGGGTATGCTGTATGCAATCCGGATATGAGAGGGATTGCACATAGTGAAGGGAATACCACTATGGTAGGGTCTCAAGAAGCCCAAGATGGTTATGATTTAATTGAATGGATTGCTAGTCAAGAATGGAGTAATAGTAAAACAGCACTTACTGGCACCTCTTATCTTGCCTTTTCTCAATGGTATATAGCTGCTGAACAGCCTCCTCACCTTACTTGCATTAATCCTACTGAAGGACTCTCAGATGGTTATAGAGATTTGGCTTTTGTTGGAGGAATTCCCGATAAAAACTTCATTGAGAGATTACAAGTTAATCATGTAAGTGCAAAAGGAGCGAAGCGTGAAAATTTAGTAAAAGAGATGGACTGCTATCCTTTAGCCACTGCTGAAGTTTGGAAAGATAAAGTGGCTGATACATCAAAAATTACTGTACCTGCTTTTGTCATTGCAAGTTATTCTAATACACTTCATACGATGGGGACTTTCCGCTCTTGGAGAAACTTAGGTTCAAAAGAAAAATGGTTGAGAATTCACGATAAGCAAGAATGGCCATACTATTATGATAAAGATAATGTTGAAGAATTGCGTCGTTTCTTTGATTATTACTTATTAGATAAAGACAATGGTTGGAATAAAACTTCACAAGTTCGTTATTCATTAATAGATTTTCAAGGAAATAATACTAACGATATCTCAACGGGCACATTCCCACCCTCAGAAACCTCAAATACAAAATACTTCTTTAATCCACTTACTAGAACTCTGCAAGATAATGCGGGGAAAACGGATGTTGTATTACGATACGATACTCAAAGTTTGCCAGGAAAAATTTCCTTTCAGAAAACTTTTGATAAGAAAACTACGTTTGTAGGTTATCCTAAGCTCAAATTATACATGGAAGTTGAAAATTATAATGATATGGATGTTTTTGTGTGGCTACAAAAACTAGATAAATTTGGTAACGTACTAAGTGAATTTGTTGTACCTAATCACGGTGCAGTATTGCAAGACTTTACCCAAAATGGTGCCTCAGCACTCCGATATAAAGGTGCTTGGGGGAGGTTAAGAGCTTCAATGCGCCATCTTGATGTAGAACATTCAACTGACGAAATCCCTGCTTATAGTTTTGATCGAGTTGAAAAACTCTCTGAGAAACAAATAGTAGAACTTGATATTGTCTTAAGCCCAATCGGTCTTTCATATGATAAAGATGAAACGCTTAGAATCGTTATAAGTTCAAAGGATGAACTCGGCTCAGTAATGCCAGGCACACCTGGTTGCACACCTGATAATGGAGGGATTCACATTTTGCATACTGGAGGTATTACTACTTCTTATCTTCAACTTCCTCTTCTAAACTAATTATTCTGCCTTTTACCATATGACTTTAGGGATCATTTATGATATTCTAGTAATGATCGGAGGCCAGATGAAATTATCAACTCTACGATATTTTGTTGAGGTAGCAACTGAGAACAGCTTCACAAAAGCTTCACAAAATTTATTTATCTCTCAACCAACTTTAAGCAGAAGGATTCAAGAATTAGAGTCAGAGTTAGGGGTAACACTCTTTAACCGCAATAACACAAATAATATAATCCTTTCCCCAGAAGGTAAACAATTACTGGTGAAAGTTAGAGATGTTTTAGATCAAATTGAATCTATATCAGGGATGTTTGATCCTGAAGGGCCTAACAAGAACAATAAGGCATCAATTAAAATTGGATGTTTAACCAATTTTGACTTTAGTAAATTGTACGATTTAATAGAGCAGTTTAAAACACAATACCCAAACGTAAAATTTATAATTGAACAAGGTTCTCCCATGGAGCTAAATGATGGATTATTGAACAGGACGTATGATTTGGTACTTAATTTAGATAATTATATTTCTAATAATGATGTGCTCAAAACTTCTTTATATAAAAATAATAATTTACAAGTAGCCATTCAAAATAATCACAGATTAGCATCAAAACAAGAAATACAATTTTCTGATTTAACTGATGAAACACTTATTCTCATTGAAAGAAATAAATCCCCTCTGGTATTTGATTATGTAATCAATCAATGTTTGAAACATGGTTTTCATGCAAAAGCTAATTATTATGTTAAGAATTTAGATGAGGGACTTTCTAAAACATCACTTGGAGAAGGGATTTCATTTCTTTACTCAGGCATGGATAATGGTTATTTATCAAAAAAATATCGTGTAAAATTTTTAAATTTGAACGAAGAGAAAAGTTCACAAAATTTGGTTTATGCTTTTCAAGAAAATAATAATCCTATGTTGGATGAATTTTTAAACTTCGTTCATCAAAATAGATCTGATTTATATTAAAAACTCATCTTGCTATTCATTGCAAGATGAGTTTTTGACTGACCATAATTATTTTATATGTTATTAATACCAATCCGCTTTGTACAAGCTTTTTTTATATAAATTAGTAAACAAAAAGTACCTAATTGCGACAGTCAATTTTTTACATACATTTTATTATGCATAAAGCTTATTTTAATGTAATTGGTGATAGAATGAGCTAATATATTTTTTGCTACTATTGCTGCTGCGGCAATGGAATTAATACTCAAAGAAATATAATTGTTTCTTCAAGATTTAATACTTAAAAATCGTGAACAATCTTCACTAAAGATATTCTCGCTCAAAATCTTACTTAAATCTTGACTCACATTTCGGTAGATCAGTGATGGAGTATTAGGAACAACATAATAGTATTTTCCATCATTTTCGTAGATGGGGTCATCCATACTAGTAAAATGCGTTCCTTCAATAGTATTTCCAGCATCAGCTGCTACATCAATAATAAAAGTCCCTTTTTTCAATGATTTTTGTTCTGAAAAGCTTAAAATTGGATCATCCTCTTTCCCAATTTCAATTCCATTGATGATGATGTCGTACTTTGTATAATTTTCTTTGAAGATGGACATTGTTTTTCGATAATACATTCGGATGTTTGAGGAATATTTTGAGATACTACTAAAGGCCCCCTGTGCAACATTTCCGGAACCTAAAATAGCTATTTTTGTCTCTTCAGTTGGAATAAATCCATATTGCAATAAAGCATCAAGGACACCTGCATAGCCTGCGTAAAAACTATTTTTATATAAAAGTCCCTTCGGAATACCTGATTCAAATATCTCATTTTCATAATAAATACAAGGTGAATTACTATCTAAATCTACTACAATTAACTTTTTAGGTAGAGCTTGCTCTTTCATGAATAATCGTCCTGAACCAAAAGGATGTGTCCACCCTATAATCATCTGCCCCTCTCTAAGATAAGGGTAATCAGTAGGCTGGATGAGTTTTAGTGAGAAGATTGCCTCTGATTCCGAAAAAACCTCAGCTCTTGATAAAATATGACATCCTTTATCAATGTATTCTTGATCATCAATATCTAAAAATTTTCCAAACCCCTCCTCTACTAATATTTCATTTTTAAAATCTTTAATGTCTTTTGGTAGAAGTGGGACTCGTCTCTCTCCTGGGAAGTTTGCTTTTACTAGGCCAATTTTCATAGTTTTTCCTTCTTCTTTCTATAATTTTATAAATTTCTCTAAAAAGTTTTTTTCTTTTTTAACCAGTACCAAACTAATACACTGATTAGAAGCGAAACAACCACTACAAATAACGAACGATAATGGACGACTTGAAAAGGCAACTTGAGATTTCCCCAAAACCCGTAAGTAATTGTTGGTATTGTTAAGACAATGGTAAGCTCAGTTAATATTTTCATAATATTATTCGACTGCTTCGATATAGTCTATCATGAAAGATTTCCTTAGACCTATTGACTTGATACTTCTATCTAAATAAAAAACTATATAATTGAAGTAACTTACTAAAAAAGCCTCACAATAGAGGCCTTTGTTCATCAGGATTTATCTAGAAATTTATTTAACTCTAGCTTCTTTATCTGTACTGTCTTCTACTTTGTCTTTTACTTTATCAACTTGTTCAGAGGTGAATTTTCCAGTCGTTTGAGCCGCACTAGTCACTCGATCTTGAATACTTACATCATCATCTTTTTGTTGCTCTTTCGTTTTAATATCTGTGACTGTTACGTTAACTTCAACAACATCTAATTCTGTCATTGCCGCAACCTCTTTACGAATGACTTCTTTAATTTTTTCATAAATATCAGGCACATTCTTATGATATTCTGTAACTACTTTCAAGTCTACTGCAACTTGTGTTTTACCAACTTCTACGTCAACGCCTGTTGTAACATCATCAGTATTAATAAGTTTTCCTGTTAGGTTTGAGAAGAAGCCACCTTCTACGGAAAGAAGTCCATCCACTGAT
This sequence comes from Lactococcus sp. EKM203L, assembly GCF_011800585.1. NCBI lineage: Bacteria > Bacillati > Bacillota > Bacilli > Lactobacillales > Streptococcaceae > Lactococcus > Lactococcus sp. EKM203L. The sequence goes on from NZ_JAALEQ010000005.1 coordinate 8,097, forward strand.
TCTAATGCTAGTCCTACAATCTTTTGCACCACTTTATCTTCATAAGTCAAAGCCCCCTTAATTTCTGGTTGGGTTTCCTTTGTTTTAGGAGTTTCTTTTTCTGCCATTGTTCCAAATGCTTTCATGTTTTCTTGTACCATAATATTCTCCTTTTATAATGTTATTTACGATTTATAAATAGATCAATGATTCCTGTCCTCTTTAAAAATAGACCAATATAAATTCCTAATCCAATTAAAAATAAAACCAGAATCATTTTCCAAAATCCAATAGTGAAGATACACAGAGCAATGAGTGCACCTACGATTCCTCCTATAATCGGGTATCGATTTTTTTCGAGATAATCCATTGATCCCTCCTATATAACACGTTGTCGTTTAGGGCTATCGTCTTTACTTAATGTATTGACTTTTACTTTAAGTTTAACTGTATGTTCCAATCCAAAGAAACTTTTTAACCCTTCAATAATTTCCTGTTCCAGAACTTGGGCTTTTTGTGCCACTTCAACTCTAGGAATAATCTCACCTTTTATATCAATTTTTATCTTATTTTTAAAAAGTGAAACAGTAATTTTTGAGTTTTTAAGGTAATCATTTTCTTTTACTTTTTCACCTACAAAACCTTCAATGGCAGACTTTTTTAAAGTTAAATCTCCATTATTTGAAGTGAGTTGTACATCCATATAGGTTAGAGGGTAAAAAAGGATTACAATCAAGGCGAGAATTAATATGACTGTTAAAACGATGTTCCCCCAAAACAAATAGTCTGTCATATATTTGCCTATGAAGGGAATGTTACTAGAGGTCGTTGTCATCCAATCATATTCCATGAAATTGTAATAATCCCAAGTCATTGGTAGAACAAGTGTAAGTAAAAGGAGATCAAGGATAATTAGTATTATTTTCTTTCCAGTTGCCAAAATTCCTCCTTTCTAGATCTTAAAATCTTAAGATCTAATGATTCATTCTAGATAAAAAGAAAGAAACTACAGCAACCACAATCACTGCTCCAACAATGGATGGTATTAATGCCATACCAGCTAGCGAAGGTCCCCAAGTTCCAAGTAATGCTTGACCCACAAAAGATCCAACTAACCCTGCTAAAATGTTAGCAATCCAGCCCATTGAACTTCCTTTATTTGTAATCGCACCAGCGATTAATCCGATTAATGCACCAACAATTAATGACCAAATCATAAGCCACCTCTTTCTTTAGAATACATTTTATGATCTAACTCAAATCTAACACAATTAGAAAGCGCATTCAAATGATATGACTTATTTTATAATTTATTAATACTATATTTAGCTTCAACTATCTCAGAAAGACTATTAAAGAACTGAATAATGTCCTTTACTTAACCCTAATTTTTATTATATCTCTCATTTTTTAAGCACGATAATATTATATGCTACCATCAAATCGCATGTTTTAAAAATCTTTTTTTAATATCTAAATTTGCATCAAAGATTTGCTCCTGGTATGATAAAACTTATACAATAGAGGTAAAGCTTATTGGAAAAACAATAATAAACATATTATTTCACAATTGAGTATAGTTACGTTAAACTTTGTACTATACAGTTAACGATTAGATATTCGATTAACTTTGAAAACCTGCAAAAGTTTAGTATTATTGACATAATATTCATAAACTTAAACAATCAGAAAGGAAAATAGAACAAGAAAATGATTGAACAAGAAAAATATACGCTTAATGATGGACATTTGATTCCTAAAATAGGGTTAGGAACATTTCAGATTCGTGGATATGAAGGGGTGGAGCAAATTTTAACGGCTATACAAAGCGGTTATCGTTTACTTGATACCTCAACTAATTATGATAGCGAAGGAGCAGTTGGAGAGGCAATTCGTCGTTCTGGCATCCCTCGATCAAATTTTTTTGTGACAACTAAGCTACCTGGTAAATATCATCATTTTGAAGATGCTTTGAAGATGATTGAAGAGTCTTTATTACGAACAGGATTGAGCTATTTTGATCTTTACTTGATCCACTGGCCACTACCAAAGCGAGATAATTATGTTGAAGCTTGGAAAGCACTAATTGCAGCAAAAAAAAGGGGTCTTGTAAGATCAATTGGGGTATCTAATTTTGAGGAAGACCATCTCGACAAAATAATTCAAGAAACTGGTGTTATACCAGCAATTAATCAAAATGAGATTCACCCTTACTGGCCTCAAGAAAAGCTATTAAAAATTAATAAAAAGTATGGCATTTTAACTGAGGCATGGAGCCCTTTAGGCCGAGGTAGTAAAGAGCTTGAGGAAAGCCTGATTCAAAACATAGCTCAAAAATATGGTAAGGATACTGGGCAAATCATTCTAAGATGGCAAGTTGAAAGAGGTATTATACCTATTGTTAAAGCAACTTCTCCAGAACACCAAAGAAGAAATATAGATATTTTTGATTTTTCACTTTCTTCTGAAGAGATTAATAAAATCACAGCCTTAAAACAAGAAAATGGCAGGGTAGATAATCAAGATCCTAATGAGTATGAAGAATTTGTGTAATTGTATTACTCTGCTCTTGAATAATTAATTTCAATTGAATATATGAAGAATTGTTTCAAAAAAAACCACTAAAATTTTCAAGTGGTTTTTTAGCTTCTATTTTGAATCATTTTAAAGGAATCCTCCAATATTCCCATATTCGAAATAAAAAAATATATGACATGCACAACTAAATAATATATCCCCCCTTACAGAACATCTATATTGTAATCATCAAACATATCTATGGAATGGCCTTAGATAACTACCAATACCAGGTTGTATAATCTAACAGTAGAAATCAAGTACAAGTAGGAAACACTTAAACATGCTGGGCAGACTTTCCATAATCATCAATAATTATATTTGAATTAAATTTTTTCTCAATTGATTTTGTGACTTTGATTATAGAAAATTTTTTCTTATGGCTCATTTATTTTTAATAAAAAGAGTTAGAACTTTGTCTAACTCTTTTTTTGTATATTATTTCAGTTTATTTACTTGCAAATTGAATAACCATGTTAAAGAGAAGGGCGCCCAAGCTACCTCCAATGATTGGACCTACGACAGGAATCCATGCGTAAGACCAGTCTGAATCCCCTTTGCCTTTGATAGGCAAGATAGCGTGCATGATACGGGGACCTAAGTCACGTGCGGGATTTAAAGAGTATCCTGTTGTTGCACCAAGTGATAAACCAATAGCTGTGATGATAGCACCCACTAAAAGAGGTGAAACACCTGAAGTTTGCGTAATTGCGTATTGACCAAAGGCCAGAATACCTGTCGTTAAGACTGCTGTTCCCACAATCTCACTGATTAAGTTTGAACTCGTCTGGCGAATGGCAGGACCTGTAGAAAACGTGCCCAAGATATCTGCTGGATTCTTTGTTTCAGCATAGTGAGGGTAAAACATTAGGTAGAGGATAATGCTGGCTACCATTGCACCAAGCATTTGCGCAATAATATAAGGAAGAACCAAACTCCAGCTAAAGCTCCCAATCATTGCCATTGCAATTGTTACTGCTGGATTCAAATGGGCTGGCGACATAAATCCAGAAATGTAAACCCCATCATTACTGCAAATCCCCAACCGAGAGTGATAGCAACCCAACCCGCTCCTGTTGCTTTCGTTTTGTTCAGGACAACGCCTGAAACGACCCCGTTACCAAGAAGTATTAAGATAAATGTTCCTAAAAATTCACCAAGTAGCTGTACCATTTCTGAGTGCATATTGACCCCTTATTTCTATTTTTTATTTGTTTCAATCATTTTTGCATTTTTTACTTCTTCAAATCCGACAAGTCCGATTCACGAAGTGCTTCTTCCAAAGCTTTTTCTTGTTCTGCCTTTTCTTCTGCAGACCAGCCAAGGTCGTCCGCCATGGCATTGACAACATGTACCTTGATAGCATCTACTCCTTCACGCATAAACAAGATGTGGTTGGTACGACGAAGCAAGTAGTCCACTGGTGTTAAGATCATTTCATCCTCAAGCGCATAGCGAAGACGTGCGGATTCGGCTAGAGATAAGCCTTCATAAGCTTCCATTTCAGAAGCATAGGCAAAGACTTGGAGTGCATTCATACCATAAAAGTCAGCAATGTATTTTGCTTCTTCTTCTGTAAGACCTGCAGCGACACCAACTTTCATGTTTTCAGCAACAACTTCTTCAACTTTAGTTGGGTCAAATTCGCCACCAGAGATTTGGTATTTTTTAGAGTCAATAGGTTCGTATTTCAAACCAAAGTCCTCCTCAAGCAATTGGCAAATAAGCTCCATCGCACCTGCCGCCATTTTACGGTAGTCCGTGATTTTACCACCCGCTAAAGTAATCAAACCATCGCTCTCGCGTTCAAGTGAGCTGCCACGAGAAACGGAAGATGGTGCATCTCCTTTTTCGGAAAGGCTTGATTCCATATTGTTCAACAAATACTCCACTTCGGCTTTTGTTGCTGTTTTATTTTTATAGCGGAGCACCGCCTCAACGACAGCGTTAAAGCTGGTTTCAGAGACCGCACCATTATCACCGCCGTTATAGTCTGATCCAGAATTTCCGCCTAACAATGGACGCAATCCTGCCCATGAAGCTTCGATGTCATTAATCGTAATATTTGCTTCTGGGTAACGGAAATTAATAACATCCAAGAGGTAATCTACATCTTCTTGAGTTACTTTTGGATCGGTAAAGTCGCCATGATAATCCGTATCTGTCGTACCAAAATAAGTTTTATTTTCACGTGGAATGGCAAAGACCATGCGTTTATCGTGTTTGCCTGTATCAAAATAAGTTGGTTGTGGTACAGGCAATTTGGCCGCATCTACTACAAGATGGACACCTTTTGTTGGACGCATTTTGGGCACGATGGGACGAGTGAAGTTCAGGTAACGGATCTTATCTACCCAAGGTCCACTTGTGTTAATCACAAGTTTAGCTTTGACTTCAATGACTTGATCTGTCAACAAATCACGCGCACGAATACCAGAAATTTGTCCATCCGTATAGATAAAATCAATCACTTTCATCTTGCTTATGGCTTGGGCACCGTCTTCCACAGCTTTTTTGATGTTATCAATCACCAAGCGGGCATCGTTGTTACGGTAGTCAAGATAGACTCCAGCCCCTTGCAAACCTTTTTTCTTGATGAGTGGCTCGCGGCGCAGGACTTCTTCTGGTGAGATAGTGTAGTTGGCATATGGCGAATCTTCATCCACACCGGCCAAACGGTCATACAAATCCATCGCAATTTTCACAGAAAACATATCAAACGTTGTCTTGCCTTCATCATCGTAGATAGGAAGTAACATCGGATCTGGCTTAGGAATATGTGGCGCAATGCCTTGAACAACAGCGCGTTCTGAAACTGTATCGGAAACGACTTCGACATCGAAGTTTTTGAGGTAACGGATGCCACCATGCACGAGTTTTGTTGAGCGTGAGGATGTCCCTTCTGAGAAATCCTGCATTTCAAGTACAGCAACTTTCATGCCAGCAGCCGCCGCTTGTAATGTCAAACCAGCACCAGTGATCCCTCCTCCGATAACGAGTAAATCCATCTCTTCATTTTGAATTTTTGTGATTGCTTCTTGTCTTGTTTTTTTAGAAAAAGCCATTTCTATTCTCCTTTTAGATTACTGTCTGATTGATTATTATTTGAAAGCACGTGTCGCATTCACGGCTTTTTTCCAACCGGCATAGAGTTCTTCTCTACGTTCTTCTTGCATCTGAGTTTGGAAAATTTTGCCCGGTTCATAGGATTCTTTAAGCTCTTCTAAGTCTTTCCAGAAACCAACGGCAAGTCCTGCAAGGAAGGCTGCACCAAGTGCTGTCGTTTCCAAATCTCCCGCACGTTGGATTGGGATATTCAAGATATCAGCTTGGAACTGCATCAAATATTCATTGTTTGCAGCGCCACCGTCTACCTTGAGCACAGACATATCAATTCCTGTATCTTCTTTCATGGTGCTGACTACATCACGAACTTGATAAGCTATCCCTTGTAAGGTTGCTTTCACAATATCTTCTTTTGTTGTTCCACGTGTCAAGCCAAACATCGCACCACGCGCCTCTTGGTCCCAATACGGAGCACCAAGGCCGACAAAAGCTGGCACCACATAAACTTCATCTTGACTCCTAGACTGGAGTGCCACTTCTTCGGAATCACTGGCACGTTCCAACATTTTCAAACCATCACGTAACCATTGGATAGAGGACCCCGCAACAAAGATGCTTCCTTCTAAGGCGTAATAAACTTTTCCATTAATGCCATAACCAATCGTTGTAAGCATATTATTTTTCGAAATATGTGGTTTCTCACCTGTGTTCATGACGATAAACGAACCTGTACCATAGGTATTTTTAATCATTCCAGGTTCAAAGGCCATTTGACCAAATAATGCAGCTTGCTGGTCCCCTGCCATACCTGAGATTGGTACTTCAGAGCCAAAGAAATGGAAACCTTTAGTCACGCCGTAAACTTCTGAGTTGGACTTGACTTCTGGAAGCATTGAAGCTGGGATATTAAGAATTTTCAGGATTTCTTCGTCCCATTTCAACTCATGAATGTTGTAGAGCATGGTACGGCTGGCATTAGAATAGTCAGTATAGTGTGCATCACCATCTGTCAACTTCCACAAGAGCCATGTATCGATGGTTCCAAAGAGGAGCTCTCCGCGTTCTGCACGCTCTTGTGCTCCTTCGACATGGTCAAGGATCCAACGAATTTTTGTGGCTGAAAAATATGAATCGACAATAAGTCCTGTCTTTTTATGGAAGAGTTCCTCATGTCCTGCTTCTTTAAGACCATTGGCAATATCGGCAGATTGACGAGATTGCCAAACAATAGCATGATAGATTGGTTTTCCTGTTTTCTTGTCCCATATAATGGTAGTTTCACGTTGATTAGTAATACCGATACCCGCAACCTGTACAGGCTTAATCCCCGACTCGATAAAAGCCCCTGCGATAACAGACTGAACAGAGTTCCAAATTTCGTTGGCATCATGTTCCACCCAACCTTCTTTAGGAAAGTACTGTGTAAATTCCTTTTGGGAGCTGCCGATATGTTTACCATGTTTATCAAATATAATAGCTCTTGAGCTTGTTGTACCTTGGTCAATTGCCATAATGTAAGAAGTTTCTGTCATGTTGTTTCTCCTTTGTAAACGTTTTCTATGATTTATATTATAGTATTTTAAAACGAATAGAAACTTTCATTTTTTATCAAATTCAAAAAAAAATTGGCAGTCGAAAATAAACAACAGATTCGCATAGAAAAATTACTTGAATTTGGGCAGTTTGTGCTTACTAAGAAATAATGAGAGAGGGAGTCTCTACCCCAATTTAATTTTAAACTTATTTGAGTTGCTATTCTTAATTCTTCATCTATTCTGTAATAAATTCAGTGAGAAAATGCTAAATAATGGGACCGCAGTAATATATTCATAAATGTAAAATAATATTCACGTGAAAACATAAAAAAAGAGGAGAGCACCCCTCTTTCGTGTTTCATTCTTAATTCAAAATTGCTTTTTTTTGAAATTTTTCTTTTTTTAAGTTTTCAATACGCGACAATAACTCTTCAAAATCATAATCACTGGAAAACTCGGAAAGTATATAGACAAACTTTCGACTGTCATTTCTTTTACTTGAGATAAGTAGATCATAACTCTGGCTTTCTTGATAATGCTCTAATTTTATCTTTTCAACAGATCTGAGGTGATTTTTCAGATAGTGTTCCATCGGGATTTGATAGGCAGGTGTATCAGACAAATCATAAGCCACCGTCAATTGTTGAGCAGATAAGAGCTCCAGCAGCATCAAGGCATTGCGATAACCAAAGATGAGTTCTGGCAAATCCTGCTCTTTGGGTATATAACTTAAAGCAATATCTTTGAGGTTATCGAGTAAATCTTGAAAACTCTTATCGACCCAGTTTTGTTTATGTAGCATCAAATCTTCTTGAATTTTGGTAAAGAGGCTACCTTGGAAAAAGGTGAATTTATTGTTTACTTGAGCTAACTGATAACTGATGGATTTCTCCTCTTCGAAACCTAAACGATGGGGACGATAGTGGTTTAACATTCGCTCTCTTAAAGAAATATTCAAGAGAACAGTTGGAATTTTTTTACTGCGATAAATATCAAAACGGTAATAACTTTCTTTATCTAGAATGAAAAAAGATTGGAGAAAACCGTAGAAAAAAATTGTCTCACAGTTATCCTTGCTCTGATTATCATAAATATGTTGATAAAAAAGAGAATCCAATAGTTGATAGAGATGGTCATCTTGGTATATTTTCTTCATTTCTAAAGATTTAGTAATTTGGATATCTGTAAGTTTCCGCCTTCTTTCTGTGATTGCCAACCACCGATAAAGTTTATCTTTGCTACTTTCGGAAAAATTTACTTTTAATGTTTCTTCAAGTTGCCGTACAAATTCAACCTGAAATTTAGTGACTTGCAGCAAATCTGGTCGAAATTTAGGATGAAGCGAATCAAATAGCAGATAGTAAAAATAGCGAATTTGACTTTCTTCTCCGATCAATTTATTATTTTTGATTTGAATATCAAATTCCAATAAAAGTTTATTGAGTTCTTTGATTTTGCGAAACAAAGTAGATTCACTGAGTAGCAAGAGTTCTGCTAATTCAAAAATCATGTAATTTTTTTGTTCTAAAAATAAGAGAATCAGGCGATATTTGACACTATCTTGGATTAAAAAACTGATGACTTCATCTAAGGTTTGTGATTCCGACATGTTTAGAACGAGTTTATTGTTCTGACGAATAACTTCCATGGGTTTCCCAATCATCCGTCCTATATAAGATATATCCTCCAAATAACTCTGAACTGAAGGTCGAGAGAGGTTTACCCAATCACACAGTTCCTGCGCAGTTAGCTTATCATGTTTGAGGAACAACTGACGTAAAATCTTAACCTGTATTTGTTCTTTCTTTTCAAGTAAAACTTCAATATTCACAGCTGTTCCTCTTTTTCTAAATTAATATTTTTTGTAGGAGTTTTCATATTCTCATTCTATTTTATCACTCCCCTATATTTTGTTATTAAAAATTGCTCAGTATGAACATAGTAAATTGGACACTAAAAAGAATATGACCAAAAGCCTTATTCTTCTTTTAAACTTCTATATTTTGCGACTAAACTATAAAAGTGATTAGATAAACTTAGATTATAATCTGTTTATCAAACACTAAACATGTTTTATATTAATTCACGATAATATATAAACTAATATAACCAAATCCCTTTTAGTAAATATACCAATGAATCAATAAAAAAATAAATACCAATACCTAATATAAATAATGATATTATTATTCTAGTGACATTACTTAATTTTTTTCTTCGGTTATTTTTATCTAAATAACTACTTGCTATTTTAATCAATTTTTCATAGACATTAAATATTAATGATACTACTAAAGTATATAAAGGAATCTGTCCTAACAACATCCAAATTGTTAAACATAATATTGTTAATAGTATATTCCCCTCTTTTGCACTTAGTGCAACCACTGCCCAAAAAGTCGGATCTGACATAGCCCAAAACCCAAAAATAAAACCTGCAAGTGGCATACTTCTCTTTGCAAATTTCATAAATTTCGATTCTTTCTGATCATCTACTCTTTCTTTATTTCCTTTTAGTAAGGTAGATCTTATAAACCAAGCTACACATACAATGGATATCAAAAAACCGGTAAATACATAAGCCATATCTGGAATATGATTCATTATATCTATAAAATAATTCAAGCTTATACTAGTACCGTATGAAAATATTAATCCGAAAACAACCGTGGAAAGTAGAGTCATCAAAGAAAATAAATATACTTGTTTTTTCTTTGTTCCATTTGCTAGTGCAGCCATTATAAGCACTGCTCCCACTGGATCAAATCCACCGAATCCTAACAAAATTGATGATAGTATTAATTTCATCTATCATTACCTCCATGTATCAATTTCTCTAGCAACAATCTTTTAAATTTTTGTAAATTCATTAGGCATCCATTACTTGTTACAGACTGATTTTATTATTATCAATGAAATAATAAAGACACTCCAACATCATAAGCTCTTGTCCAACACAAGCATATTCTAGCAAATAGAATTGATAATTACCAGTAATCAACTGAGTTCTAATAAAGAGGGTAATGATCCTACGGCTGTTTGATGGAACATAATCGTTTATCGTTGCTATGAACCATGCGAATCAACTTTATTGGTAATATATTTAGTTACTTTAGAAAAAAGCCTCAATAGGCTTTTTATTGTTTCTGTAATTGTAAAACTTGAGCATTATTTATCTCTTTAAAAAGTTTATTACTTGTTTCTTTAGAAATTACATCAGTTTTTACCTGGTTCAATATAAATTGATATTCAAGTTGAAAAGCCTCTATGAGTAATTCGTTTGGAATAATTGTATCTTCTTGAATTTCGTTACGAATACGGTAATGTCTATTTTCCAAAATATGTTTTACTTCTTCAATATCACTAAAGTCAGTTATCTTATTTTCTAATCGCTCTTTTTCAAGAGAACTTAATTTTTCGATTGTTTGTTGATATAAACTGCTTTCTAGTCGGCTTATATCAGTTCTTATTGTCGCAAATTCTTGCATTTCTACTGAATCTACTCTTCTGCCACGTCGTCTTTTGGAGAATAATCGTCTTATTTTCTTACTAGTTGAATGTTTACTACTGTTTTCTAGATAAATTCTAAAATAGTCAATAACTTTAGATGAAAATTGTGCTTTTATAGTTGTTGTATCAAGTAATGTTTCCTGCCAACTTATTATCTCGTCCATTAATTTACTACTCTTAGTGTGGTCAGGGATTTGTAATCCTTTTTGTGATTGTAGTTGTTTGGTAAGACTACTACGAACTTTACTATCCTCAATTTCTTCTACCATATGAAGAATCGCATAATCAACCATATCGTTACGAACCTGATTTATATTATCAGTACTTTCACCTCCAAGTGCCGGTAATAATTTTGGCAGAATCAGTGTTGGTACAATAAGACTTAAAAGAATAACAATAGCGGCCATTGTAATAATAATTTCCCTATTCTCGTTGCTCAAAATACTAGTATTCAAAGGTAAAGAGAAAGCCATTGCTAATGTCATTGTTCCATGGGCTCCTGACAAAGCAAAAATTGTTGAATCACTATTACGCTCTTCTTTTACATCAGAGAAAAAGTGTTCGATTGATCTATTTCCTTTTCTATTAGTCCAAAATTTTCTTATGAATAACATAAGTAAATAAACTAAAACGCTTATCAAAAATAGAACAATTGATTCTTTCCAACCAAGTGATTTAAAAATGTCCCAAATTCCAAATAGACTTACACCCAAGAGAATGAAAACAAAGTTATTCAGAATATCGCTTAAAATCTCCCAGATTGTATTATTCGTTAATTGAACATTTGTTGAAGTCAGTTTGAGCATATCTCCTTCAAAATTATGAATTAACCCAGCAGCAACTACAGCTAAAACACCGGAAGTTCCAAAATGTTCTGCTAACAAATAAATAAAGAAGGGGGTCAGAATTGAAATAGGAATTATGGTAGCTTCTGGCCGAGTTGCTCTGAGATTGATTGCCGTCCTAATTCGTACCAGTAGAGCACCGACAACTAAACCAATTATAATTCCACCAATTGAGACAAATATAAAGCGACCAAGTCCTTCCCAAATACTGAAATGCCCACTCTCTAAAACAGATAATCCTAAGCTCAGTAAAACTAACCCTGTTGCATCATTAAATAAAGATTCAAATTCAACTGCTTCATTAACCCCTTCGGGCATTTTCTTTCCAGAAATTATTGATTTTACAGCAACTGCATCTGTTGGCGTTACAATTGCTGCAAAACAGATAGCTAAAGAGAAAATCCAACTACCCATTATATTATTCGTAAGCACTGCTACTAAAAGTACAGTCACCACTGCTAAAGTAATTGATAGAAAAAATATTCCTCTGAAATTTTTCCGTACTTTTTTTAATGAAGTTTTACTTCCCTCATAAAACATTAATGGAGCAATGATTAACATCATAAAAAACTCTGGCTCCAATTCAAAATTTTGAAATTCTGGTAGGAAACTCAAAATAAGGCCCACACCAATCAAGATAAAAGTTTCTGAAATTTGTGGAAAAAACTCTTTGATTATATTTGCCCCGATAACACCAATCATCATCACAGCAATAAAACTAATAGCTGACATAATACACCATTTCCTAATTTTTATACTCTTACAGTATAACATGTTCAAGATTGGGTTTCCAAGACTAGTATTAAAATTTATGAAATATACAAGACGATTTGTCATTTTCATAGTATATAAAAGTTATTTAGATTATTAATATAATGATAAAAAGACATCTATTTTGACGTCTTTTTATTTATTTTGATTTGGTCATTAGTAATTTTGCTGAACATTTTAACCATCCAGTAAACTATCACGATATTCAATATTCAGTAATTCTTTTTCAGGAAATAAGAATCTGTCAAACCAGTTTTTGCTTTCAAAAAAATTGATTTTATCATGTTCTAGCGGATGATAGTCTTTTTCCAAAAAATTAGATAAGTTCTCTATTGAGTCCTCTCCTAAAATAAAAATATTATCAGGATGATAAAATAGGTAATGCTTGATGGCTTTATTTGTTGTAACTAATTTTTTCTTAAAGAAAATAGCCTCCATTGTTCTCAAGGTCAAACCTGTCTGGTTTTCTTGCATAATTTCAAGAATACCATTACTATTAATTAAGAACTCTAAAAATTTTGGATAGGGTAAATATCCTTTATTTTTAAAACCTTTTTCTCCATTAATGATATAAAGTAATATTGAAATATCTAAACTGGCACATTTATCTAAAATAACATGCGCAAGTTGAGTTCTTCCTTTATCATTTCCTCCAAAAAACAAATCATAATCTGGTATTTGAAGAGGTAAATTTATACAAGGAGTATAAAAAGTAGAATTATGATAGAGCCCATATTTTTTTGCTTCAATAGGGTCAAAACTATAGTAGGAATCAATTACTCCTATTTCTCTAGAGGTGTGTAGCAAATCAATATATTTTTGAGTCAAATGATTCCAAAAAAATAGAATCATCTTTGCCTCGGTAAAATCCTTTATAATATTAGGATAGTTAGCTTTAAAACCAGAATCTAAAAATATAATAAGCTGATAACGGGCAAGCCGATGCTTTCCCAAATCACTTTTTATAAAATGGACTAATCGGCGTCCTGAAATTACATCAATATTATTTAAGGAATCGAAAAAATAAAGATGTGCATTTTTAGCTACTAAGAGTATTTTGCTGTAAGAAATTTCTTTCATGTTCTAACTCCTTTCAATTCAGTATAAATTCATTGTATGACTAAATTTCAGAATATTCAAAAATATCGTCTTACAAAAAATACATTCACCAATGATGATAGTATTATATTTTTGAATATTCTAATTAATTCTAAAACATTCTGCTGTCCTTCAGATTCCTTTTTGTGTATACTAATTATTAATAGCGCTAGTTTTTAGAAAAGAATTGTATCAATTTGAAAAAGGAGAAATGATTTTATGAAAACAATCCTTCAAGCTTTTGAATGGTATTTACCCTCAGATTCTCAGCACTGGAATAATATAAAAGAGAATATTCCTGACTTAGGAAAGTTAGGATTTTCAGGATTGTGGTTACCTCCAGCTTCCAAGGCAGCTTCTGGAGTTGAAGATGTTGGCTATGGGACCTATGATTTATTCGACTTAGGGGAATTTGATCAAAAAGGGACAATTCCTACAAAATATGGGACTAAAGATGAATATCTTGATTTAATTAATACACTACACCACAACAATATTGAAGTGTATGCGGATATCGTTTTTAATCACATGATGGGTGCTGATGAAACAGAAACTATTGAAGCTGATATTAAAGCAGAAGATAATCATCTTCATAACATCGAAAATAATAAAACTGTTGAAGTTTGGACCAAATTTACATTTCCAGGAAGACAAGGAAAATACGACAATTATATATGGACCTGGCACAACTTTACGGGAATTGATTATGATGAAAGGAAAAATCAAGAAGAAATTCTTGAATTTGAAGGACATGAATGGGATGAGAATGTAGATTCAGAGAATAATAATTTTGATTATTTAATGGGGGCTGATCTTGATTTTAGTGTTTCGGAAACGGTAGAACAACTTGAAAAATGGGGACATTGGTTTTCAGAAATGACAAAAATTGATGGTTTTCGATTAGATGCAATTAAACATATTGATTTCAAATATTTTGATAAATGGCTTGAGCAGAGAGCAAAGCAATTGGATAAAAAACTTTTTATTGTTGGCGAGTACTGGTCTGATGATCTTGGCAAATTAGAGTATTATCTAGAACAATCCGGTGATAGAATACAATTATTTGATGTACCACTACATTTTAATATGAAAGAAGCCTCTTCAACCAATGGAGAATTTGATATGCGTACTCTTTTTGATCACACACTCACTGCCAGCCAGCCAGAACTCTCGGTCACTTTTGTTGATAACCATGATACTCAAGAAGGACAGGCTCTTCAATCTTGGATTCCAGCTTGGTTTAAAGAGCACGCTTATAGCTTAATTTTACTTCGCAAAAAAGGAACTCCTACTGTCTTTTGGGGAGATTTATATGGAATACCCTCACATAATGTTAATCCTGTAGGTGATAACTTAAGAACTATGATAGCATTACGTAAGGACTCTGAGTTTTTAAGGGAAAAAGATTATTTTGATCATCCTGATATTATTGGATGGACAAATATTTTAAAAATAGATAATAAGGAATATGGATTATCATGTATTTTAACTAATAAAAATGGTGGCTCAAAATATATGATAATTGATAAGGCGTATGCAGGTAAAGTTTATATAGATTTATTTGGAAGACACGAAATACCTATTACGCTGGATCAAAATGGTGGAGCTGAATTTTATGTCAATGATGGAAGTGTTTCGGTTTGGGTAGATAAGGAAATTGTTTCAAAAATTGATCAAATGAACTTTCAAAACTAACTATTTTATCAAATAGGATAAAAAAAGTACCTCTAATAAGGTACTTTTTTATTTGAACTATTAGTCAATCAATGAGGTATGTTTGATTTCTTCAATATTTTTTGTTCCAGCAAGTTGCATAGTAATACTTAGCTCTTTGTTTAAGTGTTCAAAAACAGATTGAACACCTTTGGCTCCCCCTAAATTCAAACCATAAAGAACTGGACGACCTACCGCAACAACATCTGCTCCTTGTGCTAAAGCTTTGAAGACATGTTCCCCACGTCTAATTCCACTATCAAAAACAATAGGAACTCGATGATTAACACTTTTGGCGATGAGGGGTAGGACATCAATTGAAGCAGGTCCTCCATCTAATTGTCGTCCCCCATGATTTGAAACCCAGATACCGTCTGCCCCAGCGTTAATGGCATCATCTGCATCAATAGGAGATTGAACCCCCTTAACAATTACAGGAAGATTAGTTATTTTTTTAATTTTTTGAATATCTTCTAAAACAAGACCTTGTTTTGCTGCTGCATAGATTTCGCTGATTCCCTTGCCCGTTCCATCACTTTCTGAAAAAGCAGCTAGATTTGGCATTGGTAAAGGAAATTGGAAATGATTGACAATGTCTTCTTCTCTATAGCCACCTAATGTTGAATCAGCGGTTAAAATAATCGCCTTAACTCCAGCTGATACAGCTTTTTTCAAAAGAAATTCATTAAATTTGTCATCTTTACTCATGTATAATTGGAAAAATTGCGGTGCACCTGGTGCTGCTTTTGCGGCGTCTTCCACTGATGTACTTCCGTAAGTACTAATTGAAAAGATTTAGCCAACTTCAGCCATCGCTTTAGCAGTTGCAACTTCTCCTTCTTCATGAGCAAGGCCTTGGGCGGCAACTGGCGCTTGGATAATTGGTGTTTTTAGTTTTATACCAAAGAGTGAGGTACTTAAATCCGCAGAATCAATTCCTCTTAATACTCGAGGCATAATTTGTTTTTTGTTAAATGCTGATGTATTTTCATTCAGTGTCCACTCATCTTCAGAGCCACCACGAATATAGCCAAAGGCACCTTTATTTCCCGCAGCCTCCATACTTTGTTTCACTTTACCTTCAAGTGATTTAACATTTACAATTTCTAACGCTTTGTTTTCAGTACTAGTTTTATAAGTCATCTTAGTTCTCCTATTTTTTAAAGTTTACATCTGTAGATGATAAACACATTATACATCTTATTTTTAAAAAATACACAAATGAAAGATTTATTTTTTTATAAACTAAAACTTATATAAAAAGATAAATTAAAAAAGTAGCAAAACTACGCTTTTATATTATTATTTTAAAAGGTGGTACGATATAGAAAAATTTATTTTCTATTTGAACAGAATATGAAAATATTCTATTAAGTTTCTCACTCATCCCTTCTCATTTTACAATCACGAATTATAAATTTCATTAATAAGTTCTTCTGTTTTATCCCAACCCAAACATGGGTCAGTGATTGATTTTCCAAATACTTCTGGTTTGTCTTGACGACCGTCTTCAAGATATGATTCAATCATAAATCCTCTAACATATTTATGAATTTGTTCATCCCAATTACGATTGACTAATGTTTGACGAACAATTCTTATTTGTTCCATATACTTCTTCCCAGAGTTATCATGATTAGTATCAATAACAATAAATGGATTTTGTAAGCCCATTTTTTCGTATATTTCGATACTTTCAAGAAGATTATCTGTATAGTAATTTGGATGGTTTTTACCATTTTCATCTTGTCCACCACGAAGGATGGCATGAGCTAATGGATTTCCTGATGTTTCTACTTCAGCATTCCCAAATAGAAAATCTTGAGATTGTTGGGCTGCATACATTCCATTAAACATAACTTTTAAATTTCCTGATGTCGGGTTTTTCATTCCTGTTGGGGCATCTATTCCTGAGGCAACAAAGCGATGTTGTTGATTTTCAACTGAGCGAGCGCCAACTGCATAGTAACTTACTAAGTCATCAACTAATGGTAGATTTTCTGGGTATAGCATCTCATCTGCTGTAGTCAGACCAGTTTCAGTAATTACTTTATAGTGAAGGTCACGAACCATTTTTATCCCATTGATAAGGTCTGTATGTCCATCTGCATCAGGTTCATGAATGAGACCTTTATAGCCATCTCCGTTTGTCCGCGGTTTTGCAGTATAAACACGCATTACAATAAAAATTTTATCTTCTACTTCTTTTTGAAGTTTTGACAATCTGTGAGCATATTCTAGAACTGCAGCTTCATTATCTGATGAGCAGGGGCCAATGACTAAGAGAATTCTATCGTCTTCACCCTTAATTATCGCTTCAAGTTCCTTATCACGTTTTTCTTTCTTTTCTCGTTGCTCATCATTTAAATGATTTAGCTCTTTTACATCTTTAATGTTAATTTTGTTACTGAGTTCTTTAAAAGTCATCTTTTACCTTTTTTCTATAGTTTTTTAGTAAAAATACTTAATAATATTTTACTTGCAATAAATTTTTTCTATTTTACTTTTTATGTGCCTCCTTTATAATAAAAAAGACGTCCCAGGGGACGTCTTCTTTATCCCCTAGATGATTAACGAACATCAAAGAGGACCCACATTTTATTAGCCAAAAACTAATGTGGATCATTCATAAAGAAAAAATAAAATTTTTTAAAGTTGTTAATCATTTTGGAACCTCGATATTTAATATTATTAGTTAGTATAATTAAAATTTTTTGATTTGTCAATTATTTATCTATTTTTTCTTAATTTTATTTCAAAATTTCTTTTTACATAACTTTTATTATGTATCAAACGGTAAATAAAGAAGAAATTGAAGCATGGATGGAGTGTGCTGTATTTGCATTATTCATCGTATAGAGGTGAATTCCAGCAACATCCTCTGTTACTAAATCAACGATTTGATCGATGGCGTAAGCAATTCCAGCATCCCTTAAAGCGATAGGGTTATGTTCATATTTTTCGAGTATTCTAATAAATTTTGCTGGTAATGGCGTATTACAATTTTTTAATAAACGAAGAATTTGATTTCGATTGATTACTGGCATTATTCCAGCGAATATTGGAGTATTAATCTCAGCAATTGCACACCGTTCTTGAAAATCATAAAAACTATCATTATCAAAAAATAGTTGCGTGATTAATCTGTCACAACCAGCATCTACTTTTTCTTTCAGATAATGAAAATCACTCACTCGATTTACTGATTCGGGATGAATATCGGGGTAGCAAGCACCTAAAACTTCAAAACTATCATCATAATCTTTGATAAATTTAACCAAATCACTTGCAAATCTAAAATCATCTTTCATCGGTTCATCGCTGATATCACCTCTTAAAGCAAGAATTTTTTTGATTTGTTTATCTTTTAACCGTTCCAAAATTTCGATCACTTGAGCTTTATCTAAATAAGCGGCAGGTAAATGAGCAACCGCTGGAATATCTAGTGTATTGTTTACATAATCAGCAAACTTTATAGTTGTATCTCCAATATTATCATAATTATTGTTACTACAAGTTACACTGATAAAATCTGGCGAGAGAGTTCTTAGGCTATCCAAGGTCTTTACCAAGTTGGTACTTCCAATTTGAGTTGTAGATGGAAAAACTTCAAAAGAAAGAATTTTGGAATTACTTGTCATATTCAACCTTTTCCTTTCTTAACACCCTAGTTGCCTCAACTAAGTGTCTTAAACTAGGAATGGTTTCGGCATTACCACGTGTTTTAAGACCACAATCAGGATTTACCCAAACTTGTTCAATTGGTAATTTGGCCAATATTTTTTCTAATTGATTTTGTATTTCTTTTACGCTAGGTATTCGTGGAGAATGAATATCATAGACTCCAGGTCCAACCAAAGTTTTAAAATGGTGAGCTTTCAATGCATCGATAATTGATAGCTCACTTCTACTTGCTTCAAAAGAAATTACATCAGCATCCATTGCGTCAATTGATGGAATAATATCTTCAAATTCAGAATAACACATATGCGTGTGAATTTGCGTTTCCGGTTTTACTTTAGAGTGAACTAAACGAAAGGCAGGGATTGCCCAATCTAGATATTCTTTATACCAATCACTTTTGCGAAGTGGTAACTTTTCTCTCAAAGCTGCCTCATCAATTTGAATAATCTTAATGCCAGCTTTTTCTAAGTCAAGAACTTCTTCTTGAACAGCTAATGCCAATTGCAAAGTACTTGCTTTTAATGAAATATCTTCTCGCGGAAAAGACCAATTTAGAATCGTTACAGGACCTGTCAGCATTCCTTTTACTGGTTTAGATGTTTGAGATTGAGCATAGGCTGACCAACGGACGGTCATCGCTTCTGGTCTAGTGACATCAGCCCACACGATTGGAGGTTTGACACAACGTGTTCCATAAGATTGAACCCATGCTTTTTGAGTAAAAACATAACCTTCTAACATTTCTCCAAAATACTCTACCATGTCATTTCGTTCAAATTCACCATGGACTAAAACGTCTAATCCAATATCTTCTTGGAGTTTAAGACATTCTTTTATTTTTTCTTCTAAGAATGTGTCATAATCTGCTTGGCTTAATTCTCCTCGCTTATTTTGTAGCCGAACTTTTCTCACTTCTGCCGTTTGAGGAAATGAACCGATGGTTGTGGTTGGTAAAAGCGGTAAATTAAGCGATTGAGATTGACTTGCTCGTCTTTCGACTAGTGACGGTTGTCTAGTAAAGTCTTTTTCTGTTAAATGATCAAGTTTTTGCTTAAGTTTAGAATTTTCACGAACTCTTTCATTTTCAAAAAGTTCGACATTCTTCTTCAAAAAAGAAGTGTTTTTATTAAAATAAATATCGGAAATTTCATCAATTTCATTTAATTTTTCTGTGGCAAATGAAAAGTGTTTAAGGATTTCTTTTGATAATTTAGTTTCGCTTTTAACTGTTACTGGAACGTGTTGTAAAGAGCAGCTTGTATTAATTACGATATCTACTACTTCATCTAAAGAGGCCAGTAGCTCAAGTGTCTTTTGATAATTATTACGCCAAATATTCTTTCCATTTACTAATCCTGCAAAAAGTATTTTCTCTTTGGGAAAACCGTATTTTTGAATAAGAGCTAAAGAATCTCTTCCTTCTATAAAATCAAGACCAATACCATCAAAATCAAGCTTTATTATTTCTTTATAGCTATCACGAACATCTCCAAAATATGTTTGAAGAAGTATCTTAAGGTTGTTTTTACTCTTAAGTAGTTCTTCATAAATACTCACAAATAATTTTTTTTCTTCTTCAGTTTGGTCTAAAACAAGTGCTGGTTCTTCAATCTGTAACCATTCTACTCCTAGTTGATTAAGTTCTTTTAGTAGTGTTTGAAAAGCTACAATAACATCAGATAATACTGTATCTTTCGTGGCTCCTGACTTGTAATCTGCTAAAACTAAAAATGTATATGGGCCAATAATTGTTGGTCTGGTTTCAAACCCAGCAGATTTTGCTTCCTTATATTCATTTAATAATTTTGAAAAATTTGCTTTAATAATCGTATCTTTGTTAATTTCTGGAACTAAATAATGATAGTTTGTATTAAACCATTTTTTCATTGGTCTTGCTTTTACGTCATTTTGTTCATCTTGGAAACCACGCGCTAATGCAAATAAAGTATCTAGTTCATTTAATTCTAAATTTTTATAAGACTCTGGAATTACACCAAGAGCAATTGATAAATCTAAGGTTTGGTCATAGAAAGAAAAGTCATTGGAAATAGGTGAGTCAATTCCAGCTTCTTTTTGACTTTTCCAATTTTCCAACCGAATTTCTTTGGCTACTGTTTGTAATTCTTCTTCTGTAATTTCTTTACGAAAATATTTTTCAAGAGCAAATTTTAATTCACGGTTTGAACCGATACGTGGGAAAGCAATAATTGATTTTTTCATAGTCATAGTCTCCAATTTTTAATAGGTCTATCTTATCAAATTTAATAAAACTTTAATAATACATTTTTAATATGATGACCTATAGTTTAAAACTATATGAAAACTCAAAAATAAAAAGTCCAAATAAATTTCTTGGACTTTTAGTGTATCTTATCTTATCTTCTATGCATGAGATGAATTTTAGATTGTAAAAATGGTGGGATTACAATTGTACTTTCTCGATCTTCTTTAATAATTATTGATTTATCTTCTAATTTATCGATTACTTTAATAAGATGTGGAAGAGAAATTTCTAATTTTTTGAAAAAGTTTTTTCCTTCTTCTTCTATAGTAGTAACGTGGTAAGTCTGATCAACTTGTGCTTCATCAAGTGTGAGTTCCACTTCATTTTTCAGCCAAAATGATTCTGTAGGAATTTCTGAGCCGTGAGGGTCAGTTGCTGGATAGCCCATCAGGACATACAGAGATTCAATCAACCTTGGTGATGAAGCATGTTCTAAATTTTCGGCTTCATCGTGCACTTCCTCCATTGTATATCCAACCTTCTCAAAAAGAAAAGTTTCCCAGACCCTATGACTTTTTAAAATAAATCTCGCTTCGTGATTTCCTAAGTCTGTAAGTGATACCCCATAATAAGGTTTATGAATAACAAGTTCTTTTTTGGCTAATCGTTTAATCATTTCAGTGGCGCTTGGTGATGATACTGATAATTTTTGAGCAATGGCATTAATACTAACAGATCCATTATTTTCATTTTTTAGGCTATATATTGCCTTTAGATAGTCTTGTTCATTTTTTGATGTTTTCATTTTTTTACCTTACTTTTCTTGATTTAATTATAGCATAGACTATACCAAAGTAAAATAAAAGTGGGATAAATTATCACCACTTTTATTTTTTATTTAAAGTAATTCACCGTATTTTGAAACAAATATTTTTTTAAATATGGTGACAAGCATCATATACATCACTACTGTTAAAATTAGCCATGGGAAAAAGTTAATTGGTAAAGCCATTAAACCAATTGAATCTCCAAAGCTTGTGAATGGAATGATTGTGAGTCCAATGATTCCCATGAAAGTTAAGATTGTTAATGGAGCCGAAGCACGACTTTGTAAAAATGGAATTTTAGGAGTACGAATCATATGGATAACCAAGGTTTGAGTCCACATTGATTCAACAAACCAGCCAGTATGGAAGAGCGCGATAAATCCAATATATGCTGTACTTCCAGGAACAAGAGAGCTAAATGGTCCAAATGTTGCTGGACAAATCACAAAGAACATTAGGAGATAAGTTGTAATATCGAATACGGAACTTGTTGGGCCAATCCACAACATGAATTTACTTACAGAACTTGCATCCCATTTTCTTGGAACAACCAAATATTCTTCATCGACATTATCCCAAGGAATAGCGGTACAAGAGAAATCATAGATTAAATTAAGTAAGAGAATATGAATAGATAACATTGGAATAAATGGTAAAAATGCACTAGCGATTAGAACTGAGAACATATTACCAAAATTAGAGCTTGCTGTCATTTTTATATACTTAATCATGTTAGCATAGGTTTTTCTTCCTTCAATAATTCCTTTTTCAAGAACCATTAAATCTTTTTCTAACAAAATTACATCAGCTGACTCTTTGGCAATATCTACAGCACTATCTACTGAAATTCCAACGTCAGATGATTTCATTGCTGCTGCGTCATTAATACCATCTCCCATATAGCCGACACTATTGCCTGAATTTCTAAGTGTTGTTACTATTCTGGCTTTTTGTTGAGGTGATAACTTAGCAAAAACAGAAGCTTCCTTGGCAACCTTTGCCAATTCATTATCATCTAATTGGTCGATATCAGAACCTAAAATAGTTTTATCAACTGGAAGTCCTACTTGTTTGCAAACTGAACGAGTAACTTTATCGTTATCACCAGTCAAGATTTTAACTGATACCCCATATTTATTGAGTGCTTTGATTGCTTTTGCTGTAGATTCTTTGGGTGGATCAAGAAAGGCAAGATAACCCATTAACACCATTTCAGATTCATCTTGAACCGAGAATGTATCTACTGGTGAAGGATTTGTTTTTTGAGCGACTAAAATCACGCGCATTCCTTCTTCGTTAAGTTCATCAACTTTTTTCAGAATGTATGCTCTGAGTTCAGGAGTTAAATGAACAACATTTCCCTTATCTTCGACTAAAGTACAGATGTCTAACATTTCTTCAGCCGCACCTTTAGTAATCATTTGCGTTTTTGAAGTCGCTCCATTAGTATTGCTTTTTACTACAACACTCATCCGACGTCTTTCAAAATCAAAAGGAATTTCATCAACTTTTGTATATTTACTACTTAGACCACCCAGTTCAGGATTTTTATCTTGCTTGGCTTCGGCTCCTTCGATAATTGCCAAATCCATTAAATTCTTTAAACCAGTTTGGTAGTAACTATTCAAAAATCCATGTCTTAATACTCGAATATTTTCTTGCCCATGAATATCTAAATGACGCATTAATACTACTTTATCTTGTGTTAATGTTCCAGTTTTATCAGTGCAGAGAATATTCATTGAACCTAGATTTTGAATAGAATTTAGGTTCTTGATGATTGTTTTTTCTTTTGACATTGTGACTGCACCTTTTGCTAGGCAAGTTGTCACAATCATTGGTAACATTTCTGGTGTTAAACCAACAGCAACTGCTAAAGCAAATAGTGCAGCTTCCATCCAATCACCTTTAGTGAAACCATTGATCAATAAGACAAATGGAACCATAACTAACATAAAGCGAATAAGGACCCATGAAACTGAGTTAACGCCTTTTTCAAAAGTTGTTTTAGTTGAGTCTTCGGTTACACTTTTTGCCATTTCACCAAAAATGGTCGCATCTCCAGTTGCAATTACAACTCCATAAGCACTACCAGAAATGACATTTGAACCCATGAAGGCTAGGTTTACTGACTCTGTGATTGAATCATCTTTTTCATCAGTAGCTAAATCTAGTTTTTCTACTGGTTCGCTTTCACCAGTTAAAGAGGCTTGGCTGATAAATAAGTCTTTTGCTTGAATAATCCTAAGGTCTGCTGGAACCATGTCTCCAGCTGATAGATGGATAATATCGCCTACGAGAACTTCTTCAATAGGAATCTCTTGACTTCCTGATTCTAATCTATGAACGTTTGTCGTCGTCGTAATCATTTTTAAGAGATTCTCAGCAGCATTTCCACTTCTAGTCTCTTGAACGAAACGCAGAATTCCTGAGATTAAAACCATTGTAGTAATGATAATGAGTCCTTGGGGATTTTTCTCACCAGGAGCTGCTAAGATAATATCCGTAAAAGCTGAAACTAATGCTAAGACAAACAATATAATGGTAAAAGGATTGATGAACGCTTGATAAAGCCGTTTAATAAGTGAAGTTTTTTTACCACGCGTAATCGTATTATCTCCATATTGTTCACGAGAGATTTCTACTTGTTCTTCACTTAATCCTTTATTTGATGTTTTAAATTTTTGAAATAGCTCCTCTTTTGTAGAAGTTTTTGCAAATTCTAATCTTACATTTATTTCATTGTTATCTACAAATGTTGTAGCTCTTTTTGTGTTTTCGAGTGTTTTTCTAATTTTTTTCATTGGTCTGTACCTCATATTCTATAATATTTTTGCGTGTACAGTCCCAAACGTTAGGCACTTTAAAGAAGGTGATAAAAACGGAAAGCTGCTCTTATCACGTTAATTATCTGCGGCCTATCAGGCTCGGGACTATTAATGGTCTGGGATTCCATTTCCGTTTTTCACCTCCTTTTTTAAATACAAAAAACCTTGCCTACAAAACTTGAACGTAGGCAAGGGAATAATTCCAAAAAAGATATCACTATTATAGAGCGAATCAGTTACAAGCTATCGTTCAAGCTTTAGCTCCGCAGGGCGATGTTGTTGCACTATTTCACGCCTTGTTTTTCGACGTGAACTGTTGGCCCTCTCATCGTGTCTCCACGACTCTGCGGCAGCAACCCGTATCCCTGCGGTAGCCTCACCTACCGACGGCTATGCTTATGGCATAACCAAAACAATTATAACTGTTCTTTCTATTTTTGTCAATCTTTTTTTATTATTTAATTTATGATAGACTCTGTTGCACCATTCATTGCCCAATCTTTTGATAAAAATAACGAATTATCAATATGATATTTGACCTTACTTGGTGTCTTCATGAATTTTTCAATTGCTTTGTCTGTAGCCAACCAACCTTTAGTACCAAAGTGGACAGTGTCACCAGAGGCATAAGGCGTGTTATACATATCTGTTAAGTCAGCAATTTGATAAAAGCCTTGACTGCGCAATTGTGTTTTAATTTTAGAGCTGAAATTTTCGAGTGTTGCTTTTGATACTCCAGTGTAAGATGACCATGAGCCATTTACTGGTTGAATAACAAATAAAACATCATTATTATTTTTGGCAAACACATTTAAGAGCTGTTGGAAATCCTGATACTCTGGGCTTTCTAAATAGGTAACATGCTTTTTAAAATTTTCAAGATGTTTGTATTTGGATTTTATTTTCTTATCCCAAACTTTATTATTGATTTGGAAAGGATTGTTATTTGAACTATCTTTTCCTTGATCAACTGCCAATTTTTCTAAGTTTTCAGAGGTTGGATCATTGGGTAATTCTTTAGCAAACTTATTAATTTTTGGTGTAAGTCCAAGAGGTTGTGCTGTGAATTGTGAAACACTTGAGAAGAGTAAATCTTCTTTTCGCCAAAATTGAAGATTGGTCGCCACAGTCATTTTTTGTAGAGTGGTCAGTGGTTTTTTATCTGCTAGACGTTCTAGAGAATTATAAATCGTCTCTTCAGATTTAAGCGATCTAAATCTTAATAAATGTTTTGCAAGTTGGGTGGTGGTATTTTCTTTAGGATCTGCTTCTTTTAACCAACCGTAAATCTCACCTTTGGATACAAAGTTTTTCAATTCACTTTCAACAATTCCTTGTTTTGAAAACCATTGTGGACTAATGACAAAAACAATTTTACGATTTTTTAACTCATTTGCCACAGAGTTCATGTAGAAAAAGTGGGTTAAAGTAGTTGTTCCTGGTTGTCCTACTAAGAATGGCGTAAAACCAGAATTGTATTTTTTGAAATAGGCACTTGGGTGAAAAGAATCCACATGTTCCATTTCTGATGAACCAAGAACTGGTAAAAACTCGGGGTCTGAATAGGCTTGTTTTTTAATTGAATAGCCTGTAAAGCTTGGAGTATTTAGTGGTGATTGAGCAAATTTAATAAGTTGGTCTTTTGAGTATTTCATACCAACATTTATTGGGAGAAATATCAGTAAGCCAACAAGGGCTAAAGCTGCAATTAATGGGCCAATGGCTCTAAAAATTTTAATTTTCATCCTTTTTTTCCTGAACGCGTGCTGCTATTTTATTTGCTGTATTCCAATCTTCACGGTCCATTTCTGATGGTGGAAGACTGATATCAAAAGCGCCTTCTAATTCAACAATGAGCATGATGGCTCTCATTGAATCAAGAATTCCTTCTTCAAATAAATCCATGTCTAAGTCTTCACGGAATTCGTCTGTGCCTGATACGGTTTCGATAATATCAAAAATTTGTTCTTTCATTTTGTTTCTCCTAATGTTTTTTTATGATATGCCTAACGCCTTTTAGAAGTTAGGAAGTGGGAAATGTGGATCTATGCAGTGCATAATGATGTGATTTGGTATTCCTGAGAAAATAAGGAAACTGATAAATACTAGATTAAATGTAATGAAAATACTTATAGCACTTGTCCATTTATTATCTGCAATTTTCCAGTTTTTACGTTTCTTCAGACGTTTCCATGCGTCATACCCAATCATTAACATAGCGTGGTAGAAACCATAAAGGATGTAATACCAAGTTAAACCATGCCAGAATCCCATGAGTAACATATTTGCGAGGTAACCAACATTTGAGATGGTTATCATATTTTTCGACCATTTTTTAACCATGAATGTTTTCACTAATCTCATGAATACAAAGTCACGGAACCAAAAACTCAAAGTCATGTGCCATCTTTGCCAAAAGTCATGAATATTTTTAGCTAAGAAGGGTTTGTTAAAGTTGTGTGGGAGGTCATATCCCATTAAATTGCTGACACCAATGGCAAAGAGTGAGTAGCCAGCAAAATCAAAGAATAGATAGAGTCCGTAAGCATACATTGATGATGAAACATTCAAGAAGCTTGGGTGTATCGTTGCAGAGATTGCAATGCCATGTAGCCAATATTGGTCAATCAAGTATCCGATGATGAATTTATAAAGGAAACCTTGGAAAATTCTAAAGACACCTTTATTTAATAAATCAAGGTATTTCTCAGTGACAACTGGCGCTTTTAGTTCTTTAACAAAACGTCGGAAGCGGTCAATTGGTCCTGATGAAATCGTTGGATAGAAATAGAGGAAATATAGAAATTCTTTAAGAGGAACGGCTTTAATAAGTCCGTCTCGTATTTCCATAATCATGGCTACTGTCTTAAAACTGATGTAAGAGATTCCTAAGAATCCAAGAATTGAACCTGGTCCAGGTCCTGGATTGAACAGAGGATGCACTTTGACAATCACTAATGGCAAAATAGAGAGCAGAATGATGAGGTAGAAAACAAAACTCTGATTCTTGTTTTGTTTTACTCGATACCACTCATAGAATTTTACAATGATGGTCTGGAAGACTCCGAAGCCGATTAATGCCCAAATTGTCACTGTTCCCGAAAATGTCAGCCAAAGAAAAGCGATGGTCAATAGGACTTGATACCACATGAGTTTTTTGCCCAGAAGCTGGGCAATAACGATAGGAATTAAAGCAAGTCCTAAAATCACGAAGTAAAAGGGTGTTGAATAGGGTTGCACTAGTTGTCACCTCGCTCTTTTTGGGCGAGTGCCTTGCGGTCAACTTTGCCATTTTGATTCAATGGGAACTTTTTAAGATAAACAAACTTAGTTGGCATCATGTAATCCATAATTGTTTTTGAAAGTTCAGCTTTGAGTTCTTTTGTGAAGGCGCGTTCGGCTGCACGGTCTTCAAATGTTTTTTCTGTTTCTAAATAAGCGATTAATGCGGTGACTTTATGCTGGTCATTTGTTTTCGGTAAGACTACCGCTTTTTCAATCTCTTTTAAGTTTTGAATATTGGCTTCAATATCTTGAAGTTCAATACGGAATCCATTAAATTTAACTTGAAAATCAATTCGTCCTTGGTAACGGAGCATTCCGTCAGCGGAAATTGAACCGGCATCTCCTGTATGATAAGCGGGTTTTCCGTCGACTGTGAAAAAGGCTTGCTCAGTTTTTTCTGGATTTTCAAAGTAACCTTTGGCTACCGAATCACCAACAATGATGATTTCCTTATCCATAATTTTTAAGTCAACACCTGGTTTGGCAAAACCAATTGGGACACGATCATTTTCTGTCAGTAATTCTTTCGTGATTTTTACTGACGAAATGGCTCCTGTTGCTTCTGTTGGACCATAGGTATTGTATATAGTTGCTGACGGAAAAGCTGTCAGTAATTTTTCTGCTGTTTTCTTTGTTAATTCTTCACCGCAGAAAATAAATTGAACTAATTGAGGGTGTTCTTTCTCAGTGAACGAAGGGTCCAATAAGCAAATATCAACAAATGATGGTGTTGAAATCCAAGTATTAATGACCGTTTTGTTCAAACGCTCAAAAAGTAATTTGAAGTTGGTTGTTTCGTCACGTGAGAGTGAAATTAATGTTCCGCCAGTTGTAAGACTTGGATACAAGCTGAAAATTGATAAATCAAAGCTGTAAAGGGCTTGTGACAAGATTTGATTATTTTCAATTTTCATAAAATCATTGTTCATCCAATTGGTGAAAGTCACAAGATTATCATGACTGACTTCAACACCTTTTGGTACTCCTGTTGTTCCAGAAGTATAAATAATATAATTGCTGTCATTTCCAGAAACAGCTTTAGAAAAATCAAGTGCTGGAAGTTTGTCAGTCAAAATCTGGTCAGTAAGTTCAAGAGAAATTCTGTCAGTAAAAAGTGCTTCAAAATCTGCTGACAGCTCAACTGTAGTGAGTACCGCCGCTGGTTTTGCCGCTGATTTAATCATTTCTGTCCGCTCAAATGGTGTGTGAGCATCAACAGGAATATAAGCGTGACCAGTTAAATTTGTCGCAAGCATGGCTGCTAAAGTGATAAAATCGTTTTTACCGAAAATCAAGATTGGACGCTGATTTAAATTGCGTTCATTGATTTGTTCTGAGATATGTGAAACCGCGGCAAATAATTGACGGTAAGTAAATTTCTGCTCACGCTCGGCAAGTACAATAAGGTCTGGTTCTTTTTTTGCAATTTCAAAAATTTGTTCTAATAATTTCATAATTAACTCCTTCGATAATTCTCTCTAAAATTCGTTATAGATAAAGTGTGCTCCGCCAGTATGACTGTAGGAATAAAGATAGAGCAGAATTAAAATAATTATAAAGTAAAATACTGTTTTAGCCAAAAATAGACGAATTTCTTTTTTCTTGTCCATTGGAACTCCTTTTAAATATAAAGTAATAAGAGGTTTTTAGAATAATCAGTTAATCTCATATCATTTATGACTCTGATTATAACATTTATTAAAGAAAAAAAACTTACATTTGTGTAAGTTTAATTTATATAATAAAAAGAAAACGGAATCATTTTGTTTTGTTGTATTTTTAAGGGTACAACATCTTTTTCATCTAATATTTTGCTTAATTTTTTGAACCATATTTTTGTAATTTTCGGATTCTGTCAGCAAAGAAATTACCGCAACTCCACCCAGACCAATTTTTGAAAGCTCTGTCAGTGAATTTTCAGTAATTCCACCAATTCCAACAGTTGGTAATTGATTATGCTCAAGCATTTTTCTTAAATGGTCAACCCCAATTGGTTCTGCTGCGTCGGACTTGCTATTTGTTGGATAAATTGGACCAATTCCCAAATAGTCAGCTCCACTTTTTTGAGCGCTTTCTAATTCCATATCATTACTGACAGAAAGTCCTACCCACATTTCTTGTCCAATCAGCTCACGAATTTTACTGACAGAATCATCGTCTTGTCCGACATGAATCCCGTCAGCTGACAGTTCACGCGCTAATTCAACATCATCATTCACAATAAAAGAAACAGCCGCTTTCTGAGCTACTTCTTGTAGTCTTTTTGCTACTTCTAATCGTTGATTATTATTTTTATAAATTGTTCCCTTATCACGAAATTGATAAACCGTTACTCCACTTTTTATGATTACAGAAATTTTATCGATTGCATCATCAATTGAAAGTTTTGGAAAATCTTGTGGGCCAGCAATAAAATACGCCCTCAGGTCTAAAATTTTATTTTTCATTAATTGTCACCCAATGGTTTAACGGTCCATGACCGTGACCAACATTAATTGTTTGTGAAATAGCTTCAGTAATAAACAATTTAGCTTTTGACATCACTTCTTTTAAATCTTCTCCTAAAGCTAAATGAGCTGTAATATAAGAAGAAAGTGTATCTCCGGTTCCGTGTGTTCTTTCTGTCAGTAATCTTTTAGAGTCATAAGTACTGACAGAACCATCTGTCATCAATAAATAATCTCTGACCAGTTCTCCATTACCATGTCCCCCTTTAATCAGCACATTTTTAGCACCTAACTTTTGAATATCATGAAGGGCTTTTAAAATTTCCTTTTCGTCAATAATTTTATAGCCACACATAACCTCTGCCTCTTCCAAATTGGGAGTGACCAATTCTGCTAAAGGTAACAATTCATTTTTTATCAAATCAATGGCTTCTCTTGTCAAAAGAATTGCCCCGCCTTTAGCCACCATTACTGGATCCACCACCAAATGCTTCGGTTTATATTTTTTCAAGCCTTGAATTACCGCTTCAACTTGAGCAGTATCAAAAAGTGCCCCCGTTTTAGCTGCCGAAATTTCCAAATCAGAAAATACTGAGTCAAATTGAGCCAAAATAAAAGCTTTATTTGTCGGTAAAATTTCTTGTACTCCATAGGTATTTTGCGCTGTCAACCCTGTCACAATTGTTGCCGAATATACTTTTTGATTATGAAAAGTTTTTAGGTCAGCATTAATACCGGCCCCACCAGAAGAATCAATTCCAGCGATTGTCACAACTTGAGAAACATCAATCATTTCTTTTTCTCCCTTATATAACCTCTTGCGTCGCTTGATAAATTTTATCAAGAAGACGATTCACAAAATTTCCTGGTAGATTTTCTACTTGCTCAGTAGCTTTCACACCAGATTCACCGAAGAATTCTGTCGCTTCATAAGCCGCCTTAAATAAATCATCAGATACAGCCGCAAAAGTTCCAACAATTGCTGACAACATATCCCCACAGCCAACATTAATTTTAAAAAGTGGACTATCAGTTTCAACAAATAGTTCCTCAAACCCATTAGAAATAACATCAACTTTTCCAGTTTGAATAATGACTGCCCCTGTTTTTTGAGCAGCAACTCGCGCGTGCTCAACTTCTAAATTTGACTCAAGTGCATCAATTCCTTTGTTCAAGCTTTCTTTATCAGCAAACCAAGCAATTTCCGCTGAATTCCCACGAATGATATCAAATTTTACCTCTTGCATTAATCTTTTGACAAAATTTGCTCTAAAAGGGACATTGATAGCAACTGGGTCCAAAATTAAAGGTTTGTGCTTTTGATTTGCTAACTGACAAATAGTCAAAAAAAGCGGATAATCCTTTTCTGAAATGGTTCCAATATTAACCACTACAGCATCTGCAATTTCAACTAAAGTTTCACTTTCTGAAATTTCCGCAGTCATTAATGGTGAACCACCAGCAAAACTAATCGCATCCGCAACTCTTTGTGGAGTTACAAAATTCGCTAAATTTAAGATAAGTGGTTGTTTTTCTTGAATCTTTTCTAAAATTGACATCAAAAAACTCCTTTATAGACACAAGGAGGGCTCTAGTATGATAAGAAAGTAAGCTAAAAGATTTTCATAAAGAAAATACAATTAAAACTCGGACACATTCTTACGCAGGTCTTAACCTGTTCAAGTCTGATGGTCTTTCTCAACCGGTAATTTTAGTTTTTACCAGTACCCATTGTGTTATTGATTTATTTTTAAAACTACAACTACTTTAACATATTTAAACTAAAAAAACTAATTTCGCAAATATACAAAAGAAAAAACCTAGCCCAAAAGGCAGGTTTTTCTTATTTTTTATACTCATCAATATGAGGGTCAACACTTTCTTCTTGACGATTAGTTTTTACCCAATCATTTTTAGAGTTGAAATATCGAATGGCTGACTGTGGATAAATTTGAGTTAAAATAAGTAGAAATTTCGTCAGATTAACCGTATCTTTCACTACATCCCACACCCTTGTTTTTTCTTGAGATTTTCCTTTGTTATAAAGAATAGCCCATACAAAATTCACAAAGATAATATAAATTGACATCACGATAAAAAGCACAACAACAATTTTAAGTGATTGAGTAATCCCTGATAGGATAGCAGAATTAACAATCATAATCAGTGTATAAATTACAATGATATATTCAATCCCCATTAACCAAGGTTTCAGTAGGGTCATCAATAATTCAAACTTCTGTTTATTCTGCAATTTTTTTGACCGAATCGTCGGTAAAATATATTTTGAAGATTGGATATTTCCCTGCGCCCATCGCACTCGTTGTTTAACCAAAGCTTCATTATCATTGATAATCCCTGTTTGTTCAATGTAAATATCATCAAATTGAGCATTTTTAACTTCAATATCTGACAGAAACAGACGGGTTGATAAATCAAAATCTTCCACAAGAGAATCTGTCCAAGGGTCTTCATTCAATGCCTGAAGAGTACTTAATTTACAGAACTGTCCATTTCCACCAAAAGCAACTGTATTGGTCAAAGTCCGAAACATCTGTGTCGCATTGATAATTTCAGAAAATTCCAAGTCTTGTGAAGCATCTTTAAGCAAATTGGCAACACGAACCTTGGATTGCAAACCATTAAGCTTAGCATCATGATTGAAAACCATATTTACTTTTTCAAAATAATTGTTATCAAGTTTTGTATCGGCATCAATTATCGCAATAAGAACATCCTCCGGAGCAATTCCAGCTTCTTGAATTTGCTCACTAATTTGATAATAAGCCCAATTCAAAGCCGTCCCTTTTCCTTTTTGCGCATTAGGTTTAATACGTCTTAGAACATTCAATCGAGAATCTTGAATTTCAGAAATTTTTTCTAAGCTCCGATCATCACTTGCATCATCAATAACAGTTACTACCAAATTCTCATAATTATTTTTCAAAATACTTTTCAAAGTTGTTTGAATAACCAATTCTTCATTCAAACACGGAATCAAAACATAAATATGAAATTGTTTTTTTATTTTCTCATCTTTGAAATCTAATGCTGTTATCTTTTGTCTTTTATTATATGAATACCACAAAATAACGACTTCTACCGTATAGTAAAGAAATACGAAAACTGAAAAAATAAAGAAAATATAATTGATACGGTCAAAAATATCAAAAACCAAATAACTTTGTTTCCAATAATGATATCTTACAATATATAAATAGAGGAAAGGCAAGCTTGAACCAATATATAGCAATATCTTCGTTCTTGGTCTGATAAATTTTTTCAAACCTGTATAGATTGTCAAAAGCATAATCACAACAACTTCAAAAATTTGTAGCGCAAAATAACTATTGAAAATTTTGTTATTAAAATGAATAAAATTAGTTGGTGGATTAAGAAGGAAAAGATAAGCATAAACTCCCAGAGCAACCAGTATTAATACATAAATTGGTTTTAATGACAGTATCTTTTTCTTTGATTTTTCTCCCTTATATCCAATAACTAAAGCAAAAGCAATAATTGGTAGGACGAATTGAGAAAATACAGTCAATCCTTCTATCCAATGTGCCAAAAAGACATTATAGTTAAGCTCAATGCTATTAAAGAAACCTTCTTGAGCAAAATTAAAGGTAATATTTACTTGAGTTCCTGAATAAACGATTAATGCAACGATGTAGACAACTAAGAGCACATAAACCGTATATTTGATATTCTTTCCTAATTGTTTGGCATCAATCCCACTAAATTTACAAAAACTCAAATACATGATTGGCATAAATGGTACAATCAGATACCTGATATCCATATTACTGACAAGCGAGAAATCAAACCCTTGATGTTCAACCAAGAATTTAATAATGAATTGAATCGTTATAATTGGCAATGTAACGAACCACAAAGAAGCAATCAATGTTGCTAATTTATAAATTAACCTCTTCTTTGTTGAAACATAATAAGCTAAAGCACAACAAAGTAAAATGAAGATAGCAATCAAAAATCGGAAGGGAAATAACTGTGGAACAGCATGTTCCCCACCTATAAGGTAAGTCAAGGAAACGATTAAGCGATTGGAACCATACATCAGGAAACCAAAGACACCGAGAATACTCAAATTTCTAACTGAATTCGGAATTTTTTCGCTATCCGTAATGATAAAAAATGAGCTAAGCATCAAAGGAGCCACAAAAAAGAAAATGGTAAAGAATTTTTCTCTAGAAGTAAAATTTGATAAGCGGAAAATAAACTCAAAATTAAAAAGGAAGATAAAAATGAGACAGACAGACTGGAAAGACTTTAAATTAATTTTTTTATTTTTCATTTAGAATATTAACAATCTGCAAGGAAGTTGTTCCGTCACCATAAGGATTCTTACTTCCTGACATCCTTTCATATTTAGTCTTGTCTGTCAGTAAAGTCCGAGTCTCATTAACAATATTTTCTTTTGAAGTCCCCACAAGTTTTAAAGTACCAGCCAGTACACCCTCGGGTCTTTCAGTTGTATCACGTAAAACAAGCACTGGAATCCCTAAGAAAGCCGCTTCTTCTTGAATTCCACCAGAGTCAGTTAAAATCAACTCGGCATGACGCATCACATTATGAAAGTTAATTGTATCCAGCGGGTCAATGATTTTAATATTACTATGTTCCAGTAATTTTTGCGCTTTTTCACGAATGATTGGATTCATATGAATTGGATAAATGATTTTATGTGTTTCTTTAAATTCATCAGCGATCTCTGCAATTCCATCAAAAATTTCTTCTAAATCACTCAAATTTTCACGACGGTGAGCCGTCACTAAAATCATTTTCTTATCAGCTTGCCATGATAAAGCTTCATTTGTATAATCATCCTTTAAAGTATACTGAAACATATCTATAGCACTGTTTCCAACTACAAAAACCTGTTTTTTGGGCTTACCTTCTTTTAAAAGATTTTCTTTCGTCATTTCCGTTGGTGTAAAATGATAATCAGCCATTAAACCAACAATTTGACGATTCATTTCTTCAGGAAATGGTGAAAATTTATTGTAAGTTCGCAAGCCTGCTTCAATATGTGCCAACTTTATCTGATTAAAATAAGCAACCAAACTTCCAGCCAAAGTAGCTGCAGTATCACCATGAACTAAGATGACATCTGGTTGTTCCTTTTTAATAATTGGGTCAAGACCGCTAATTGATCCTGCCACAATTTCTGATAAACCAGAATATTTTTCCATGATTTTTAAATCGTAATCAACTTCCACAGAAAATTCATCTAAAAGTTCATTGAGCATTTCTTTGTGCTGCCCTGTGTTAACCAGAACAATTGGATTGCCTTGCCTTTTCGCCTCTTGGATTACTGGATAAACTTTAATAAATTCTGGCCTAGTCCCAAATATAAAGAGTAACTTTTTCATCTCTACCTCACCATCTATTTTTATAAATATACTTTTTGCTTCATCTAAAATTATTCCTGTTGTAGTTTATTACCTACTTCACTTCTATTCTAATAGATATTGGTTTCAAGAGCAAATATATTGCATGGAATAAGATTAAATTTGGAATTTATTAGCCTATTAATCTATTAATAAAATACATAAATCAATTAATTTTGTAATTATTAGCTGACAATTATTGATTAAATCTGACAAAATAGATTTTCATTAGCACTTTATTCATCTTTTGTAGACAGTCATTGTCAAAAAAAAAAAAAAAGAGAAATTCTCTTTCTTTAAAATATATTCAATTGAAATTTTGTGAATTTTGATTTATTTTTAAGTCTGAAAAGACAAGATATTCTTTAATCTCTAAACAATTATTGAAATTAACAGTAAGCTCTTAACATTAAAGATACACAAATCATTATCGTTTATAATAAAAATATTATAAAATAAGATTATAATTATAAATTGTAGTTTTACTTTTTAATTTTTGAATGATGAGAAAGGAGTCTCCTATGAATCCAAACAAGCAATCAACAACTTTTAACTATTATTTTAACATCACTGATAAAATGAAAAACTTTATTAAAAATAGTGGCACTAGTCCATCTGTCAAGTTTGAAAATAGACAAGATTATCAGCCTATTTTTGAAAATAAGCGACAAGTCGGATTGACAATTAGTTCAAACGTTAGTCAAACAGAACATGAAATTGCTGATTTTTCGCTCACTCTGCCTGGTTACCACTTTGAAGGTTGGAAAATTGTTCGCGATAGTCATTATGTGATCCCGCATAATATCTCCCGCGAGCAAGCTGCACTCTATGCTGGTGCAAATTCTGCCTTACACAAAACAGGAATAAGCCCCGATTTCCTTTGGACTGCAGGTGATTACCTTCAAAATGTTGGTAAAGAATATGATTTATATGCCCAGTGGACACCTTTAGAATACGAAATTCGCTATTCTTCTCGTACAATAAACAAGGTCGAACTCTCTTGGACCCACCCCTCAGATGTACGAACAGTTGAAAAAAATTTCATTCCCTATCTAAAACCCGAGTTGCGTGGCTACGAGTTTGCCGGTTGGACAAGTATCGTCGATTCAACTGAACAAACAATTTTTGAACCATATACGATTATTCCTGCTGGTATTGGGCCAGTTAAACTTATTGCTCTATTTGAAGAAGTATTTTGAAAATTTGAGACTCATAGATAGCAAAAAAAATACTACCAAGAAAAGACTTGGTAGTATTTTTAATAGAAAATCGATAATATTCAATTTTCTTTTTAAACAAGAATAAAATTCTTATTTAAGTGTGATTGAAGCACCAGCTGCTTCAAGTTTTTCTTTAACTTCGTTAGCTTCTGATTCAGAAAGACCTTCTTTGATCATTGTTGGTGCACCATCAACGAGTTCTTTAGCTTCTTTAAGTCCAAGACCAGTGATTCCACGTACTTCTTTGATTACTGCAACTTTTTTGTCGCCAGCTGATGTCAATTCAACGTCGAATGAATCTTTAGCTGCTGCTGCATCACCAGCACCTGCTGCTGCTGCAACTGGAGCTGCTGCTGTTACGTCAAATTTTTCTTCGATTGCTTTTACAAGTTCAGAAAGTTCAAGGATTGTTGCGTTTTCAAGTTCAGCAACGATGTTTTCAATGTTCAATGCCATTTTAATATTCTCCTATTAATTTTTTAGTTTGTTGCGTAAATCCGCCGATATAAGTAATGTTGCTTATAATTAAGCAGCTGATTCTTCTTTTTCTGCAACAGCTTTGACTGCAAGAGCCACATTGCGGACAGGTGCTTGAAGCACTGAAAGAAGCATAGAAAGAAGTCCATCGCGGCTTGGAAGAGACGCAATAGCTTGGATTTCTTCTTTAGAAGAAACTTTACCTTCGATAACACCAGCTTTGATTTCAAGATTTTCAGCATCTTTTGCAAAGTCAGCCAAAACTTTTGCTGGTGCTACAACATCTTCGTTAGAAAATGCTACTGCTGATGGGCCAGAGAATGCTTCTGACAAACCTTCAAGACCAGCTTTTTCAGCTGCACGACGCAAAACTGAGTTTTTAACGACTTTGAATTCAACGCCTGCTTCACGAAGTTGTTTACGAAGTTGAGTATCTTGATCAACTGACAAACCACGTGAATCTGCAACAACGATAGATGCTGCTTCAGTCATTTTTTGTGCGTAAACATCAACCAATTCTGCTTTCTTAGCAATTGTTGCTTCATTTACTTTGTAATCGCTCATTTTTTTACCTCCATTTTATTTTGGTTGTAGAAATAAAAAATCTCTACACACAAAAGACATAGAGAGTTCAATTATCATTTTGATATTTGTCCTCGGTAGGAAGTTTATGACTTTTGTCCCCTACTGTCTTCGGTCAGTTCTTTTAGAACCATAAATAAGTATATCAAAGTTTTTCTGAAATTGCAAGACTAAACTTATTCTTTTTTCTTTTTTATTTTAGTTCATGCAATGTTCTTTTGGTTTTTTGAAAGATGAAAAAATTTGACGTTAACAATCTTTTTTTCTTTTTTTCTTTTTTCTTTGCTATCATTTTCTATCAATTTCTGTGAAAGCCATAAAACTAATTCATAAGCAATTGCAAAAAATGATCCAATTCCCAGTATTGGTAAAATTTCTCTTATCCAATTCATTTTTAAGCCCTCATTTTAATCTATAATCTGTGATTCTTCAATTTCTTCAAAATTATCAACTACTGGTCCAATAATTCGGAAATTATCTTCCTGTCCTAGATAAAAATCCTTGTATTGTGGATCTGGATTGAGTGAATGAATTCTAAACTGTCCATCTTCTTCAAATACTTGTTTGATATACAAACGTTCTTCGCCCAAATCTCCTTCAGCAATGGCGTAAATATCACCACTCCGACCAAAACCAGTGTGTAAGAATGTTGCAATAGAAAAATTAGGGAATTCAGGTTCCATCGATTCCCCTTTTACTCTGGCTGCACCATCATATCGCCCAAGAGTTTCAGACGTGTAAGCTTTGTAGTGGCCTCCTGTATTGCTTTGAGATTGACCAAAACCTGCCGATAATTCTTCATCTTCAACAATGGCATAATCTAAAGAAGAACGTCTGTAGGTTTTCAAATTAATAAGCTCTGTTTTATTTTGTTCAATGAGAAAATCCGTAAAATTAATAACTGATTCTTGTTGTTCTCCTGTCAGTGAACGATAATTATCGATTAATTGTTTTTCTGCATTATTATCAGTTTCTTTGATTAATTCTTGAATAGGTAAATCATAGATATCTGCTAGTTTTTCTAGTAATTCTAACGTTGGGTTGGTTGATTTTTGTTCCCAAAGTACATAAGCATTTTGCTTCATTCCTAGCTTTTCTGCTAATTGACTCTGTGTCAATTTTGCATTTTTTCTTAATTTTTTTAAGTTCTGACCAAAATTCATAAACTCTCCCTTCCCGATTCTTTATCAATCTTTCTTATATTATATCGCTTATTTTATTTTTTGTCAATATTTTTTATCAGAAAAACTGATAAACAAAAAACCACTGCTAGCAGTGGTTTTTCATAGCTCTTTTTGTAAAGTTTGAATTCGATACATGTCTGCATAATAACCATTAAGCTCTAAAAGTTGGTCATGATTTCCTCGCTCAATAATTTCTCCCTTGTTCAGGACTAAAATTTGGTCAGCATCTTTAATTGTTGATAAACGGTGAGCAATTGCCATTGTCGTTCGATTTTGCCGCATATTTGTCAGACCTTCTTGAATAAGCGCTTCAGTTTCAGTATCAATATTGGCTGTTGCTTCATCTAATAAGAGAATTTTTGGATTACGCACAATCGTTCGAGCAAAGTTAATTAATTGACGTTCACCGGCCGAGAAGGCAGCTCCACCTTCAATTACTTTGGTTTCGTAACTATTTTCCAAATCCTTGATGAATTTGTCAGCTTGAACAAATTGAGCCGCTTCTTTGGCTGCTTGGTCAGTAATCTGTGGATTCATCATTTTGATATTGTCAGTAACTGACGCAACAAACATAAAGGAATCTTGCAATACTAAACCAATTTTTTTCCGAAGTTCTTCTTTTGAATAACTTCTAATGTCCTGATCATCAATCAAAACTTGACCTTCTGTGAATTCATAGAAGCGCATGAAAACATTAATAATACTCGATTTTCCCGAACCTGTATGACCTACAAAAGCAAGCGTTTCTCCAGGATTCACAATGAATGAGATATTTTTCAAAACTTGATGTTCTCCGTCATATGAAAAACTGACATTGCGAAATTCAATTTTTCCTTCTTGAATGATTGGAAAATTGCTGACAGATTTTCTGTCATTAAATTTTTCATCAACATTTTTACTGACAGAAGTTGAAATTCCTTGTTGTGGCGCAAATTCTTTTTCTTCCATGATTGTCTTGATACGACTAGAGGCTACCAATCCATTTGAAAAGTTTGATAAAGAATCCATCAATCCTGAAATAGGATTAAAGTAAATTTGTACATTACTGATGAAAGCATAAATTAAACCAGCCTCAACCACTGCATGTAGACTTCGATTAGAATACATCAACAAGACAACAACAATTGAGATGGCCATCAAAAAATTAACCAAAGGGCTCAACAAAATCCCATTAATCTGAATCACTCGTTTTCGATAACCATAATATTCATCATTTGTTTTTTCAAATTCATTTCCTAGTCTGCTCTCTTGACGAAATTGTTGAATAATTCTCATCCCAGAAATGTATTCATTTAATTTCGTATTCAATTCTGAACGCTTAGCAAGCATGGCTTGATAAACTTTTGTACTCACTTTTTGATAAATCAATACTGCCAAAATCAATAGGGGAAGAATCAACAACATCACAAGCGCAATTTGGTGGTCAATAATAAACAAAGCAATGAAGGCAATAATAATAGAAAGCAAACTTGTTAATGCATTAAACAAAGTCTGCCAGAAATCAAATAAATCGGTGTCATTTGTGATTCTGGTGATTAACCAACCCGTCGGTTTTTGGTCAAAATATCGCATGCCTAGCTGATGAATTTTTCGATAAACTTTCTTACGAATGTATTGATTAACAAAAATCGAACCATTTTGCAGATAATTCCATTTGAAAAAGAAAGCAATTGAATTGATTATTGCTAAAATCAAATAAAGACCTGCAAAATAGAAAATAATCTGGTCAGTCGCTTTCATAGGTGTCAAATAAGAATCCATAAAAACGGACAAAACAAAAGGCATAATTGAAGCCAGAGCAGTTGTAATTACACTAAAAACAAAAGCCCAAACGAAATACTTTTTGAAAGGTAATAAGAATTTGAAAATAAATTTAAAAACTTGCCAACTTTCTCTGACAGACATTTTGTCAGTAGATTTCTCCATTTTCTTCTCCTTCCCGATTTACTGACGAACCTGTCAGTAAATTCTCATCTTCATCATTCGCTGTCAAATGACTTTCAATCTGTTGCATTTGCCACATTTGAGCATACCAACCTCCAGATTTAATCAAATCTTCATGCAAACCACGCTCAATCACTTTTCCTTCATCTAGTACGAGAATTTCATTAGCTTCCATTACTGATGACAATCTGTGACTGACAACTAACGTTGAACTTTCATGACGTAAGGCCTTCAAATTTGACAAAATTAACTGTTCAGTCTTGGCATCAACAGCTGACAGCGCATCATCTAAAATCAATAATTTAGGCTGAATAAGTAGCGCCCTCGCAATAGATAACCTTTGCTTTTGTCCACCAGAAAGTGAAACGCCACGCTCGCCAACCAAAGTATCATAACCTTCAGGAAAAGCAATAATATCATCATGAATTCCAGCTGTTTTAGCTGCAATTTCAACTTCTTCTTGACTCGCTGACATCTTAGCAAAGCGAATATTATCTCTGACAGACATCGAAAATAGAAAATGTTCTTGCGGAACATAACCAATCGCTGGCAAATATTCATCTAATTGATAATCCATAATATCATGGTCAGCAAAAGTAATATGTCCTTTGTAATGGTCAAACTCTCTCATTAAAAGTTTAATAATCGTTGATTTTCCTGCACCTGTTCGTCCGACCAAACCTAAAACATGACCTTCTTTTAAATTAAATTGAACTTTCTCCAGATTGCGCCCTTCATTCTCATTTGGATAAGTAAAACTTTCAATATCAAAAAGGAGTTGACCTTCTTTTGGCATTTTCAAAGTACCTTCAGAAATTTTTGATTCCGCTTTTTGAGCTAATAATTTTTCTACTCGACTGTATGAAGCTCTTCCACGTTCAATAACATTAAAAAGAACACCAATAGCAAACATCGGCCAGACCAAATTTCCGATATAAGTCATAAAAGCAACTAACTGACCAATCGTTAAAACATGGTGAACAACATAGTAGCCCCCTAAAAGAATGGTTAAAGTATAAGATAAACCAACAATTAAAGTGATTAAAGGATCGTACATTGAGTCAATCCAATTGACCCTGATAAAGGCTTTATCAATATTATCTAACTTAACTTGGAAATCAGCCATATCTTGTTCTTCTTCACCAAAAGATTTGATTGCTTTCATTCCTGTAATCGATTCTTGGACTTTATCATTCATTTCAGAGAAGGTTTCTTGGGCATGTTCAAAACTTACATGAATTTTATCCCCTAAAACTTTAGATACTAGCGCGAGTAAAGGCAAAGGAAGGACAGCAATAATTGTCAAACGCCAGTCGATAAATAAGAGCATAGCAATGATTGTCATCCCGCCCGTCATTAAAGAATCTGCCCAAGTCAAAACACCAAGTCCAGCAACACTCTGTATCGCTTGTAGGTCATTTGTCGCATGAGCCATCAAATCGCCAGTCCGATTTCTCTGATAAAAAAGGGTATCCATTCTTAAAAAATGCCTAAAAAGCCGACTACGGATTATTTTTTCCAGTTTAAAGGCTTCACCCCAAATATTTGTAGACCAAAGAAAACGAAAGCCATATTCAACGAGTGCAGTGATCAATAAAATACCAGAAAAACTCAAAATTAAGGGTAAAGTCAGGTTACGCTTAACAATATGGTCAATAATTTTTCCGATAATTAAAGGCGGAATCAAGTGAGTTAACGAAACAATAAAAAGGGCTAATAGACCAACGCCATAACCTTTTCTCTCTGCCTTAAAAAACCACCATAAATCTTTAAAAATTTTCATACAGTCTATTCCATTTTATTTTATAATATTCTAAATATTAGTATACCATAAAGAAAGCGTTTAAAACAGACTATATGAATTGAGATTCCCACTTATTTACTATTTAAATAAAAAAAGAAACTTCAAATCAATGAAATTTCTTTTTTTATTAAGCATTATAAAATTTTACGACTTTGTTTTTCTTGAACACTGCAACAATCAATCCAAATACCAGAGCAAAGATGATGTACTGCAAAGCATTAAAAGGTAAAACTACTGTTAAAAGATAAGTTGGATTCAAAGTAACTGATAGAGAACCCATATTAAAAAGATGAGTTGCTCCAACAAAAATCTTATCAACATCGAAGCCAGCAGCTAAACGATAGAGAGGGAGTGCGTAGAAAACATTCAATACCATCATCACAAGAACTGATGCGATGGCTGCTAAAACCACACCAACTGTATAGTTTTTGATTGAGAATTTTTTCTTTGTAAAGAACCAAACAATTGCCATGAAGATTCCCAAAGCAATGAAGTTCATCGGCACACCAATCCAAGTTGATGGCCCTTGATTAAATAGGAGATACCATAAGATAGAGCGAATAAAGAGGATTATAAATCCATCACCCAATCCCAAAGTAAAGACTCCAATAAGTACTGGAATGATTGAGAGTTCAACTTTCATAAAATCAATTCCAGGCAATAGCGG
This sequence comes from Lactococcus sp. EKM203L, assembly GCF_011800585.1. Lineage (NCBI taxonomy): Bacteria > Bacillati > Bacillota > Bacilli > Lactobacillales > Streptococcaceae > Lactococcus > Lactococcus sp. EKM203L. The sequence continues at coordinate 51,778 of NZ_JAALEQ010000005.1, forward strand.
AAACTGCAAAATCGGCAATAATAAGATTGTTGATAATGCAGCAAGCATGGCAATTAACACCATCCGACGTGTTTTAGACATAAAAAAACCTCCAAATATGAGAAAATAATTCTTCAAATTTCGAGGAAGTTGATAGACATTTTTGGTTTGGCTAAAAACAGTAATCCAACCGAAGTTGATTACACTACAAAAATTGTTCATCTTCTTCCATCCAGACTTTACTGTCGCTAGCAGATTCTCACTGCTTCAATCGCCGTAGCGAATCGCGGAGTCATAAGGTCAAAGCCCTATTTACCGCCGGTCCCGAATTACACGGTGCCCTGAAGATATTTTTATTATAGCACAAAAATAGTTTGCTTATCAAGAATAAGATTTGCTTAAGAAATAAAAAAACAACTCTTTACCAGAATTGTCTTTTATAATAATCACTTAATTTCCTTGGGCTGCATTAATCAATTGAGAAACTTCTTTTTTACTCAAACGACGAAATTGTCCTGTTGGAAGTCCATCCAATGTAAGAGTTCCATATTGAATACGACTCAATTTTTGTACTGGAAGTCCTGCAGCCGCAAACATTTTTTTAACTTGATGATTTTGTCCTTCATGGATAGTTAAACTAACAATCGAATGATTTTTTGTTTTCTCTTGTTTGATAATCTCATAACGGGCGGGACTAACTTTTTTACCTTCAATAGTCATACCTAAAGTTAAAGGACGCAAGTTTTCTTTGTTCGCTTGGCCTTCTACCTTAGCAACATAGACCTTATCAACGCCATGACGTGGGTGAGTCATCATATTCGTAAACTCACCGTCGTTTGTAAGCAAAAGCAAACCGCTTGTGTCCCAGTCCAAACGTCCCACAGGGTAAATCCGTTCTTTAACTTGAGGCATTAAATCCATTACCGTTTGACGTCCTTTGTCATCGCTAACTGAAGAAATATAGCCTCTTGGTTTATTTAGAAGATAATAAACGGGTTCTTCGTTATAAACTGCTACTCCATTAACTTCAACGATATCTCCAGTTGAAACTTGATAACCCAAGTTTGTCATTGGAACATTATTTACCGTTACTTTTCCCGCTAAAATTAGTTCTTCTGCTTTACGTCTGCTTGCCACACCTGCATGGGCCAAATATTTATTGATTCTCATTTTCTTCACTTTCGTTAAATAAGGTTTGTTCTTCTGCGATAAATCTTGACTCATCTATTTCAGGTAATTCATCTAAATGATTAATCCCAATATAGTCTAAGAAAAAATCAGTTGTTGCATAAAGACTTGGACGTCCTGGTGCTTCAACTTGCCCGACCTTTTCAACCAAATCAAAAGCACGAAGTGTTGAGAGAACACCTGAGGAATTCACTCCGCGGAGCTGATCGATTTCGAGTCGAGTTAAAGGTTGCTTATAAGCAATAATTGATAAAACTTCAAGAGCTGATTTTGACAAAGATTGATTAAGAGGAGTTTTGGCATAGTTTTTAAGAATTTCTGCAAACTCTTCTTTTGTAGCCATACGATATTTACCTGCAGTTTCAATAATCGTCAAAGCAGATTCTTCATCAGAATGATATTTTTCTTTTAAGTAATCAATTTGTTGCTGACAAGCTTGTTTAGACATTTCTGTCAATGCTGACAATTCTGCCAAAGTTAAACCAGCTTCGCCAGATACAAAAAGTAAGAGTTCACAACTTGCTGTCTTATTCACTAGTTTCTTTTCTTTCTAAAATAATTTCTCCAAAAAGCTCTCCTTGAGAAAAAGAAATCTGTTGATTTTTGATTAATTCTAAAAGAGCCATAAAAGTGGTGACGAGTTCATCTTTATTAGTAGAGTTAGAAAACAAATCTGAAAATTTACATATTTTTTGTTCTGTAAATCTAGTACTTAACTCTAAAATCTTATCAGCGATTGTAAATTTCTCAGCTGCTATTTTTGTGTTCTCGTCTTGAAAATGTTGTCTTTGCAACTCAAGAATCTTAGTAAAAGCTAGAAATAAATCTAAAGCAGATTTATCCTGCAAAAGTACAGTTTCATCAGTGATAATTTCTGTCTTAGCTTTTGAATAAAAATGACTACGTTCCTGATGAAGTTCATCTAAATCTTGTGACAACATTTTATATTTCCGATATTCATCAATTTGAGCCAATAAATCATACTCAAGTTGTTCTGTATCTTCAATAAAAGTTTCGGTAACTGTCGGTAAAAGTCTTCTTGATTTAATTAACATCAGTTGACTTGCCATTAACATGTACTCTCCAGCTACTTCCAATTCAAGTTCTTTCATGGTTTGAATATAGATAAGATATTGCTCAATAACTGGTACCAATGGAACTTCAAAAATATCCATTTCATACTGACTTACCAAATGCAATAAAAGGTCGAGAGGACCCTCGAAGTTTTTAATTTTTATATTGATTTCTTTAATCATAGTTTACATAATAAAAATAGTGTAAATTCCTATCTATAATATTTTTCAAGCGTTGTAATAGTTGTTAAACCAAGTAGAGTTGCCAGTTCATAAATTGACTTCCCTGCTTTAACCTGATGCAAGATATACTGTTCTCTAATTTCTTTGGAAGAATAGTTCGTAAATTTTTTCAATTCAGTATAAAGAAATTGACGAGATTTTGCGAATAATTCATCAGCATTATTAATGGCTTTAACTCTTATGGCAAATTTTTCTCTAATTGGTAAAACTCGTTTTATTCCGGCTTTTTCAATCGTGAGATATTTAAAGTTCCAATTAAAATTTTCCCATTTCAATTTTTGTATCTCAGCAAAATTTAAACCAAATTCTAAAATTAATAAGGCTAAAAATTGTCCTGGACAGGTCAAAGGACCATAGAACTCAGGAAATTCCTTAATCATTGGATGATAACTTTGAGCAGTCTGTGATTTTTTTTGAACGACTTGTTTAATTTTAAAGTACTGGTCAACTTTTTGTCTTTGATACAGGAAAAGCAAATATTGATTTGCACTCGAAATCTTCCTTCGCTGTGCTGCTGGCGAAAGATTACTAATTTTAATTTTGTAAAGTTCTAAGTTTTCTGTTGTGAGTGACTTATCTTCAAAGAAAGCCTGCAAAGAAACTAAATCATAATGGTAATTTGAACGAGTATTCTCTGAAAAATTTCTGCTTGCTAAATACTCGTCAATCTCGTTTGGTAATTTCATAATATTTTGTAAAGTCGTGAGCAAAGGCACTAAAGGCCTTTAATATTTCTTGCCTAACAACAATCCCCATAAATTCCTGTCTTTTGACTACTGGGAGAAATGGCTCCTTAATTAATTTGTGCATCATCTCTTCCAAGGTTACTGATGGTCCAACTGTTTGAACATCTTTATTAACTATTTCCGAAATTGATGTATTATGTAATTTTTCAAAAAAGAAATTCTGTTCCATTTCAAATTCAACGATTTCTGTTAAACCCAAAACACCAACGTATTCTTTTTTTTCATTTAAAACTGGAACTCGTGAATACTTATACTGACTAAGCATCAGTTTGGCATGAGCAATATTATGCTCAGCATAAAGTACAGCAACATTTGAGGCAGGAATCATAAAGGTTTCACTTTGATTCAAGATAAAATCCTCAATCTTTTTATCAATCATGCAAATTACTCCTTAAAGAGCTTTGTAGACTTAGAGTCTGAACTGTAGTTCTGGGATAGGTTCATGTTGCAGATTTCGATATGAAACTTTGAACTCTTCTCCTTCAATCTCAATTATAGCATACATTTTGATATCATACTTCCCTCTAGGTTGTGCAACTGATCCTGGATTTACATAAAGTATATTATTAATTTTTTGTGCTACTGGTTGATGGATATGTCCAAAAAGCGCGATATCTGCGTTCTTTTCCTCAGCAAAATAAGAATAACGGTCTAATCCTAAACCAACATAAAAAAGATGACCATGTGTAATTAATACCTTTTTTCCTTCAACTTCTGGAGTAAGAAAATCATGATATCCACTATCATAATCACAGTTCCCAGCAACAACAGTTATTCCTTGCCAAATTTCATCAGAACTAGGAAGTTCAGAATCTCCGCAATGAAAGATAGCAGTTGCTTCATTCAAATATTTTGATTTTATGGATTCAACCACATCGCGGTCATAATGTGAATCAGACATTACTACAAACATAAGCGCCCCTCTTTTACATAATTATAATTATATTTATGTTAATTTATTTAAACTTATTTGTCAAGCCACTCAGGAAGTTCAGCCATTAATTTTCTCAAGGCTTGTCCACGATGAGAGACTTGATTTTTTTCTTTTTCTGATAATTCTGCGGCTGTTCTAAAGGCATCAACCATGAAAATAGGATCATAGCCAAAACCATTTTCTCCTTTAGGAGCGAGAGCAATATAGCCATCCCAATCTGCTTCTACAACTAAACTCTCACGGCCTGGTTTTGCCGCCACAAGCGTAGTATGAAAATGTGCGCTTCTACGTTCTGGAGTAATTGCCGTTGGAGCCAGTTCATGCAAAAGTTTTGCGATATTTTTCTCATCAGTAGGATCTGGAGCTGAGAAACGATGCGACCAAATGCCAGGCAAACCACCAAGGACATCAACACAAAGTCCTGAATCATCGCCAATAACTACTTGCCCAGTAATTTCAGCGATTTGTTCTGCTTTTAAACGAGCATTTTCTTCAAAAGTAGTTCCAGTTTCTTCAATTTCAGGAAGTTCTGGATAATCTGTTAAATCTTTGATTTCATAACCGAAATCAGCAAATAATTTCTTAAATTCTTTTGTTTTTCCTGAATTTCTTGTTGCGATTATAAGTGTTTTTTCCATTTATTTTTCCTTATTGAAATTCTCTATTTCAGTATGTTCAATCTGAAGTTGTCCGATGTTTAACCATTTTTCTGCAATTTCTCGAAATGAATTAACGCCCGCAGTAGTATAGAAACGATGCTCTAATGGTTGACGTTCTTGTCCATTTATTGAAAAATAGTTGAGCAGAACAGAGATATCTCGTACAGCTTCTGCTCCAGAATCAATCAAACGCACCTCTTTTCCCATTGTTTCTTGGATTAAGGAACGTAAGAGAGGATAGTGAGTACATCCGAGAATTAAGGTATCTACTTTTCCAATTAGTGGAACAAGACTTTCTGATACAACTTTTCTAGCAATTTCAGATTCCATTTCATTTGATTCCACGATTGAAACAAATTTTGGACATGCTAGGCTATATACTTCTACTGCTGATGATTTACGAGCAATTGTTTTATGATATTCATCTGAACGAATCGAAGCTTGAGTGGCAATTACACCAATTTTGTTTGTTTTTGTTTTTTGAATCGCTGAGCTTGCTCCGGGTAGGATGACACCAATCACCGGTATATCTAGTTTTTCTTTTACAATTTCTAAGGCCATCGCTGTTGCTGTATTACAGGCCATTACAATCATTTTCACATCTTTTGATAGTAAAAAATTAACCATGTCCCAAGTGAACGCTATGATCTGTTCACGACTACGCGGACCATAAGGAGCTCTTCTTGTATCTCCTATGTAGACAATTTCTTCATTTGGGAGTTGTCTAAGGAGTTCGCGAGCAACAGTCAGTCCACCAACACCAGAATCTAAGAGGCCGATTGGTCGATTGTCCATTTTTCTTCACCTTTTTAAATATCTAATTCAAATTCTTTCTTATCCAAAATCTGTATTTTTTAATATAATGGATACTTTATTTATGATGATAAAAGCAAACGCTGAGAGAGTTTAGAACTTGTGTTCTACTGCTTCGCTCAGCGTATATAATAGCTTATTTTTTGTTTGTGTCTGATTGCTTTGCAGCAGCACGAATTTGGCGAAGAACTTGTTGGACTTGAACTTCACTTGGTTTACGTCCCATAGATCCCATCATAAGACGAACAGCATCTTCATTAAGGGGTGGGTTATCCATAAGTAATTTTTTTGTTTGGCGTTGTGAGAACCATGTTCCCAAGAAAAAACCTGCCAAAAGGCATACAACCATAAGCAAAATTGCTAAGATTAAATTCATTTTGAATCTCCTAATTTTGGCGAAACGCTTTCGCCATTGATGACATCTTATTATATCAAATTTTAGTCCTTTTGTCAGCACTTTATATTACTGATAGAAAGGATAAATGAGGCAAAAGTTACTGACGGAGCTGTCAGTAACTTTTTATTTCTCAAATTGTAAAATCAAAACCATCTAATGTTGCAAAATAATCAGCTGGCTTCTCTGCTCGACGAATTAAACGAGTCTTTCCATCTTCTTGAAGCATAACTTCGGAACTTCTTAATTTAGCATTATACTGATAACCCATTGAGAATCCATGCGCACCAGTATCATGAATCACTAATAAATCTCCTATTTCTATTTTAGGAAAGGCTCTTTCTTTTGCAAATTTATCATTATTCTCACATAAAGAACCTGTAATATCATAAATTTCAGTCGCTTCATCATTTTCTTTTCCAGCAACTGTGATGTGGTGATAAGCATCATAAAAGGCTGGACGCATCAAGTTAACTGCTGATGCATCAACGCCAACATATTTTCGATAAGTTTCTTTAAGATGCAAAACTTTTGTAATCAAATGACCGTGTGGAGCAAGCATAAAACGTCCCAATTCGGTATAAATTTTTAGATTTTCTATTCCGTTAGCGCTCAAAACTTCATCATAAGCTTCATGAACACCTTGTCCGATTTTTGCAATATCATTTGCCTCCTCATCAGGACGATAGTTCACACCAATTCCGCCTGATAAGTTAATGAAATCAAGGGTAATTCCAGTTTCTTCTCTAATTTCTAAAGCAAGCTTAAAGAGCTTGCTGGCAAGTTCTGGGTAATAATCATTTGTCACTGTATTTGAAGCCAAAAAACTATGCATTCCAAATTTTTTCACGCCTAATTTTTGCAAATCTTTAATTCCTTGGATGAGTTGGGCTTTTGTCATTCCGAATTTAGATTCTTCTGGATTATCCATAATTTTTGTTCCCATAGCAAAAACTCCACCGGGATTGTATCTCAAACTCATTGTTTCCGGAAAAATAAAATCTGTCAGATTTTTCAAAAATTCAATATCTTCATAGGCATCAAGATTGATAGTCGCACCCAATTGATTAGCAAATTGAAATTCTTCAGCTGGAGTATCGTTTGATGAAAACATCATCTCAGAGCCGTCAAACCCACATTTTTCGGAAAGTAACAATTCGACATAAGAGGCGCAATCAACTCCACACCCCTCTTCATGAAGAATTTTTAAAATAGCTGGTGTGGGTGTCGCTTTCACAGCAAAAAATTCTTTAAATCCTTTATTCCAAGCAAAGGCTTTGTGAAGGTCACGCGCTTTTTGACGAATTCCTTTTTCATCATAAAGATGAAATGGTGTTGGAAATTCCTTTGTGATTTGTTCTAATTGTTCTTTTGTTACAAATGGTGTCTTCATCTCTCACCTCATTTTTAGATTATTTATAAGTATAGCATATCATCAAAAGCTTGGACACAAAAAAGTTCCTGCCATTTTTACTGACAGAAACTTTTTTTACTGACAGAATGATAAATTATGCTGTAGCGACTTTTATTAATTGTTCATCAACAATTTCGGCTGTTTTTCTTCCTTCACGGATTGCCCAAATAACCAAAGATGGACCTCGTCTGGCATCGCCTGCAACTAGAACTTTGTCATTATTTGTTCGATAGTCATCATAAATTTCTTGAACACCAAATTTATCCAGTAATCCTGTGTCAGTCCCAATAAATCCCATAGCAAGTAAGACTAAATCCGCTTCAATTACTTGTTCTGTCCCTTCTACTGCCTTGAAGTCAGGTCCAACTTTGGCTACTTTTAAACCCGTAAGTTGACCTTCAGCATTTGTTTGAAAAGCTGTTGCAGTCATTTGATAGGTTGTCAAATCAGTGTTTCCCACAAATTCTGCTTCTTTTTGCCCATAACCTGCTCTCAAGGTCATTGGCCACTCAGGCCAAGGGTTGTTATCTAAACGATCAGTGGGTAAACTTGGTGTGATTTCTAATTGAGAAACCGAAGCTGCTCCTAAACGAACTGCCGTTCCGATACAATCGTTCCCTGTATCTCCGCCACCAATGACTACTACTTTTTTTCCTTTTAATGATTGACTAATATTATCTTCGCCCTCTTCAAGGACAGTTTTAGTCGTTTCAGTCAGAAAATCAATGGCAAATCGAATTCCAATTGCTTCACGACCTGAAATATTTAAATCACGTGGAATTCCTGCACCAATCGCCAAAATAATTCTATCAAAATTTACTGACAGGTCTTCGTAACTGATTGTCTTTCCAATCTCAGTATTCGTGACAAATGTCACACCAAGTTCTGTCATTAAATCAATCCGTTTTTGAACGACTTTTTTATCCAATTTCATATTTGGAATGCCGTACATCAATAAGCCGCCCAAACGATCTGATTTTTCAAAAACAGTAACGCTATGTCCCAATTGATTAAGACGCCAAGCAGCTGACAGACCGGCAGGTCCAGACCCAATAATCGCTATTTTATAACCTGTCGGCTCCGCCGCTTTGCCAATTTCAGCCACCCAACCTTCATCATTTCCTAAATCACCTAAGAAACGTTCATTATCTTTAATGGTTACTCCTGCACCGTTTAAGGCCTCGGCACAAGATTTTTCACAAGGAGCAGGACAGACTCTGCCAGTAAATTCTGGAAAAGGATTGGTTAAAATCAAACGTTCATAGGCTTTTCTTTGTAGTCCTCGATAAATCAAATCATTCCACTCTGGAATATGATTATCATTTGGACAACCTGAGACAGCCCGTTTGCCCCCATAAAATATCCCTTGATGGCAAAAAGGAACATCACAATGCATACAACGTGCCGCTTGTTTTTGTCGTTCTTCAGTAGATAAGGGAACTTGCAGTTCAGCAAAATCCTTTATCCGCTCCGCTAATTCACGGTAAGGATTATCATTTCTTGGATAATTTAAAAATCCATTTGGATCAGCCATTAGCTCACCTCCGTTACTTTTTTAAAGGTTGTCATCGTAAGTGCTTCGCCTGACAAGCCTGTTTTAGCCAAATCTTCTTCAACATTTTTAATATGATGATATTCTCTTGGATAAACTTTGACAAATTTTTCGCGTTCTGTTTGCCAATGTTCTAAAATAAATTTTGCTTTTGCTGAATCAGTATAATTCAAATGTTTCTTCAATAATTCTTCTAAAACTTCATCACCTGAAGTTTCATCTAAAGCATAAAGATCTACCATTTCCCGATTCACTTTATTTTCAAAATTGCCAGCGACATCATAAACATAAGCGATACCACCAGACATCCCAGCCGCAAAATTACGACCTGTTGTACCAAGAACAACAGCGATACCACCAGTCATGTATTCACAACCATGGTCACCCGTTCCTTCCACAACAAAATGCGCTCCTGAATTTCGGACACCACAGCGCTCACCTGCACGACCTCGGAAATAAGCTTCGCCACCGATAGCCCCAAAGAGCGAAACATTCCCAACAATAGAAGTATTTTCAATATCATAAGCGGCATCTAGAGGTGGTTTTACAATCAAACGCCCACCTGACAATGATTTTCCAATATAATCATTGGCTTCGCCAATCAGAGTAACCTCCATACCAGCGGTTGCGTAAGAGCCAAAGGACTGGCCAGCAACCCCTTCATATTCATAGCAAACAGAAGCATCTTTTAGACCAAAATTACCATAACGTTCAGCAATCCAACCTGCCATCCGCGCAGTCGTTGTTCGATTAATATTTTTAATCGTGCCATGAACCGTTGCTTGAGAACCATTATTAAGTGTAGCCTCCGTAAATTGGTCTAACTCTTTCCAAGCACGAGGATTAGCAAAAGGATCACTATGTCTTGTTGCAATCGGTAAGGCATGACCAAGCATACGGCTAAAGTCCAAACCTCGCATTTTAGCTGGTAAATCTTCTTTAGCTTGCAAGAGCTCGGCATGACCTACCAATTCATTGATTGTTCTAAAACCAAGTTCGGCTAAAAGTTCACGAACTTCCTCAGCCATAAATTCCATTAAACGTACAATGTGCTCTGGTTTTCCAGCAAAATTTGCTCTTAATCTAGGATTTTGTGTGGCAATACCTACGGGACAAGTATTTAAATGACAATTTCTTGTCATGATACATCCAATCGCAACCAAAGCTAAACTACCAAATGAATATTCTTCAGCACCTAGCATTGCAGCAATCGCAATATCTCGACCTGTGACTACTTTACCATCAGTTTCCAAAATCATTCGATCACGTAAATTGTTCAAACTAAGCGTTTGATGTGCTTCTGCCAGTCCCATTTCCCAAGGGAGACCTGCATCTCTTGTTGAGTTTCTAGGACTTGCTCCAGTTCCACCATCATAACCAGAAATAACAACTTTATCAGCTCCTGCCTTAACACATCCTGTAGCAATTGTTCCAACACCAGTCGATGAAACCAACTTAACGTTGATTTTTGCATAAGGATTAATTTTTTTCAAGTCAAAAATAAGTTGCGACAAATCTTCAATGGAATAAATATCATGATGAGGCGGTGGTGAAATTAAACTTACCCCTGGAGTTGAGTTTCGAACTTCTGCCACCCAAGGAAAAGCTTTTTTACCTGGCAATTGCCCACCTTCACCTGGCTTAGCACCTTGCGAAATTTTAATTTGAATCTCTTCGGCAGACATTAAATAAGCAGCTGACACACCAAATCGTCCAGAGGCGACTTGTTTAATTTTAGAATTATTGATTGTGCCATAACGTTTTGCATTTTCACCACCTTCACCCGAATTGGATTTTGCACCAATAGAGTTCATGGCTTGAGCAATACATTCGTGAGCTTCTTGTGATAATGAGCCAAATGACATGGCCCCAATTTTGAAACGTTTAACAATTTCACGAGCTGGTTCTACTTCGCTCATCTGAATGGACTTTCGATCAGATTTGATTTTCCAAGTGTGACGTAAGCTTGTCGGCGTTTTTAGAGCACTATCATTTAGATACTGACTATATTTTTTATATTTTTCAAAATCATTTTGACGGACAGCATTTTGAATTTGGTAAATCATTTGTGGGTCATAGATATGATGTTCTCCTTCATCCGCCCGGTATTGGAAAGAACCGCCTGTTTCCAATAAATCCTGTGCCCGATGTCCATAAGCTTTCTCATATCGCAAACGATATTCGTCCTCGATTTGGGCAAGAGAAAGTCCACCAATTCTTGTACTCGTACCTGTGAAGTACTTGTCAACGACTTCTTTAGATAAACCAATTGCTTCAAAAAGTTGAGCCCCTTTATAACCAACAATTGTTGAAATTCCCATGCGGCTCATGACCTTAACAATACCTTTTTCTGCCGCATGACGGAAATTTTCAAGTTGTTCAGGTGCTCCCATACCCCAGTCTGAAAGGGTTGCATATGCACCATAAGGATGGATTCCTGAAACCCCATAGCCTACAAGCGCTGCAAATTGATGAACTTCGCAGACCTCAGCTGTATCTACAATAATTGCAAATTTAGACGCATTATGACGTCCTAACATATAATGATAAAGTCCTGACAAAGCAAGTAAAATAGGCATCGGCACTTTATTTTCAGCAAAGTCACGGTCAGAAAGCACGATAATAGTTGTTCCTTGATTAATCAAACTTTCTGCCTTATAAAAGAGTTTGTTCAATGCATTTTCTAAAAGGTCATCCTTATCATAAAGGGTGGAAATAATTTCTGTATGATAATGTTCTTCCTTCAATGCTAAGATTTTTTCAAAGTCAGCCGTTGAAAGGACTGGACTGTCTAATTTTAACTTACGGACATTTTCACCTGTGATTTTTGCTGGATTCCCATCTTCTCCCAAATAGGTTTCTGTTCCAATGACAATTTGTTCCCTAATCGCATCAATTGGCGGATTGGTCACTTGAGCAAATTGTTGTTTGAAGAAATTATAAAGTGATTGAGATTGATCAGATAAAACTGCCAAAGGAGCATCAAAGCCCATTGAAATTGTAGGTTCATTGGCTGATTCCGCCATTGGTAAAAGCACTGTCCGAATGACTTCGTCAGTATAACCAAATAATTTCCATAAGGTATTCATTTTTGCTGACGGAATTGGATTTGTTTTTTCACTTTCTGTCAGTGCTGACAGTTTTTTCAAACCTGCTGACAGAAATTCTTGGTAGGGATATTTATTAGCATAATAACTCTTAACTTCTTCATTACGAATAATTTTTCCTTCGTCAGTATTTACTAACAACATGTTACCAGGTCCAAGAACTGATTTTTCAATGATTTCATCGGCTGGGATATCAACCACACCAGATTCGCTTGACAGAATGATAAAATTATCCTTTGTCACAAGATAACGACTTGGTCTTAAACCATTCCGATCAAGTCTTGCCCCAACGGTTTTTCCGTCAGTAAATACTAAAGCTGCCGGTCCATCCCAAGGCGCAATATGAGCAGTTGAATATTCGTAAAAAGCTTTTAATTCTGGACTTAAGCCAGTTTGTTCTCCCCAAGCCTCAGGAATCATGGTCAGTAAACTTTCTGGAAGTTCTCGACCATTTCGATAGAAATACTCCATACAATTTTCTAATTTGGCTGAATCAGAATTTTCTTCATTGTACATTTCAATATCGTTGACTTTCATCCAGTTTTCAGCTCCGCGAAGCGTGTTAATTTCGCCATTATGTGCTAGAAAACGAAAAGGTTGAGCCCGATTCCAAGAGGGAAAAGTATTGGTAGAAAAACGGCTATGTGTTAGTGCAATATGACTTTTGAAATCTTCATCAGACAAATCAGGATAAAAGAGTTTTACTTGATACGCGTGAAGCATTCCCTTATAAACAACCGTCTGACTAGATAATGAACAAATATATAATTCCTCTTCGTCAAAACGTTTTTCAAGATTTCGTCTGATAATAAATAAATCATTTTCAAAATTAGAAATTTCGATGACAGCTTTTTCAGATGATTTTTTCTCAATAAAAACTTGAACAAAAGACGGCATAATTCCTTGAGCCGTTGCTCCACATGCTTCAAAATTAAAAGGAACTGTGCGCGTGAATAAGACTTCATATCCTTGAGCCTTAACAGCTGCCTTAATTGCTTCTAATTCTTGATGTTTTTTATTTTCCTTACGTGATAAGAAAAATTGCCCTACGGCATAATCACCAAGTTTTGGTAGTTCTACATCATGTTCTTTTGCAATTTTACGAAAGAATTCGTCAGGCAAAGCAAGTAAAATACCTGCCCCATCTCCGGTTTCTGGTTCAGCACCCGTTCCACCACGATGATTCATCCTTGTTAACATGGTCAGGGCTCTCTCAACTAAAAGGTGACTAGCTTTCCCGTCAATTTGGGCAATGAAGCCCATTCCACAAGCATCCGATTCAAAATCAGGCTGCCAAAGTGTCGTTTTCATGGCTTGTTTAGCTTTTTTATTCATAACACAACCTCTTTTATTTTACAATTTGGTTCTTTTATTCTACTAAAATTTCGATGAAATATCAATATATTCTGACAATTATATATAAATGTAATTTTTAGTAGCTTTATCAAAAATATAAAAACCCTTACAATTGACTAAAAGAGACTAAAATTGTAAGATAAAAGAATGAATAAGAAACAATTAAAGACACTAATTAATTCAGGAAAAACATACGATGACGCCGATTTAGACTTGTCTGAATATCGTAACCATGCCCTTTTTGAAATCCGCCGTTATAATCAAAAAATTAATAACAATGAGGGTTATCATCCAGAAATCTTAGAGAATCTTTTTGAACATTTAGGTAAAAATCCTTATATTGAATCTAATTTTCGCTGTGAATTTGGCTTCAATATAAGAATTGGCGATAATGTCCTCATTAATCATGATATGATTATTTTAGACTGTAATCAGGTCACGATTGGCAATAATGTTTACTTTGGCCCCCGCTGTGGTTTATTTGCTGCCAATCATTCGGAAGATCCAAGTTTAAGAACTGCTGGTGGGGTCTATTCAAAGCCAATTACGGTTGGGAACCAAGTCTGGTTGGGGGCAAATGTCAGCCTTCTTCCTGGTGTAAGCATTGGTGACAATAGTATTATTGGTGCAGGAAGCGTCGTTACCAAAGATATTCCAGAAAATGTGATTGCTGCTGGTAATCCTTGCCAAGTGATTCGTCCAATTCGAACAGAGGATCAAGAATGGATTAAAAAAGATAAATTATTTATTTCAAAATAAAAAAGCTAAAGAGTATTCTTTAGCTTTTTAAATTAATCAACTTTAACAATCCAGCCTTCTGGTGCTTCAACATCACCAAACTGAATGCCAACCAATTCATCATATAAACGTTTAACCGTTGGTCCTACTTCTGTTTCTGAATGGAAAATATAAGAATCTTCTCCATCGTCAATACGACCAATTGGAGAGATAATTGCCGCTGTTCCACAAGCTCCTGCTTCAACAAATTTACCTAAATCTTTAGCATAAACTTCACCCTCAATCGCTTTGAGTCCCAAACGATGTTCAGCTAAATAAAGAAGAGAATATTTAGTAATTGAGGGTAAGATAGATGGGCTCAATGGCGTGATAAATTCATTATCAGCTGTAATTCCAAAGAAATTTGCTGCCCCGACTTCTTCAATTTTAGTATGTGTGCTTGGGTCAAGATAAATTGCATCTGCATAGCCTGAAGCTTTGGCACCAACTTCTGCTTGTAAAGAAGCTGCATAATTTCCTCCAACTTTGGCACCACCTGTACCAAGTGGAGCTGCCCTATCATAATCTCTTGAAATTACAAATTTTGAAGGAGCCAATCCGCCTTTAAAATAAGAACCAACCGGCATAGCAAAAACAGTGAAAATATATTCATCAGCAGGTTTCACCCCAATAACGTCACCAACCCCAATCAAAAGTGGACGGAGATAGAGCGTTGCACCCGTTCCGTAAGGAGGCACAAAATCTTCGTTGGCTTTCACCACTTGTTTAACTGCATCAATAAACATTTCAGTTGGAACTTCTGCCATGCAAAGTCGACGCGCCGTATTTTGCAAACGAGCAGCATTTTGGTCAGGACGGAAAAGTTGGATTGAACCATCCTTTGTTCGATAGGCTTTTAATCCTTCAAAACCTTGTTGACCATAATGCAAAGCAGGTGATGATTCACTAATATGAAGTTGATTATCTCCTGTTAGTTCTCCAGCACTCCATTTTCCATCTTTAAAACGAGCGATAAAACGAAAAGGTAAGTTCCGATAGCTGAATCCTAAATTTTCCCAGTCTAAATTAATTGCCATAACATCCTCCAAATTTTTTTGTTATAATAGATTATATTATTTTCTGTAACATAAAACAAGAAAATATTCATGAAATTCAGTAAAAGTTCAAACAATTTTTTCAAATATAGTCAATTTCTCTATAAATGAATTTATAAAATTACTGAACAAAGGAGCAAAAATGAACTTATTAAAAACAAACTGGGAAGACTTTGGTTTATTTTTATTAGATAAAGCAATTACAATTTTATTAATTAGTATTCTTTTTTTTATTCTCTATCAAGCTGGCTCTCGTATCGTTAAACGCTTATTTAAAAATTATAGTGAGCAAAAATGGACGGATACTTCGAGAATTTTAACCCTCTCTCGACTGACAACCAGTGCCATCCATTATCTTACAGTTTTTCTTTATATCTATACTGTTCTAGGAGTCATCGGAATTCCTGTTGCAAATATCCTTGCTGGTGCTGGTATTCTCGGAGTTGCTCTAGGTTTTGCTGGGCGAGATTTAGTCGCTGATATTATCAATGGCTTCTTTATTATCGTTGAACATCAAATCAACGTTGGAGATACTGTGGCTTTTGCTGGCCTTGACATCGAAGGGGTAGTAAAAACTGTAGGAATTCGTTCAATTACAGTAATTGGCGCTGATGGCGCAACGACTTTTATTCCTAATCGAAATATTGCTGCCCTCAAAAACTACTCATACAAAGAAAGAACTGTTAACCTTGATGTGCCAGTAACAAGTGAGAATCTGATTGAAAGAAAAAATCAGATTATGGAAGTTAATGCAAATTATCCTCAACTTAAATATTTAGGAATTATCAACATTGAAGACAAACTCTTCTTAAGAACAAGTTTAACAGCCCCATTATCTAAGATTACTCCTTTAAAAATGGAGATTTTAGATAAATATTATGAAAAATAATCACTGACAGACTTATAACTAAATAGAAAAAACAAAAATTATCATCAAAATAAAAGCGATATAGATTAACTATATCGCTTTTATTTTTTCCTAAGATGAATATCAGCTTTTTTAGTGAGTAAAACCATATGTTTTATTTTCAGGTTCCTCATGGTATAGAATATGAGCCTTATTTAAAGCCTCAATTGCTTCTTGCATATCTTGAACATAGTTAAATGCCATATTCATCCCAAAATCTGCTCGAATCACTAAACGTTGAATGATTTCATTTTCCAAATTTTTAGGAAGTGGATAAGCAGGCACTTGCCATCCCTTCATTAATAAACGGTCCGCCAAATCATAAAGATTCCAACCCCGATTTGAATCTTCTTTTAATTTATAGCAGACAATTGGCAATTGTGACCCATCGTTCATAATTTCAAACATTCCAGTTTTTTCAATTTCTTTTGCTAAAAACATGGCTACTTTATGTGTTCTCTCATGAATAGCTTTATATCCATCAAATCCATAACGTACAAAATTATAATATTGACCAATTAATTGAGAGGCACTGTGAGAAAAATTAATGGCCATCGTTGGTAGTTCTCCTCCAAGATAACTTACTTTAAAAATTAATTCTTCTGGTAAATATTTTTTGTCACGCCACAAAACCCAACCTACACCAGGATAAACTAAACCATATTTATGGCCTGAGGTATTGATTGAAATGACATTTTTCAAACGGAAATCCCACTCAAGTTCTGGCTCAACAAAGGGAGCATAAAGTCCTCCTGAAGCAGCATCTACGTGAATATAAACTTTATAGTCTGTCTGTTTATTATATTCTTCAATCAAATTATCAAAAGCTTTGATATCATCATAACGACCAGTATAAGTAATCCCCATAATACCAACTACACCAATCGTGTACTCATCAACATAATCCATCACCTTGTCCAAATTGATTGACATATGTTCTTTATCCATTGGCACTTCTCGCATTTCAATATCCCAATAAACACAGAATTTTTCCCAGCAAACTTGATAACCAGATGAAATAACTAAGTTTGGCTTTTTCGCATTAATATCTAATCCCAATTTTTCTGCTCGCTTGCGCCAAGAAAACTTCATGGCCATTCCACCAAGCATACAAGCTTCTGAAGAACCAATTGTTGAAGTCCCCATAAATTTTTCTTTTTCACTCGCATTCCAAAGGTCAGCGATCATGTTGACGCAACGGTTCTCAATTTCAGTTGTTCTTGGATATTCCGATTTATCAATCGCATTTTTTTCCAAGGTCTGACTCATTAGTTTGACTGCTTCAGGTTCCATATAAGTTTGACAGAATGTGGCTAAATTTAAACGAGCGTTCCCTTCATCTAACATTTCATCTTGAACTAACTGATAGGCCACTCGAGGCTCAATTGATTTTTGAGCTAATTTATATTTAGGCAAATCCACTTGTTCACTTTCTGAACCAAAAATTGGTTCCAAGAACTCTGCTTCATCGCGATTTTCTTTTCCGTATAACATAGGTACATCCTCCAATTTTTTAATGTTTTAAGATATGTTCTTCTTTTTTAATAATATGATGCTCACCACGAGCTGCTGGATAAATCGCGGGGTTCACATCTCTTGCTTTAAAGTGCCTTGGTTCTTCAATAGTATCATGTCCCCTTTTATCATGCAATTCATAAACAATAAATGGCAAGATAGCAGTCACAACAAAACTTATAAGAAGTATCATTTGGTAAGTATGAGTCTCATTTTTCGCAATTGATGCTGGAGGAACAAAGGAAATAAATAGAGCAAAAATTGATAATAAAAATCCAATTCCCGCAATGATTGTTTTTCCAACTCTTTTACCTGGAACATTATAAGTGCGCTTTAAATTTTGTTTTTTATAGATTAAAACAAAGTAACCAATAAAGAATAAGAGATAACCTACCAAATAAATCACTACTGTCAGTGAAATGGCAACTAAGAAAGATAAATTATTTCCTCCTCCTCCAAAAGTTAATACAGCGCCCCAAAGTGTAACAATGATTCCTTGAATCATAACTAAAGGAACAGGGACTTCATGCGTATTTGTTTTACGTAAAAATTTTGGTAATAAGCCTCTTTGTGCTGCTGCAAACATCCCTCTAGAAGGACCAACAACCCATGAACTCACTTCTCCCATAACCCCAAAGGCAATCATTAGTGCAATTACTTTAACTAACCATCCCAAATGATGATTAAAATGTAAGATTAACGTTTGAAAAGTTTGAATTACCCCTGCACTTAATGATAAGTCTTTTTGAGGAATAACCGCTGCTACAGAAAATCCACCTATGGCATCTAAAGAAATAGCTAAAATTACTAATAAAATCATTGCTAAGGGATAATTTCTCTTTGGATTTTCAAGTTCATTAATGTGCGAAGCTGAAGCTTCTACCCCCATATAAGCAAGAATAAAAGAAACAAAAACTACTAAAGTTGATACTTGTGAAAAATCTGGTACAAAAGCATGCTTATTAATTGGTATCTCTATAGGATTACCTCCGATAAAATATGCCGCAGCTAATCCAAACAAGATAATGGATGGAATCACTATTCCAACTACGAAACCAGCTTTTACCAATTTAGCAGTTCTTTGTGTCCCACCTAACTGAGAAAATGTCAATCCCCAAAAAATGATTAGTAAACCAATAAATTTAATCAATGGATCTGTATTAAGTGCCTGAAAATTTAACACATAAGAGAGGGCCCCTAAAATGAAATAGATCATAGTGACAAAGCCAACTGTAATTTGAAACCACTGAAAAAATATGGCTGCAAAACCAAAGCGCTCCCCTAAAGTTTGGCTCACCCAACTAAAAATTCCACCATTTTTCCAACCTTCAACCGTCGCCATTTCTGCTGCACAGAGCGCTACGGGCAAAAACCAGAGTAGTCCTCCGAGAAGTAAAAAGAACACCAAATGTAATTTTGACGTGGCAAAAGTTGGATACTCATAGACAGTCAAAACCATTGAAGCGGTTAATGCAAAAAAACCGAATAATGATAATTTTTTTTGATTCATCATACCTCCTTATATTTATGATTGAATTTTTTAAAAGACATGTTATATAGCCTCATACAACTCATCTTCATTTTCTAGTATATGCTCCAGAATAAAAAAATCTCTTTTAAACTGTTGCTTTAAAGCAACAGCTCAAAAGAGACTAAATTGACTTTTTCAAATACTTTTCCATTTTTTTCTGATAGAATTCTTTTATCTTCATTCCTCCAAATTCTTCCAAAGTTTCAAGCGCATAATTTATTTTTTCTTCTCCCACTTCTGCATTTTCAAAATTAAAAATAATGATACCTCTGGCAAGATGTCTTAATACTTCAGAATATAAATCGACACCTACAGTCCGATATTTTTTAGTCATTTCTAAAATATTTTCGGCTTTTGCTCTTTCTCCATTAGCCGCGTATATCGCAACGCTTTTATAGGCTATTTGCAATAGTCTCCTTCTATATTTTAAGACTCTACAGTAATTTTCACATCTTTTGTCAAAGTTAAAAAGCAACAATTCTAATTGGTTGACATTGAGATAATCAGATACAAAATAGAATAAAGTTAGTTCAAAATATCCCCACTCTTCAATATTACAAAGATAAGTTTCAATTTCCTTAACTTCTGTCTGACTAATAGTCCCAAGCTTCGTTTTAACGGTAATCGTCAGTAAATGATTCCCTGTTTCTTTAACCTCAGAATATAACTCTTTTATTTTATCTCGATTTTGACTAAATTCAGCTTTTTCCAATTCTAATATAAAAAATTCTTGGAAATTCGGCATATAATTATTTACTATCAATTCGTACTCAGCTAATGGCACTTGCATTTCTTCTAACATCAAATCTATGCGCTCAAAACTCATCATACACTTTCCATGTTCAAATCTAGATATATTTGAACGGTCTATTCCTAATTTACTAAAGTATGATAATCCTAAATTCTTTTGGTTTCGTAACTTTTTAAAACAATCTCCATATTTTTTATACATTCTCAACATCCCCCAAACTATTATTTTTATTGTTTTTCAAGATTTATAACAGTTCATTGGCTATACTCTTTAATCAGTATGTCAATGTAGCTGTTATTTCTGGATTTAAGAAATTACGCAATTGAGATTATAACTTATTTAGGACTTAATCGTCAAATTTATACCAGTTCATACAAAAAGTATATCTTACATAATTTATAATAAAAAACATTTATATTACTTTATATTTCTCTTAGGATATTAAAGAAAACAGTATGAAAGCTTATACTTGGCTCATCATCTGCTCTACCAAAATTTTGATATAAGTCTTTTGTTAAAATAATTATTATTAAAAAATATTGGAAATTATAACAGATGTAACTATACCAATTTCGAATATTTTATTAGTAACTAATTCTATAAAAAACTCTCTTTATTTATTATGTCATTTAGGTTAATATAAAATTAGTTTTTTATTAAAAAAGAATAGTCTAAATAATTACTGACAGACCTGTCAGCAAAAAAACGTGAACAGATAACGTTCACGTTTTACATATTTTTACTGACAGAATCTACGATTTAAAATTGACCATTGTTTTAATCGGCTCATAGGACTTGCGATGAATTCTTGTGATACCATATTTTGTTAGAGCTTCAAGATGTTTTGCTGTTCCATAACCTGCATTATGTTCAAAATCATACTCAGGAAATTCAAGAGCAAACTCTTTCATCATTTCATCACGAGTTACTTTAGCAACAATTGAAGCTGCCGCAATCGAGGCTGAACGAGCATCTCCGTGAATAATTTTTGTCTGTGCAATAGGTAAATCCAAAACCATAGCATCAATTAAGAGATGCTCAGGTTTAACAGATAATTTTGATACTGCCTGAATCATTGCAATTTTTGTTGCCTCATAAATATTTACTTCATCAATTTTTTCCGCATCAACAATCCCAATTCCTATTGCTAAAGCTTTTTCTTGAATTTCAGATAGAATAGCATGATGTTTTGATTTTGGCACTTTTTTACTATCATTTAAACCCCGAATTTTACAATTTTTAGGTAAAATGACTGCCGCAGTCACTACAGGACCAGCAAGTGGTCCACGACCAACTTCATCAATACCTGCAATTAATTGAATTTCTTGACCGTAAAGTTCTTTCTCAAATTCCAACATTTGTTCCAAACGAGCCTCTTCTGCTAACTCTGCTAAAATTTGTTTTTTCCTACTTTTAAGTGCTGCTTGAACCCCAGCCCGTTCATCTGCTTCATACTCTAAGAATTCTTTTGCTGACAAGTCTGTCAGTTTGGCTAAGGTCGCTTTAATTTCTTTAATGGTTTGTCCTATTTTACTCACCAACTCTCAAAAATTACTGACAGCTTTTCTGTCAGTAATTTTACATAATATTATTTATGTTATTGATACTGAAAATCTGTCAGTAATCACACAATCATAAAATCATAAAATCAAAGTCCGTCAACTCCGACTTCGTCCAAACAGAACAAGCCCAGTTTTCCATCTCGAACATCTTTGACAAACATATTATAGAAACGATCATAATCATCACGGAAACCAAATCTTGCGGTCAACTCCATAATTAAGTCTGGAATTTCAAGCTCCAAATCTTCTTCTGTCATTCGATATCGTTTCATTGTGACTGTTCGATAGTTCTTCAAAAAATAATTTAATCCAAAAATTGTTACCTCATCCATTGGCAATAAATCATCCTTAATTGCCCCAGTCAAAGCTAATTTTAAACCAACAAGTTGATCTTCAAATTTTGGCCAAAGAATACCTGGTGTGTCCAATAATTCTAATTCTTTATTGGTTCGAATCCATTGTTGACCCTTAGTTACCCCTGGACGGTTCCCAGTCACTGCAACTTTTTTACCTGCTAAGCGATTCATCAAAGTTGACTTCCCTGCATTCGGAATTCCGATAATCATTGTTCGCAAAGTAGTATGAGCAATGCCGCGCTCCTTATCATGAGCGACCTTATCAGCCATCAATTTTTTAGCAGCAACAGTTAATCTTTTTGCTGTATATTCTTCTTTAGAATTAATGGCTAAAGTTACAAAACCTTGTTCATCAAAATATTCGATCCATTGTGCTACTGCATTAGAATCAGCTAAATCAGCTTTATTTAAAGCAATAATTCTTGGTTTATCTCCAATAATTTGCCCCAACATCGGATTACGTGAAGAAATAGGGAGACGAGCATCAACCAATTCAATCACAAAATCAACATATTTTAAATTTTCTTGCACCTGACGACGTGCTTTGGACATATGCCCAGGAAACCATTGTATTACCATATTAATACTCCTCAAATCAACTGTACATCTCGACAGATTTTATATATTTCTAATTTAACATTCAGATAAGAATCAAGACTTAGCTGAGTTTTTATTCTACTAAAAGAATACAAATTTGAATTCTAATTTTTGCCCTCTTTTAAACCCAAAAGAATATAAAAAGGGACAAAGATTACCTTATCCATTTTAGCATTTTTCAACTTTTTTTGTAATCCTCAATTTTCAGGATTCAGATTTTCCGATTTTTAATAAATCAAGACCCAAAGTTAATTCTCTTAAGACCTTTTTAAAAACCTCTACGGAGAAAAAGGGTGATGTTGTCAAAGTTAAGAAAGTTTCTCCCCGATCAGTAATCGTGTAGTCTGTATCATAAAAACCATTCTTTTTATAGAATTTTAGACGTTTTACTCTCTGTTCATAATTATCTGCACTCGGATCAAGTCTCTCAATGTTCAAAGTAATATTTTTACCTGAAAATTTTTCTTTTAAAGTTTCTAAAATCGCTGAACCATAACCTTTAGACTGAACCTGATTATTAACTGCTAAATATAAAACAAAAGTCATCTCTTCATGACTCACAAGGTAAGAAACACCACAAAATTCATCATTTTGATAGTAAGCCCAGAAATGTACATTTTTCTTCAAGGCCCAAAGTTTTAACAGCCAAATTGGATATTGTTCTTCTTTAGGAAAAGAATTTTTAACTAAATCTATGACTTGACGATATTCCGGTAAAGTTTTAGATACATTTTTTATTTCTAAATTCATTATTTCTCCTCTACTTTAAGGGTAATATATCGATTATATCAAAAAAGATTTAGAGGTCATAATGAAGTCCTTTTACTATTAGTATAAAATATCTAATCTAGTCTTATAAGCCAATTCTTTAATGTTTGAAAGATTGCTTCTTGCTGTTGAAGATTAGAAATTGACGCCTTTTTATCTCCTTTTTGAAAACCATAGCTCCCAAATCCACTATGGTTTCCACCTTCTATAGTAATATACTTCGTTTGTTGTGGAAGATATTGTTTCGCCTTTTGATATGATGACCAGTTTAGGACCCCATCTTGAGAACCAACTATAGATAATATTCCTCCATTAAAATTAGTTAGACTTCCTTTTTTATCAGGATAACTAGCTAAAAAGAAAACTCCTTTTAATGATGAATCAGATATTCTTTTTTCTGCAAACCGACTTGCAATTACCCCACCTAATGAATGGCCACCGACCACATAATTATTAATTTTATTCGTTTTAATAATTGAGGAAGCTTTATCTGGATTAAACACTGCTAAATTTAAAGGTTCTTTTATTAGATAAACCGTATATCCTGCTTTAGCAAGTTTATTTGCCCAAATACTATAACTCTTATTATCTACTAGAGCCCCCTGATAAAAGATAATGCTTGTTTTTTTAGGATTTCCTTTAAATACAAGGGTATCATTCTGAACTTCAGCTTTTTGTGAAATTTTTAAAGCTTCAGAAGTGGGATGATAGCTATTCGTCTTAAGGTAAAAAAATATAAACGTAGCAATTATCAGTATTACCACTCCCGAAAAACCTAAAATTTTCTTTAACTTACTTTTTTTCATTCTTACTTCATTCTCCATATTGATATTATAATTATTATAACATGACAACAAAAACTAAAACGATTATATATTTATAATAATAAGATAAATAAACATTTTGCATTAACTTGCATTTTTGGCATATTTTCGATCAAACAATTGCAACTTATTGCTTATTTTCGTGTGCTGTGTTATGATAGTTAAAAAGGAGAGAGAATGTTATTAGAAGAAAGACTATCCCAAATTAGCCAAATCATTGATAAAGAAGGCAGTGCCACAATTGATTTTCTAGCTCAAAAACTTGAAGTTTCAAAAGATACAATTAGGAGAGATTTAATAAAGTTAGAATCCAGAAAAAAATTGCATCGAGTTCATGGTGGAGCAATTCCAATCGGCAAAGAGGCTGAGATTTTGAATTATGAAGAACGCTCAAATATTTCCAGCAGTTTAAAGAAAAAAATAGCAAGTAAAATAAAAAATCTCATAAAAGATCATAGCACTCTTATTTTTGATTCATCAACAACCGTCGAAGCTGCTATAAAACAACTTGATAACTTCTCTATCTCAACCATCACAAACTCCCTCACCAATGCAATATTACTTTCGAAGTATGAGAAGGCAACTGTACAACTTCTTCCCGGAAAATTAAACAAGAATCAACTATTCTTGTACGGCGCGGAAACCATTGAAAAACTCTCTCAATATCAAGTTGATTTTACAATTTTAGGCGTTTTCGCTCTTTCTAATAATGGTTTATTCATTCATACTGAAGAGGAAGGCCTCGTCAAAAGAAAAATGATTCAACAAGGAAAGCAAGTCATAGCCTTAGCAGATCATACCAAACTTAATAAAGAAGGATTCTTTAAAATTTGTGATTTAAAAGAAATAGACTATCTCATCACCGATGAAAAAATTGAAGGTGAATTGATGAATAATTTAAATGATAATAATGTGAAAGTGGTGACTATAAATGAATAAAGAAATTATTTACGAAAAAATAAACGAACCAAAGCTCTTTAATAATGTTCCACCGGTTACACTAACTGACAAAACATTAAAGGACCGAAAAGAAAAGCTTTTAACAATAATGGCTAAAGAACAATACGATGCATTAATTATCTATGCAGACAAAGAACATGGCAGCAATTTTGAATACTTTACTGGATTTATTCCTCGTTTTGAGGAAGGATTAATCATTATTGATAAAAATGATAAAGCCACGCTTGTTTTGGGTAATGAGAATTTAAAAATGTCTAAACACTCAAGAATTGAAGCTAACCTTATTCATTCCCCTCAATTTTCTTTGCCAAATCAACCCATGGATAACGAAAAAAGTCTAACTCAGATTTTTAAGGAGTTAGAACTTTATAAAAACAAAAAAATTGGCTTGATTGGCTGGAAGATGTTTACAACACAAAATGAAGAGCCTTCAGAATTATTTGATCTTCCCTACTTTATCGTAGACGCAGTAAAGAATTCACTCTCAACAGATACAATTTTAACTAACGCTGCTCAACTCCTCATTGGTACAAAAGGAATTCGGACGATAAACAATGCAAACGAACTCGCGCATTATGAATATGGAGCTAATCTTGCCTCTCGTTGCATTCTAAATGCCATGAATCAGCTTAAAATAGGAATGAAAGAAAGTGAAATTGGCGCAATACTCTCTGACGAAGGGCAAGCCCATTCTGTAATTACAATTGCAGCTGCTGGAGAAAGATTTAAAAAAGCCAACTTCTATCCCAGTTATAAAGAAATAAATTTTGGAGAACCAATTTCAATGACAACAGGTTTCAAAGGAGGCTTGTCTAGTCGAACTGGTTTTTTAGTCAATGAAGAAAAAGATTTGCAAGATAATCAAAAACATTATCTTACTGATCTTGTCATTCCTTATTATAAAGGAGTCGTTTCTTGGCTAGAAAATATTTCCATCGGGATGTTGGGAAATGATTTCTATAAAATGATTGATAAAAATTTGCCAAAAGCAAAGTATAATTGGCATTTAAATCCAGGGCACTATGTCGCTGATGAAGAATGGATGGCCTCTCCTTTCTATAAAAATTCAAAAGTGAAAATTGCTAGTGGAATGATTTTTCAAATTGATATTATTCCATCTGTAGAAGGTTTAGCAGGCGTAAGTGCTGAAGAATGCGTAGCTATTGCTGATCAGTCACTTAAAAATGAACTTAAAAATGAATATCCCGAACTATGGCAAAGAATTATAACACGAAGAAACTACCTCATAAATGAATTAAACATCAATTTAAGTCCAGATGTGCTTCCTTTATCAAATACAGTGGGCTACCTAAGACCTTTCCTCTTAGAAAAGTCGAAAGCCTTGAAAGTCAAATAAAGTTAATACTTATAAAAAAGAAGAATTCTATTCGGCAGAATTCTTCTTTCTTTTTTTTAATATGTTTGAATATTTACGTAGACAAATAACTACTACTTCTAATGTGCAATCATTTCTTGAGCAATCTCAAAGCCCGTCAACTTTTTCGGATAATAAGTTGGCCAATTTTCTAATTCAGCCAAAACTTTTTCTTGGCTTTCTCCACCATGGAAAATATGAAAATGACTTGTCTTTACGGGGCTAATATTATGATCACTAAATTGAACATATTTAAATTCACCAGCTTTGGGATCATTTGATTCAAATAAATAGCGAACCCCTCGGTTTCCTTTACTATAGTTTAGAATTTTGAAGCCTTTATATTGATATGTATAGCTCTCTTTTACCCCATTTTTAACGAAACTCATCGTTTTATCATCTATTAAAATTTGGTCAACATCCGTTTTATAACCCTTTGTGTAATAATCCTTATAGTCAGCAGCTGACATTTCCTTATTAATTTTTGATTTAAGCTCAAACACTTGGTCTAATGTTCCTTTTTCCAAGAGAGGATAGACAGATTGCCAATTTCCACTATAATCACTTAAGGAACGGTTTTTTACATCAGCATCAGAAAAATAACCATTGGCAACCGTTTTTACTTCTTTACTTTTCTCCTCTGCTTGAATGTCTTTTCCTTCAGTTTCTGTTGTTTTCTTAAGTGCTATTAAATTTTGTTCCATAACTTTGATATAATTCCCACCTTCTGAAAGTTCTTTCTTCGTCAAACTTTCTAATGGATTAAGCACCTCAACGTTTACTTTTGCTTCTTTGGCGAGTGTTTTGGCAAATTTATCATTAGCATTTTTTTCAAAATAAATATACTGAATACTATTAGCTTCAACATATTTTTTTAATTCCCCCAATCTTTTAGCTGAAGGCTCTTTGTCAGGATTTAAACCTGCAATAGACACTTGATTAAGACCATAGTCCAATGCTAAATAGCGGAAAGCAGCATGTTGAGTCACAAAATTTTTCTGCTTAGCATCTTTTAGTTCTTCACTGTATTTTTGATCAAGTTTACTTAATTTTTTAACATATTTTTCAGCATTTTCACTGAAAAGATTAGCTTGTTTAGGATAGAGTTTTTTTAATTGAGCTTCAATTATCTTTACTTCTTTAATCGCCATCTTTGGTGAAAGCCAAGTATGTGGATCATACTCATGATGATGATCACTTTCGTTTTCTGAGTGTTCATGCTCATCATCAGAACCTGGAAGTAAAACAATTTCTCTTGTTCCTTCGATGATCTTGGGCGATTTTTCTCCCAAAGTATTTTTCAACTTTCCTACCCAAGTTTCCATATTATCATTATGATAAACAAAAAGATTTGATTGATTAATTTTCAACATATCTTTTGCTGAAGGCTCATAATCATGAGGCTCTGTACCTGCTGGTACTAATAGTGATACTTCTCCAGCCTCACCCACAACATTCTTTGTGAATTCATAAACGGGATAAAAAGTGGTAACAACTGATAGTTTTGAACTGGCGTTTTTTTCATTTTCTTTTGAATTTGTATTCTGACAAGCAGCTAAAAATATTAAAGCCACTAATCCTAAACATACACTAATAATCCATTTTTTCTTATACTTGATTAAGTTCACTCTTAAAATCCTCCTAAAAATAATCATCTTTACTCATTTACTCTAGAGATAAATATCAAACCAGTTAGTAGTTGATTAACCGGTTAACTTTATAGTCAAAAAAATATTTAATTTCTATTAAATTTCACTTTTCAAAAGACACCTCCTTATATAGTTAACCAGTTAAGTATATCTAAAGTTTTATAATTTGTCAACCGGTTAAGTAATTTAAGTTTACAAAAAAAGACTTAATTACAAAGTCTTTTTAGATTATTCATTTAATTTCTTCATTGACCTGAAAGCACCTTTTTCAAATTTTCATTGATAACAGAGGTATCTTCAGGATGTTGATTGACTAATTCATTAGATTTAAAGATTGCGGCAGATTCAGGTGATTGAACTGCCTGTTTGATATGCGGATCACTTATCGAATTAATGTAATCTAATTCATCTTGCCACGCCTTTTTTAATTGAACATAGTATATATTTTCTGAGCTTTGTTGCCTACTACTGCTACTCAGTTCTGTTGAACTAGCTTGTTTTGTTTGAGTCTCTTTGGAAGACTCTTTTATCAATTTTGTCGTACTTTGACTGCTATCTTTTGATGAACTATTGGTCTTACTGCAAGCCGTAACTGTAAAAAGTATGAGTAGTGAAAGTATCCCAATAAAAAATTTTTTCATTCATCCTTCTCCTATAAATATTTTATTAATTTTTATCTTTCTTAAGTCCTAAAGGTTTCTCCATATTCGTATCAGGTAACAATTTTGCAAGCTCAAATCCTGTATTAATTTTTGAATAAATAGAACAAACTACAAAGATATTTTTGTTAGAAAATTTGACCATTTTTGATTGACCTGATGAGGCTGGAATGTGATGGTGGCCATGAATGGCTCCAATAATATTAAAATTTTCGAATAAATCCAATATCCCCCTATGAGCACATTTATAAGATTTGTTATAGGAGCTGCTCTTTGGTGAAAGCATACTTAATTCATTAAATAATGGAGCATGAGAAACAACTACTGTTGGAATTTGTTTATCTTGAGCAAGAAGTCTTTTCAGTTCAATAGCAATAAAATTTTGCAGTTCTTTCTTTCGCTTCGCAAGAGCCACTGGTATGGTTAAGCCAATATAACGCACCCCCTCATAAATCACCGATTCATTATTTAATATCTTCATTTTGGGATAATTTTGCGCTAACTCCTCTTTTATGAGTTCGTAAAAGGAATTATCCCCTATTGGTAATTTTGGCCATGCCTGATCTGGGTCTAAAACTAAATCCTTAAACCATTCTTTTTCTCTAAAATCATCCCATTTACTTTTAGAAAAAATCTTTTGTTCTGAAAGAATATCTGCTAGCTCATGATTTCCAATAACATAAATTCCTTGTATTTTTGAATCTGAAACTACAGAATCAGAGATATTTCCTACTAAAATATTGAAGTTAGGATTAGAGAAAGGAAGTTTTCCATCCTGACTATCAATATCTGAAATAACATTAATTTTATTATTATTTTCAGTAGAATGAACATTTTCAAAGTACTGCTCAAGGTCTTTAGGATTTTGACTATGTGCAACATAATTTTTCCGTAAATTCCTCAATTGATTACCCACATTTGATTTCAGTAGTGGTTTGGTCACCACTTCTTTAATAGGTTCAGCAATTTGAATGTTTTCAATTTCTACTTTAAGTGGGGCAGGAAGATTTTCTAAACCAACTTTCAAATCTGACTGACTTGAAAGTGCTAAATTCTTGCTTTGGTCAAGATAAACATTTTCTTTTGGTTGTTCATGGGCAGAATCAAGCAAATGAACATTTTTACCATCCGTTGAAATCGGTAAATTCTGCGTCACTTCAACAACAAATTTCAAGTATTCGGCTAAATAAGGCGAAATTCCAGTTTTTCTATTTTCACTGTGTAAAAATTTTCCAGCCAGATTAGCAGAAAGAGGGCCCGTTTCATCATGTTGCATCATCCTTCCCAAGACTTGCATTTCAAACAAAGGGTCCATAAAAATTTGTTGATAAGCCTGCTTTACTTCATTGGAATCAAGTGCAACTCTTTGTCCTGTTAATTGAAAAATAGATAAAGCCAAATATTTTTTTAGATTATTTTCATGACTTTCAATATATTTTCTTGTTTCATTCGGATGCAAGATTGCTTGAATAGAGGCTTTCTGTATATAATTCCTTCCTGTATCATAAGGAATTGCAGAGTAGATTAAATCCCCCTTACTCTCAATTATTAAAGATTTGTGATTTAAATTATAAACTAATTGAAAATACTGGCTCTGATAAATAACTTTATTGACTGAACGACGACGATTTTCTGGATAAAGTTCAAATCGACCTTCTAATAAATTTTGACTGATTTCAAGATTATTTTTTTTAATTTCTATCGCAGTTTCTACGGTTTCTTTTCGCTCTTTAGAAATTTCATTTTTAGCTTTCAAGTCATCTAAACCCTTCTATTTTTTTTAACTAACCTTAATAAATTTAAGTCTTTGGCATCAGTAAAATTTTATTAGATTTAATTAAAGATTATGTCCTGTTTTTATCTAAATCCATTATATCAGATAAGCAATTTAAAAATGCAGGTAAGATCAATCGTATAAACTAAAAAATAGCTAGTATATGATACTAGCTATTTTTTTTTAAATCATCGATAAATCTCCCGACCTATTTCATCGGGAATACCAGACATTCGATAGAAATATGTATTAACTTGGTCTCGCCAATTTTTGGCATTTTCTAATTGCAACTTCAAACGTTCAAGCACATTATTATATGTCAGCTCATCAATTTCTCCAATTAATGTCTGCCAACTTTTAAGATAAGACTCCACTCGCTCAAAGCCTTCAAAATGCTGGTCATAAATGGTCTGAATTAGTGTTTTCCCATTCTTTAAAAGTTGTCCATATTCGACATAATGGAAAAAAAGTAGAATTTCATCTGGAGTTTGACTTTTATCTTCAAAAATCTTGGCTACTTCCGGGGCATAAAGACTAACATAGCCAGTTCCTGTCGCACTTGTTCGATCTATTCCAAGACCATTGCGGTCAGCAAAATGATAGGCTCCCCAACGATCATATTCATAACCATTGACGGAAGGGCCATAATGATAATGAGGAACCATCATTGAACCCACACCAAGTGGTGCATTGTAGAGTTCATATGTTCGATTAGAATCAATCAGGAGCTCAAAAATTTCTTTTCGTACCTCTTCTTTTACCTCTGGAAAAGTCAACGCAATCCATTCTTGCAAAATCTTAGCTGCTGTTAAATCATTGTTCCAACCCATTCGACCAAAACCATAAAAATTTGCTTGGGCTAATTTGTTGCCACACCAATTTTCATCCATTCCCACGTTACCAATGGCTACGAAACCTGAGTTTGTCGCTATAGGAGAATTTACTTTGATTGTATTCTTTGGCTGACCATAGTTATCAAAATGAATCATTTCCAACCATTGAGGAAGAACATAGTTCAAGTCAATTTGATGTCCTAAATACTCGGCCGTGATTTGAAATTCCATTAATTGATTAGTCTTTTTAAGTGCTCCAAACAAGGGCATCAAAGGTTCTCTCACTCCAAAATCAATAGGACCAAATTTAATCTGTAAAATTACATTGTCCGCAAAATCACCATCAAGAGGCATAAAGTTTTCATAAGCTGCCTTAGCTCGGTCATTCTTACGATTCCGCCAGTCCGTTTGCGAATTATATACAAAAGTTCGCCAAATGACAAGTCCTCCATATTTTTCAAAAGGCTTAGCAAGCATATTGGCTCCGTCCGCATGATTTCGACCATATTGATAAGGACCAGGTTCACCCTCAGAGTCTGCTTTAACAACAAAACCACCAAAATCAGGAATGACATTATAGATATGGTCAATAGTTTGTTGCCACCATGAAGACACTTTTTCATCCAAGGGATCTGACGTTTCTAGTCCACCAATTAATTTTGGTGCTGCCCAATTAATAGCTAAGAAGGTCTTGAGACCAAAAGTCGCAAAAATTCTAGCAATCTCACCTACTTTTTCAATGTAAGGCGAGATAATCAGGTTTGTTCCCAAAGCTCTAACATTCACATTATTTAGTGAAATTGCGTTAATTCCAATGGAAGCAAGAAAGCGAGCGTACATTTCTAAGCGCGTGAAATCATTACGAAAAATATCTGTTCCAATGTCTTTGACAGCAAAGGATCCTGTGTCTGTGTTATCATTTGAACCGAAGCGACCAAAGAAAATAGACTCACCAGCATAACCACGCTCAATAGTACCATCCACTTGGTCCCAGTGATTTATCATCCGCAAAGCTTGATTAGGTGCTGATTTTTCAGATAATTTGGCCCCTGTTAGTTTTAAACGCAAATAAGCATAAAATCCATAAAGCAAACCAACTGACGAAGCACCAATAATCTCATTTTCTCTGATTTCATAAGCTTCTAAATTATCATCCAGATCACTTTTTACTGACAAGACCACTGTTGCTTCTGACTTTTCTCCTGTCAGTTGATAACCTAACCATTCACTGATTTCTGAGCGCAAACGAAGCGTGATTTTATCTTCAAATGTCACATCAACATAAAAAATCTCCTCGGCCAGTCGTTCTTTCAAGACTGAAGACTTCAGCCACATTTCATCAATCGTCATTTTCTCCCTTTCTTATCTAAACTTACGGTCAAATACCTTTAAAACCAACTTTTTCTCGTTTATCCCTTGAGTAGTAGATATAAGCTTCATCATTAAGTTGAGTCCCCAAAAGCTCAGGAAGCGATTTAAAAGTAAACTCCTCTTCTTGTAAGTAATCTAAAATAGCAGACAAAGCAAAAACATCAGCTTCTTGAAAATCATGCATCAAGACAATATCGCCATCTTTAGCATTATGGATAGCTTCAAAACATTTAGCCGGATCACCATGATTCCAACTCATTGTATCCAAAGACCAACAAATTAACGGACGATTAATGAGAGATAAAGTATGAGCATCACAATCCCCAAATGGTGGACGAACAAAATCAAAAGTCATACCTGTCAGTCGGTAAAAGAGGTCATCTGTCCTTTTTATCTCAGACAAAACTTCTTCTTCCGATAAGTCAGCCAAATGAGGATGACTATATGTGTGATTTCCAAAAGTAAAAAGATCATTTTCTACCGCTGCTTTCATAATTTCAGGATAATCTGCCATATGCTCACCCCATATCATGAAAGTTGCTGGAATTTGTCGCTTAATGAGTTCATCATGCACCCAAAGCGTCCTTGCTCCCCAAGGTCCATCATCAAAAGTTAAAGCAATTTCTTTAGTCATTCTCTTTCTCCTTTCATGACCACTCTTTTTGATAATTTCTAGATAAAGCAAGAAGAGCAAAAAGGTAAAGCAGATTATCATAATAACGATATTTCCCTCTTCTAAGTTTCAAATTCCAGAAGTATTTGAGATATTTCAAAGCTAAAGTGGAATCAAACTCATTGGTGACAAGTGAGGCTTGAGCTAAAGTTGACCAAAGACCAATCGGATGATGAACTTTTAGCGGTGGAAAGCCTTCCGCGGTCTGTTCTTCTTTCCTTAAAGGCTGACCATCAATTTTAAAAACAGGAATTTCTTCATCATTTTCAAGATAAGGCTCAAAGAATTTTTGGATATTTACGGCAATCTGACTTTGTCCAATCTCTTCGTGCTCCCAAAGCCAATCTAAGCCAATGTTTGCAACCGTCCGATAAGCATCACTAAAGAAGGTCCAATGACCATCAATATCATAAGGCTTTCCCTCATAATCCGCATATTCTGGTGTCAATCCAGTCGTAGCATTTGCTGATTTGAGCCAAAACTTACGAGCTTCCTCTTCAGCTCTGAGAAAGAAGGCCGAATCTTCTGGATTGCCATATTTGGCATAAAGTTGATAGAATTGAGGTAAATGATAGGAAGGGTCAGTCATATAAAGATGAGCCACAAACTTTATATAAGTATTTTCTGGTTCAAACATAGGATAGCCATCTTGATTCTCCCCTTTATGAACCATCGCATGAAGTAAAGCTCTCGCTTCATCCCCATATTCTTTGATTTTCCATCTCTTTTCAGCCAGTAATAACGCTGCGGCAAAATATTCTTCCCCATCTGGAGCTGGACCATCACTATTAGCTTGGCCATTAGGTGCACAAGACCAGATAAAATATCCCTCATTTTCATGACCTTTAGGCACTGTCATATAGGTTTTCACCCATTTCCATAACCGAGAAAACATTTCTGGTTTGTCCAACTGCAAAGCAATCATCATCCCATAAGACATTCCTTCCGTTCTGACATCATCATTGCCTGTATCAACAATATATGCCATATCATCTTCTTCAAAATAGATGCGTTCAGGAGAATTTTGGCCAAACAGCGTTTCAAAGACATGCTTTAGTTTCTTGTCGATTTCTTCTTTTGGTGCAATTTTTAGTAATAAGTTTTCCATGTCAGCCTTTCTCTAAATCAACCAAGTATTAATAAAATCAGAATGATTTCTTCCCAAATAAGTTTCTTTTATCTCTCCAAAATGAAGTACAATTTTTTGCAAAATCACATCTGGTGTTTTAGCATAAAATAGCAAGCGATGTTTACCTTGTTCTAACTTAGTAACTGTCAAACTTCTGATGATTCGTTCAGCTTGCCAATTTCCTAATTCTCCTTTGTAAATTCCATTAAAATTGACTTCTATTTCTGCCTCACCATCAATTTGATAACCATAAACTAACCCGCTATTATTCCAATTCAAACTTGGTGAGAGAAAAACCTCAACTTGAAATTCTCCAGAAGAAACAGTCTCAAAATCATAGCAAACAAAATCATTGTTACTTGGAATAATGGTATTAGGTAGAGTGGTAATCGCTGAGACAGTTTTTCCCATATCAGCTATCTCTGTCCAGACAACTTCTCCTTGAGATTTTTCATTAAAGTCGCCTGCTTCAATAACTATTGATTGGTCTACTTCTTTTGAGATGTTTATTTCTGATTTAAGATGACGAATCTCTGGCATGATTTGATACTCGGGTTCTTGCCAGTCATGATATCCAATATGAGTTTGACTCATCATATGCTCCCATTTCCCATCATTCAAAGAATGATAATGTGAAGTTAATTCAGTATCTCTTTTAAAACACCACTCTACTTTATCCGCGGCTTGGTTGACTATTGTTGCATTCTCAGATTTCCAGTTTATGGCTTGAGCATAATACATTTCATAAAGATTAGCAGTTGCGACAAGCGGATAATAGATTAATAGTTCATAGACTTGCCGATATTTCTCTGGCATTAATACATAAAGCTCCCCGGCTTGATTAGACAAATCTCGATAATGTGCAAGAACTCGCTCAAACTCATGATCGTTATCTAAACTAAATGTATCTTTATCAAGCAATTCAGGGCTTACACTCATATTTAATTTACTATAAGTTGCAAGAAGCTTACTTGCATCCTCAGTATAATTTTCTCCTAATTGTTTTCCTACCCAGTTTTTAGTGTAGCTTTCCATTTCCTCAAGTGATTGCTCAGAATTCCACGCTAAGTCCATAAAATAAGAAAGGGGGTATTCTTGACCTTTCAAATCTCCAACATTTACTACCCAAAGTTTTCTAACTCCATAGTTATAAGCTAATGTCATTTGTTCCCAGGTTCTTTGAATCTGAGAAACATTAATCCATTTACTATTTCGTGGACCACCTACATAATCATAATGATAATAAATTCCGTAGCCACCTTTTCTATCTCGGTTTTCTAGACTTGGAAGCTTCCGAAGATTTCCCCAATTATCATCGCATAAAAGTAAAGTTACATCATCCGGCACGCGCATTCCTTTATCATAATAATCTTGAACTTCCTTATAAAGTGCCCAAATCTGTGGTGTCTCTTTAGCGGAACGTCCTGTCACTTCGGAAATAATTTTCCTTTGCTTATCTATAATTTGCTCTAAAAGAGTAATATTTTCTCCCTCCCTCATCGCTTCATCACCATTGCCACGCATTCCAAGTGTGAAAATATCTTCTGTCTGATAGGAACGCTCAATTCCTTTACGAAAATATTTATCCAAACCATCTTGATTATTTTCGTAATCCCATTCTCCATTACCATATTGTTCATGATTCCGAATCCATTCTTGATGATTACGTCCCATAGGTTCATGGTGTGATGTCCCGACAATTACTCCCATTTCTTGAGCTAATTTTGAATTTTCAGGATCATCAGCATAAAAAGCTGATCCCCACATGGCAGGCCAAATAAAATTCCCTTTTAAACGAAGTAATAAATCCAATAATTTTTCATAATAAAGGTGATTAAAGGAATTCATTTTTTCACCCTTTTCATTCATTAAATGTCCAAAATGTTTAGTTGCCCAATTTCCTGCTGCCGGCCATTCATCATTAATAAAAAAACCACGTTTTTCTACTTTGGGAGCATCGATCAAAAAGAATGACTCATTTAGATAAATTTTTGATTGTTTCTTAATCGGCACATCCATCCAGTAATGCCACGGAGAAACACCAATCTGACTTAAAAATTCATAAATTGCATAAATCGTTCCTCTTCTATCACTCCCAATCAGCTGAAGTTGTCCTTCAAAAACGGTGATAATATATTGCTCTTTTTTATTTAGAGCCTCTCTTAAAAGCTCATAATTTTTTTGTGATTTTGCTAATGAAGTATCAATCGTTGAAACGATAATCTTAGAATTTTTGCTATCAGTTGCAAGAATTGCTTCATTATCTAAAACATTTGCCAAATCATTTTTTAAATTTATTAAAGCATGCTTAGTTATTGCTTCATCGTCTTTTCTGTCGTATCCGATTTTTACAACGCCACTAATAAACATTGAAGTTGGTTTTTTACTAATTAATTGATTTACCATAAATAAAAATTTCTCCCAGTTTTTATAGTTCCGTGTTACTCTTGCCTTCCTGAGTATAATTTTTCCAAACCCAGTCCAACATTTTGCTCAATTCATGGCAGATAAGATAAATATATGTGCTGGTTAAAACAAAAATCAGAAAGCCACTCACAAAAAACATAATTCCTAATAATCCTAGACTTAAAATAATCACTTTAATTACTGAACTTGGAAAAGTCATTGACCAAACCATACTTATTTTAAACATATCCCGTATTCTAAATTTGAATTTAATATTAATCAACCCAACAAAAACAGTAAATACTAATAAAACAAGGAGCAATAAGATAAAGAACCAAGAAAATATAGGTGTCGAAGACTTTTGCATTGAAGCAATATCAATCAAAATAATTGAAGTAGCAAAAATGACTGGAATTCCAATTTTTAAAGCATCTAAAAATAACTTTCTATATTGTTTCCAAAAATATATCCCTAAATGTTTTACATCCTGGCTTTCTAAAATATAAAGTGTTGATGAGCTCAAGGCTGCTAAGGCTGGCACTGCTAGAAAAAATAAAGGAGTCATAAAAATGAAATTATTTATCTCGTATCTAACAAACAAAAATGAGACTAATATCGGAAAAATACAAATGATGAACATTAACTGTAAAAATATAATATGTCCAATTTGTCCAGCGAGTTTATAATAAATTGATTCAGTAACATCTTTTTTAGGATTCATTTTTTCCTCTTTATTTAGAACTTTTTAAAACAACCTTTAAATCAACTTTTTTAAAGGCTGTCTTAAAAAATTAAGCCATTGATGTTTCCTTTTGGCTTAATTATCTAATAATACTTATTTTGCTGCTTTATAGGCTTTGTTAACCATATCAATGAGTTTGGATGAATTCTTCGCTTGCACTTCTTTCACATAAGAACTCCATTGTGACATTGGACGTTGTCCACTGACAAAAGCTTGTGTTTGTGCTGTAACAAAGTCTTTCAATGGTGTATCAAGTAAAGAAAATTGTTCAAGGTCTGTTGAACTCATTCGATAAACAGGTGCTGGTGAAACTATTTTTGCTTTCTTATCCATTGCTTGTGAAAATTCTTTAGTCACATCATTATATTGAGAGTAAATCAAAGCTTTTGAACCGGAACCAACAGCATAGAAGACGCCATTACGGAAACCGAAATCTTTTTGAAGGTCTTTTGTACCACTTGGATTTAAACCTAAAGTATTGACATCTTTTGCTAAAGTATAAGTATCACCAGATTTAGTGTAAGTTGTGCCTTCAACACCCCAACGAGCAAAGGTTTGGCCTGAGTCTGAATAGAGTAACCAGTCAATGAATTGAAGAGTCGCAAGGAAATGGTCACTATCTTTCAATTTAGAAGATAACATCATACCAGCAACGGCCGCAATCCGATTATCTTGGACCATCAAACCATCTTCCCCAGCAGGGACAGTCATCATTGCTACTTTTTCATCTGGGTGTTTTGCTTGTAAGTTCTTTTGTAAAGTCGTGTATTCAGAGCCATTTGTTCCGATGACAAAAGATTGTCCATTAATAAACTTCGCTGTTGCTGTATCATCTGTTTGAGTTAAAGATTCTTTATCCATTAATCCCTTTTGGACTAAATTACTATAATAACTTATAAATTTTTTATACTCAGGAGTTGTACAGTAAAGACAAATTTGTTATCTCCCTTATCATAAGTTGCATTTGAATATCCCCAACCAGCACTGGTATTAAATTGTGGTGCAACAATATTTGGAATAGCATTAAACTGCCAACGATCTGAATATGGTGTGACACTTGGATATTTTTCTTTAAGTGTTTCAAGAGCTTTTGTAAATTCATCTAAAGTTGTTGGAGCTTTGATACCAGCCTTTTCAAAGATATCTGAACGATAGGCAAAAGTATAATCATAAGTTGGAACTTCACCAATTTGAGGCAAGATATAAACTTTTCCGTCTTTTTGCTTGTGAGAATTGAACAAGTCTGTCAATTTCCATTCTTTCAAACGTGCAGAAAGATTAGGCATATATTTTAGATAATCTGAAATAGGTAGAATTTGTCCACCAGCTACGAACTGTGTTTCTTCACCAGGTGCAACCGCTGTGACAATATCTGGGGTTTGACCTGCTGCAATCAAAGTCGAACGTTTTTGTGGGTAATCAGATAAAGGAATATCTGTTCTTTTGAAAGTGACGTTTTGATTTTTTTCAAGTTCAGACCACAACATCCAACTGTTTTTAACTGGATAATTAGGTGAATCTCTATACATCATTGAAAGGTTTAATGCTGAAGTTGCTTTAAAAGTTTCATCAGCCTTGAAGTCTTTCATATAACCTTTTTGGCTCGACATATTAATTGAACCATCTTTTTTTGCATCTGATGTTGATTTACCGTTAGATGAACAGCCAACCAACATCACTGAAGCGCCAATCACTGCCGCTCCAACCAATAAATTTTTCCAAGATTTCATTCTTGTGCTCCTTAAGTATTTATATAATCTGAACTAAAACTTCATAGTCCTAATTCAAGAAACTAACTAAATTTATCCCTTAACAGAACCAATCATGATTCCATTAACAAAGTATTTTTGACAAAATGGATAGACAACAAGTACAGGTAATACAGTTAAGACCATAGTTACTGCTTTAATATTTGAGCTCACCTGACTCTGTTCATCCGCACTTTGCGCCTCGGCACCCGTTGCCCCTTTGACCAGATTTCGTAAATAAACCGAAACAGGGAAGAGATTTTTATTGTCCATGTAGAGGAAAGCACCGAACCAAGCATTCCATGCTCCAACTGCGTAGAATAAAACCATGGTTGCCAATATTGGTTTGGATAATGGCAAGATGATTCGCATTAAAATTTGAAATGGAGTTGCTCCATCAATAATCGCTGCTTCTTCTAAGGCATCTGGCATTGATTCAAAGAAAGACTTCATAATCAACATATTGAAAATGGATAATGCTCCTGGTACTGTGACCGCCCACATCGTATTCATCCACCCTAATGATTTAATCAATAAGTAGTTTGGAATCAATCCTCCAGCAAAAAACATAGTAAATACAGACAACCCAATGAAAAATTTACGTCCTGGTAGATACTTCTTTGACGTGACATAAGCAAGTGTCGTTGTTAAAAATAGGGAAATTGCTGTTCCTACAACCGTATAAATAATTGTATTTTTATAATTAATCCAGAAAATGGGATCATTCATAACGTACTTATAGGTTTCTAAATTGAAACCAACGGGTGTTAAAACAACATTTCCTGCTGTAATTGCATTTTCGCTTGAAAATGATTGGACGACAACATTCCAAAAAGGATAAACTGTTGCAATGACAATCAATATCAGAACAATTGCATTAATCACTTTAAAAACTTTATAACCGATACTATCTTTCATTTTATCCTCCTTACCATAGTGAAGTTTTGGTAATCTTCGCAGAAATTCTGTTAGAACCTAATACTAGAACCAAACCAATAATTGCTTCAAAAATTCCAATCGCTGTCGCATAAGAAAAGTTTGATGACAGAATACCTACGCGATAAAGATAAGTAGAAACAACATCTCCTGTTGAGTAAACTAAAGGGTTTTGGAGGAGGAGAACTTTTTCAAAGCCAACTCCTAAAATAGAACCAACATTTAAAACGAGCATCGTAATAATTGTAGGTAAAATTCCAGGAAGTGTGACATGAAGCATTTGTTGCCAACGATTAGCTCCATCCATTTTAGCTGCTTCATAGAGCGTATCATCAATATTTGTCAAAGCTGCCAAATACAGAATTGAACCCCAACCTAAAGTTTGCCAAACTTGCGAAATGACATAAATCGGTTGGAACCATTTTGGATCTTGCATAAAGAGAATACGACTTCCACCAAAGAAATGAATGGCATTATTAATAAAACCACTGCTTGACGTAAAATCTAAAATCATCCCCGCAATAATAACAATTGATAAGAAATAAGGAAGATAGGAGGCTGTTTGAATGAACTTTTTAAAGATTCTATTTTTAACTTCATTTAACAAGAGGGCAAAGATAATAGGTAAAGGAAAAGTAAAAATCAATGTCCAAATTCCAATAGAGAGTGTATTAAGAAAAACTTGCCAAAAAGTTGCATCTCCAATAAACATCTGGAAATATCTGAGTCCAACCCAATCCTGTCCCAAGACAGAACCTCCCGGTAAGTAAGTTCTAAAAGCAATCACATTTCCTATCATCGGAATATAGCGAAAAACTAGAAGGTAGACTGTTGGTATAGCTACAATTAAATATAGCTGCCAATATTTTTTAATAGATTTCATATTAAAAATTTTCTTTCTAAAATGAACTGATTTTTTTCAGTGCATTTGTATATTTGTTTTGCTTTAACTGATTTTGAGTTTGAATGGAGCTGCTGCTCTACCATCATCATCAGTAATTAACACTTGAGGATCATTAGACCAATTATAAGTAATATCTGAACCTATCAACTCTAACCCATCAGGTAGAATAATTTTTATCTGATTACCTAGCAGCTCAACATTTGATAATTTCTCTATTCCCCTATTTCTGGATATTTCAAAAAATATATGATTTCTCAACTTTAACTTTTTCCCATAAGTTTGAAAAGAAACAAATAGGTTATTTCCAACTTGATCTACCCTCGTGGCGTGTGGTCCGCTACAGTAACCCCAAATATGTCTATTATTTATCTGTTTATAGCATTGATAAATTTTTTCAGAGATTACCTTCTTATTTGTTGGGTGTAAATCATCTGACTCACCATCTCCAATACTTACAACCATTCCTGTATAATTCAAATCTAAAGCTTTAGTTTGCTCCTCACGCAACTCAGCCCAATTCTTACCTCCAAATTTTTCATTACAATTTGGAAGTTGGACAAAAATAAATAGAAGTTTTTGGTTATTGAAAATTTCTCGCCATTCTTGTATTAATTTACTAAATTTCATTCCATAGCTACTATATTCATGTGAATCGCTTTCTCCTTGATACCAAAAAATTCCTGAAATTTTTAATTTTGATAATGGAGAAATCATTCCATTAAAAAGGCCTGCCGGTTCATATTGAGGAAAATATTGTGCTTTTCGTTCAGGAAAATAACTGGCTCGTTTAATTTTCCATCCCTCTGAATCATCAAGATTTATTATTTCTCCTTCTGTACTAATAATATGTTCTTTAGTTTGTGTGACACCTCCCTGTAGTTGATAAATTTTTAATCGAATAGCTATAGTTAATACTTCTGATAAATTTTCTATTTCATATATTCTTGGAGGGTACTGATAATCTATTCCTCCAACTTTTTGACCATTAACAAATGTTTCATCTGCATCAATCATTGTACCTAGATTTAATAGAGCCTTTTTACCAATCAGATGAGTTGGAACGTTAAATTGCTTTCTTAACCAGACGGAACCTGGATTTTGATAATGTTGTGGCCAACTTTTATTCAAGTAAACCCTACTCCAATCTTCATCGTTGAAATCACTATTTTGCCAATTTTCTTCAACTCCAATATCATTCATTTCAAATAGCTTTTGATAGTTTTCTTGATATCTTTCATCTGATTTTTTAAGTTTTTCATGATAATCGGTATTTTTTAACTCAGTATAGTAATCAGGAAGTAAGTTAAGTTCTCTCAAAACTTCTTGGTTCAACCAAGCATTGATTGGACTTCCTCCCACTGCTGTACAGATGATTCCAACTGGCACTTGGTCTTCTTCATATTTTTGTTTAGCAAAAAAATATCCTATCCCTGACAAATTCTTTAAATCTTCGCCAACTGCTCTTTTCCATTGTCCTGATGTTAATTCTGCTTTAATGTTATCAAAAGAAGGCTCTTGTGGCACCTCAAAATAGCGAATCCAAGGATTTCTGGCTTGTTCTATCTCATCAGGATAGCGTGTTTTGAGACGTTCCATCCAAAGTTGCATATTGGATTGACCACCAAGCAGGAACACATCACCAAAACAGATATCTTTGAGAATAATTTCTACATCAACAGTTGAAATTTTGAAGTCAATGCTCTCACTTGT
This sequence comes from Lactococcus sp. EKM203L, assembly GCF_011800585.1. Lineage (NCBI taxonomy): Bacteria > Bacillati > Bacillota > Bacilli > Lactobacillales > Streptococcaceae > Lactococcus > Lactococcus sp. EKM203L. The sequence continues at coordinate 94,748 of NZ_JAALEQ010000005.1, forward strand.
TTCGTGTGTTGGAAGAATAAAATTGAATAAACCTTTTTCATCAGATTTAGTTTTTAAAATTATCTCTTCATACGACAATATGACTTCCTGTTCTGAACCCGTATATCCCCAGAAATGGTTCCTTTGATTTCTTTGTAAGATTACGCCATCTCTTAGAATATATGGAATAAAGATAGATGATTTCATGGTTAATCTCTTTCGTTTGTTACAAAACTTATATACAAGTTTTTATCTAAAAATAAATATAGCGCTTTCACGTTTTGCTTTTCTGATTTTTTCTTGCGATGTGAACTAGGAAATGTTGTGTTTAGGGTTTTTAGTGAAAGGAACATAAAAATAAAAAAAAGGACAAAAGAATTATTTCTCCTGTCCTTTTTCGTATTTATTCTTTTTATGATAATCGACTTTTTATTTTATACATCCAGTTAGGGAGGGCTTTTCCTAACTCAATAATGTGTTTTAGCCGACCTTTATTCTCTTTATTTAGAGCGATTTCATGGTTAACGCTAGTATTTATTTCTTCAATGTAAGGAATGATTTCTGGCTGACTATCGGAATACAAATTTACAGACCTATTAAGAGTATCAATATCTTGAATTCCCCAATAATCCGCGAATTTTTCTATCTCTACTTGGAGCTTCTCTTTTTTCCAGTTATCGAACGCCTCATCAAAGTTGATTCTTGAAGATAGATGTCCTGTAAAAAGCTCATCTTCTACAAACTCACGGAGTAAATCAGCAGTTACTGCCTCCCCCATGTTACTAAGTTCTTGAATCTGCTCAAAAATAATCCGTTTTGTTCCCTCATCAACTGTCTGAATTCCATCTGTAGAACCTACTCTTGCACCGATTAAACTTAAGATATGAGCAGCATCAATTACTTGAGTATTGGTCAGCTTCGTCTTACCTTGAAGTTGTTTTATGGTCTGAGGTCCGGGTCCTTCTGGTCTAGGAAAAAGGTTTTTATAGGCACCGATATACTGAAGCCAAGTATGCTCAGTCATGCCAAAAGTTTCATCATTCCACTGATATTCATAATATTGTTGCACTAAATTCATCTGGTCGCTTGCTGCAAAGAAAGCTATCTTAAACTCTTCTTTCTTATCGTCATCATCTTTTATTTCAGCCCACTCCGATGGTTTTGATAAGGTCAATACCAACTCACCGAGCAATTTCTTCAACTTAATCACTGCGACCTCATAATGGTCAACGATTACCCGACTGCTTTTACCGCCACTGCCATAAAGTTTTAGGGCATCATTTACAATTTCTTCGGTAATCCTTGGGTACTGAAAGTTAATAATCGTTCCGAATTCCTTAGTCGCTCCAAATACTCGGTTCGTTCTCGAGTAAGCTTGAATCAGTCCTTGCAACATCAAAGGGCGATCTACATATAATGTATTTAAGCGTTTAGAGTCATAGCCCGTTAAAAGCTGGTCTGCTACAATTACGAGGTCAATATTCTTAGGATTTCGTCCGCTCCCGCCACGTGTTGCACGCTCAACCACATCTTCAAAGTAGGCATCTTCTCCATGTTTCTTGTCACCAGCTATATATTCAATACCCGTATATTGGCTATAATCCTTAAACATCATCGCCGCTTCTTTTGGTGCTGGATTTTCTGGATCATTTTCGTTGCCAAAGCTGAAAGTCATGGCAATATTAAGACTTTCATCACGCTCAATCAACTGTTTTTTAAATTCTTTATAATAGGCAATGACACGCTTTTTACGAGCAACTGTCAAAATCGCATTAAATTCACGATTTTGGGATTGACTTTCCCAATTCTCTAAAATCTCTGTCACTACACGTGGAATATGCGTTTCATCTTGATAGATCAAGACTTCCTGCTTAGCTGCTTCTTTTTCCACTTCTAGCTCGGACATCACTGCATATTTACGTTCAAGCTCTTTTTTATTGACATCTGGATTTTCTATTAAAGCTTTATCCTGCAATTCTTCACGCAAATCTTCATAACTCTTGAATTCACCCGTATTGATGTAATCCACATGGAATCCTAAGACGTTCCCATCAGAAATCGCTTGGTCTATCGTATATTGATGAAGTTCAGGCCCAAATAGTTTTTCAGTCGTATTGATGAGTTCACTCTTTTTATTGATTTTGCCTTTGACCTTATTTTCATCAAAGAGGGGTGTCCCTGTGAAGCCATAGAACAAACCATTTTTTCTGAAATAGTCTTTGATATTTCCCATCATTTGTCCCATGGTTGTACGGTGGGCTTCATCGATGATAAAAACAAAGCGTTTCTCTGAAAGACTATAGTCTTGATTCTTTTTCAGATCATCAATCAGATTATTAAGCTTAAAAGTAGTTGTTACGACAATGCCATTTTTTACATTCCCGAGTTTCTTCTTCAATTGATAAGTTGAGCGGGCATCATCGACATCTATCGGTTCATAGGCAGCGTATGCTTTGAAATTTTCCCCTGTACGACTATCTAACTCTCTTCTGTCAACGAGGAAAATCACTTTATCAAAACCCGCTCTTGTAGATAAGAATAGAGCTGTCTTAAAGCTGGTGATTGTTTTCCCTGAACCAGTGGTATGCCAAACAAAGCCACCATGTGGAATCTTTTCGTCATTATCCCAACCAAAGGCTGCCCCTTCTATGGATTGAAGAGCATAAACTTGATAAGGGCGCATGAGCATGTGCCTACGGTTCTCCTCTTCCTTGGCTTCATCAATCACCAAGTAATCCCCCACCATTTGGTGCGCCATTGGAATCATTAAAAAGTGTTCTATCACCTTTTTCCAGTCATTAATGCGCTTATTATCTCTGTCTGACCAGTGAAAGACAAAGGCGGGATTGAAGTCATTGACAGTTTTGGGCGTGGCAAAATATCGCGTTTCGATTTCTGTCGTAACCACCATCATCTGTGAAAAGGCCATGAAGTTATTGGTATATTCACCATCACGATAATAGCGCTGGAATTGTCCAAAAGCTTCATCAATCGACTTGTCTGTCCGCTTTTGCTCGATATTTATCAGTGGCAAGCCATTGATTAAAAGTACAATATCAAAGCGATTGTCATTAGGCGTCTCCACTTCACGCGCCACCTGATAGCTTGATTCTCCGCCACGTACCTCTGCTTTTTTAAAGATGGTTAACGTGATTTGCTTGCGAGTGACTTGCGGATGGCTATCTCGATAAATTCCGTCAATCTTACCTTTTCCTTCCTCCATCGCCAGCACTTTAGCTGCCTCGTAGGAGTTGCTAATCTGTCCAACTTTTGACAGCACTTGAGCAAACTCCCCATCTGTCAAAGAAATCCCCTCAAGTTGGTCATTATTCAAGCGATTGAGCTCACTCCGCCAATTATCAATGAGGCTTTGAACCGTAACTTTTTGCTTGTTACCATTCAAAAAGTCAGGTGTTTGCCATTTAAACTTTGCCAGTTCAGCTACAAAGTTCTCTTGATAGGCTTTTTCACTCGCATCTTTAGGTGCATTACTCACAGCTTACGCTCCTTTCTTAAATAAACATCTCATTGAGGTATGCTTTTTTAATGTTTTGTAGTTTTTCCAGCTTCTGTTGTTGAAAAGCGATGGTGGTATCTAACTGCTTAAAAAACTTAGAGATTTTATTATGTTCAATATGATTTTTAGGAATTATAATATCTATATCTTTTATCATCTCTACAGTAATATTGGCATGTGATGATGTCTTGGTTGATTTTCTAAATTGCCTTTGACCAAATTCTGATGTTAATTCGTAAAGTATGAATTCTCCTTCTTTTAAGTCATTTAGCTTACAAATTCCAACTGCGCCGCCTATAAAAGCTTTTTTCACATCATTGTATAAACCTAGATTACCTATCTTTCCTGAAATTGTTACTAATAATGAAGGTTGATCTAACAATATTCTAGGGAATTTTTCAGCAATCTTAACAGGAATGTAAAAATCAGTATTTAAATTAATATTGAAACCAGAAAAATCTTTATTTTGTATAAATGAATAAGTAGAATCATTTTTTTTATTAATTAAAGAAGGTTTTATAGTAGCTGAATAATCAAATCCTGTTTGTTTTGTAATTAATGAACACATATCTTCTAACTTACACTGTTTCCAATCATCAGTAAAGCCTGGAAAACGGCGTTTTGGCTTACGCTCACCTGCAGCAGGAAACATTTCTGACAAATAAGCTGATTTCATCGACTTCATCTTCTCAAGCTTTCGCTGTTGAAAAGCGATGGTTTGGTCGAGATTATTGAAGAACACTCCGATTTGTATTTGTTCTTCTTTTTTGGGAGTATATATTAGAAATTTTCCAACCTGCTCCAAAGACAAATTTGGTTGAGCTCCAATTGTTGGATTTCTACGAATAAAGTCTTTTACCGCTTTTCCATTAAGAGAAGTCAATAGGAAATCTTTATCAAAATCATAGCCTCTAATTATAGCCAAAGCTTGGTTGGTATTTGCTGGAAGTATCGTTTTATCAACTACACCAGTTCTTCCCAAAGTTCCTGCAATCGAAATTAAAATATCGTTTTCTTTTAATTTTGACCTTTGTAGATAGCCTTCATGTTCATCTTCAGATATCTTCGAGACTGGTGAAATGATTCCATCTGAGATATTTTCTACCTTTATGAAATTTATGCTTCCACTTCCAGACTTATCTCTAGGTGTTGTTCCTTTAGTAATCAGACTTACAAATTTACCCAACTCACGCTGTTCCCAAGCATCAGTATTTTGAAACTCCTTAAAGCGTCTTTTCGGTATTAATTTTTTATTTTCGCTCATTGATTCACCACCAATTCACTCGCAAGGGCTTCAAAGGCTTTTTCTAGCTCTGAAACTTGTGCATCAATTTCATTGAATGTTTGAGCATAACGATTTTCAAGAAGGGCGATCGTCGAAAGCTCTGCGCGCAAAGGTTTTTCAACTAGCCCTACAAGGGCATCTACTGTACCCGCAAACCACTTCTCAAACACTAGCATATCAATCTCTTCATTTGTCAGGTTTTCGATTCTTACTTCAACCGCTTCTTTGAGTTGTTTTTCTTTTTCTTTGACGGACTTATTCGTTGAACTTTTATCCGCCAGAAGTTTTTCAACACGCTTTAGCCATTCAAATTCAGATGTTCCTTTTTCTGCTATTTTCAGCTCAGCCTTGATCATTTTAGCTTCAAAAGCATCCTGTGGCTCGTCATCTTCATTCTTCTTGAGCGATTCGTAAAGGGCCTCATATTCTTCAGAGTCCTCGACTTTGGCAGCTTCTACAAGCTCAGACAATTCGCTGTCAATTTCTTGAGCTTTATTTTTCAACGCTTCGATTTCTTCTTGTTCTGAAGCAAAAAGACGTTTGGCTATCAGTTCATTTGGCACAAGCATACCAATCCAGCCATCTTGCTCTTGGCGTTTGTTCTTGCCTGACCCTTTTGTCACCATATTTGGCTCACGCGTACGGCCAATGGTATAAAAATCACTTGCTGCAATCAATTCACTGTCTTTAGTCAGACTGTCTTTCCAGATTTCAGCCACGATTTGGTAAGCACTATATGCGTCTACAAATTCAATACTAGAAACCTCTGTCTTTATCTCAGAAAGCATTTCTGACATGAGACTAATCAAATCACTATCAGGATTGACCTGACGGAGAATATGCCAATACTTAGCAACGAAACTTTCAGCAACCTTTCTCAACTCATCATTCTTTGCCAAAACTTGTGGGGCATTGATAACTTCTTCCGTCAGTTGCTCCATGCTCTTATTTAGCATCAGGTAGCCCTCGCGCAATACTTCAAATGATGAGTTTATCACTTCGGGAACACTCTTATTTAATACCAACAGTTCATCGATGTTGGACTTAGGAATTCCACCATATAAATGCGCATCTACATCTTGAGCAATCTCATCATTATCAGCTGCCACGTATCTTGGGATGTTCATATTCCACTCGTTAGCAATAATTTCCTCATGGGTCGCTAGGTGGCTATAGCCTTCAATCTCATTACGTGATGAATAAGTATCTACGATTTTGGCAATATCTTTTTCTTGTAGAACGTTTTGCTTGCCAACTTTGACAAAACCACGAGATGCATCAATGATTAAAACGGGTTCTCCAACTGGACGATTTTTCTTCAAAACCATCACGATGACTGGAATACCCGTATTGGTAAACATTCCGCTCGGCAAGACAATGATGGTATCAATTTGATTTTTCTCTAAAAGTCTTTGACGAATATCACCTTCTGAGCCACCTCTAAAGAGCACACCGTGAGGCAAGACAATCGCCATTGTACCATTTGTTCCCAAGTGGAAAAGGCCATGCAAAAGGAAGGCAAAGTCTCCCTTAGAATCAGGTGGTAATGTCCCTGCAATCTCAAAGCGAGGGTCACTAACTTTTAAGCCAGCTTTATTCCAATCCTTGAGTGAGTATGGTGGGTTCATAACAACCGCATCAAACTGTACCCCAACATTTGCTTGACTCGGATCTTCAGGCCAGTCATGAGATAGAGTATCCGCATTTCTTACCGTCATCTTTTCTGGACGTACCCCATGTAAGAGCAGTTCATACGTGTCAGGTTATAAGTGGCTGTATTTTTTTCTTGACCATAGTAAGATAAATCTTTTTGCACTTCTTTGCTCAGATGTTTTCCAACAGTTAATAAAAGTGAGCCAGAACCAACGGTTGGGTCATAGATCGATTGGATATTTGAGTTCTTAGCTGCAATTTGCGCCATTATTTCTGAAACTTGTCTTGGCGTATAGAATTCTCCGGCCTTTTTTCCTGATTCCATGGCAAACTGACCAATCAGATATTCGTATGCATCACCAAGCACATCACTCTTTTGCAAAGCAACCATATCAAGGTCAGCAAATAGATTGATTAGGGCTTTAATGCTTTTGTTACGCTCATTTAAGTTGCTACCCAAAGCAGTATCAGTCAAATCTAAAGTCGAACTTGAGAAAAGACCTTTAAAATCATCGGAGTCACCTGTTACGGCAATAGTCTTTTCGAAATTATTTAAACTATCCGTTACTTTTTGAACTTCAAAATCCCCTGTGTTGATATCCTTTACCCATTTTTGATACAGGTATTCAGGTGCTACAAAGTAGCCCAAGACTTGTTGAATCATCTTATCCAGTTCTTCCCCTAATTCTTCACGATTTTGGGTGTACTCTTCGACTAACTCTGATTCTGATATTCTGCCTAAGCCCGCAGTATTTCTAAATGTCTCTAAGGTTTTATCACTTAAAAATTTGTAAAACATTAAGCCAAGCATATAGTCCTTGTAACGGCTGGCATCCATTGAGCCACGAAGTTCCGTCGCTCCGTCCCATAGTCTGCTTTTAATTTCTTCTGATGTAATCACGCTTGTTCCCCCAGTTGAGTTGAATCTTCTTTTTTGCTACTTTCTACTTCACAAATATCTTCTATCTTACATTTTAATGCATCGCAAATCTTAGATAATGTTTCGGTCGTCACCGATTCGCCTTTATTTAGTTTATTCACGGTGTATTGGCTAATCCCAGCAAGTTCAGCTAATTGCTTTTTGCTGAGTTCCCTATCTATCAACAGCTTCCAAAGTCTTTTATAAGAAAAAGTCATAACTGCATTCCTTTCAGTTCTTTGTAAATGAATCTTTTAAAATTATATCATAATAACGATGCTTATAGGCTATAAAATAGAGCAAATACTAAATTTAGATGGTCAATGTTTTCGTTACAGTTTATAATTATCTTAATAGTGAGGGAGAGCTTATAAAATGTTTGGCGGCTCACAACAAAAATAATCTTTTTACTAGAAACAGTTAAATCTTGTAGTTTTAAAAAGAATAACAGATGTTAGTTTTATGCTAAAATTAATTAAAAATAACTTCCTGATGAGGAACTTTCATGACTACTACCTTAAAACGTATTTTTTCTGATAAAACTTTTTTATTTACTTTCGCTTTAGCGCTTTTTTCTCTTATTTTTGGGACGGTCAGAGCTTCTGATATTGATTTGAAAACCATTTTGGCTCTTTTGAGCTTGATTATTCTTATTTCTATTTTTGAAATTCTTGGTATTTTAAAATATTTTGCAGCCTTTATTATTGATAAATGTCAAAACTTGAGACAAGTGGCTTTAGTGGTGCTGCTTTTGTCTTTCTTTGGTTCGATGTTTTTTACGAATGATGTGGCGATTTTAACTTTGGTGCCGATTGTTTTTAATATAAACCGAAAAGTGAAGTTACCTAAAATTGGCTTGATTAGTTTGATGACCATTTATGCCAACTTAGGTAGTGCGATTACACCTATTGGAAATCCTCAAAATTTGTATTTGGTCTCTTATTATCATTTAAAACTTTTAGACTTTTTCAAACTCTCCATACCTTTAGGATTGGTCAGCTTATTGACTTTATTTTTATGTGCCTTATTATTTTCAAAGAAAACTGTCAAACAGCTAGAAAACAAGGTGTTTTCTATCAAAAGACGAGATCTTTACTTGTTAGGATTCACGACCTTAATTGTACTTTTGGGTGTATTAGCTCTGATTCCTGTTTGGATTTCTTTAATTGCAAGCTTGATCTGTGCTTATCTTATCGAGAAAAAAGTTTATCAAGAAGTGGATTATGGAATCATCTTAACTTTTATCAATTTCTTTATTATTGTTGGCGCGCTTGGGCGTATTCCTTTGATTCATGATTGGCTTCATCAGCTGATGAATAATGACCTCTCTATTTTCTTTACCTCTATCTTATCTAGTCAGATCATCAGCAATGTTCCTGCTGCTGTCTTGCTATCAAAATTTACCGGACAACTTTCTCCTTTATACTTGGGAGTGACAATCGGTGGTTTAGGAACACTAGTGGCTTCTTTGGCTAACTTGCTAGCCTTAAGGCAATATCAATTGAATGTTAAAGACCAATCTACATTAAAATTTTTCGGTCTTTTTACGTTTTTAAATTTTCTCTATCTACTTGTTTTTATCGGAATTGGGATTTTATTTCTTCGACAGTATTGATAAAAAAATCAAATCAATTTCTGATTTGATTTTTTATTATTAATAATGTGCCGTAGAGTTTAAGAGTTTTAATTTTGCTTTATTATTTTCTACTTCTATGATACTCAATGATGTCGAGCTAAGATCCATCTCACCATAAAGTTCTTTGTTGTTTAATAAGAGAGAAATCAGCATTCTAATCGTTATGCGATGAGAAACGATTGCGATTTTGCCTGAACGCTCCCTGAGTCCTTCTTCTTTGATAAAAACTTTTAGTCGAGCTTCAAGTTGGGCAAATGATTCACCATCTTTAGATGGAAAGTAATTAAAGGGGTGATTGAAGAAATTATTCCATTCTAGAGGAGCGAGCTTTTCAATTTCTTGATAAGTTTTTCCTTCCCACGCGCCCATAGCGATTTCACCTAGCAAATCTGATGAAGTTTTCTTTTTATCACCAAATATTAGTCGAGAAGTTTCCAGAGCTCTAGGACTTGTACTTGAGTAAATATGATTAAAATAGTGTTTATTCAGCTCTTTACCTAATGATACTGCTTGCCCAACTCCTTCAACTGTCAAGTCAGAATTGAGTGAACCTTGCATTTTCTTTTCGAGATTCCACTTTGTTTGTCCATGTCGTATTAAATAAATTTCTAGCATTTTTTTACCTCAAAAATTATTTTAGTAAAATAAATAGCTTTTTAAAAATACATTTTAATTAAGCAGATATAAGAAAAAGTTATGAGTCTTGCTATCAAAAGTAATGTAGTAGATAATCTTTAATAATAAAACATAAAAAGGACAATAGGTGTTATTGTCCTTTGCATTTTAATCAGTTAACTTAGATCTATGATTCCTTTCATTTTTGTAAAAGTAACAACTTTTCAATTGTTTGAAGGACGCCACTCTCTTCATTTGATTTTGTTATGAAATCAGCTTTTTCTTTTACGATGTCAAAGGCATTATTAACGGCAAAGCTACATCCAGCGGCTTCTAATAGTTCAATATCATTGAGCCCATCGCCGAATGCAATTGTTTCTTCTTTCGTTACCCCAAGAATATGTTGTAGTGCTTGAACGGTGGTTCCTTTGTGGACATTATAGTTGGAAATATCAATCCATGCTGCTTCTGAGGCCACGATATAGGCTTGTGCTTCAAATTCGGATAGCTCTTTAACATTTTCAAATGCTCTCAGTTTTTGATCAAAAACGGTTATTTTTACAAAGTCTTCCTCAATATTTTGTAAATCTGTCTGTTTTTTGACAACGGTATAGGACTTTCTTATTTTTTGAGCATCCTCTTCAGAGACTGTTGACTTGATATAGGCAGCAGTTGGGGTACAAGCGATAATAATATGATCTGATGCAATATTTTCTAGTTTTTCAATAATTTGAAGTCCTAACTTGTTTGGTAATAAGGACTCATAAATATATTTACCTTCATGTTTAATTCGTGTTGCACTATCACCCAATATCCAGATATTTTTAGAAATATCCGTATCAAAGAGTTCTTCAACCCGCTCGCATTGTTTACCAGTACAGGGGGCAAAAATAACATTATTCTGGTCCATCATTGTCTTTACCTTCTCGTAGTAAGACTGATCAAAACTACCGCTTTTGTTTAAGAAAGTACCATCTAAATCTGTAAGTACAAGTTTAATCATATTATTATCTTTCTTTTATTAGTATTTCTTTGTTCAGGAATCTGAGTTAAGAACTAGCCACTTCATTTTAAGACAGTAAATCAAATTGAAGAAAAGATTTATTGCTACTTAGATCTTTATAATGCGCCTTATGCTTGGTGAGAGCTCTACAATAATGTTTCTATAGGAGGTCAAAATTATAGTTGTTCATTATAATATCAATTATTTACTCTTAAGTTTACTGCCTTAGAATGAAGTGGTTTTTACTTGTTCCTTCCACTTCATAAAGTTTTAGCCTAATTTATCAAATAAAGCATTGATAGTAGAAATTACTCCGTTCTCATCATTTGATGGTGCTTGATATTTTGCTACTTGATTCACTTGTTCACTTGCATTAGCCATAGAATAACTATAGCCGGCGAGCTCTAACATTTCTAAATCATTATTGCTATCACCAAAAGCTAGAAATTGTTCGGGCTTAATTTCCCATTGATTCAATAAATGCTTAAGTGTGTTCCCTTTGTTTACTTCGTTTGCAATCAAATCAACACTTCCATGTCCACTATATACGGCTTTTAGTTGAGAATTATTCTTTTCATTCATTAAATCAATAATCGAAAAAGCATTTTTATCCTCTAATTGAAGGGCGATTTTTACCCATTCATCATCTGGAAGGTCTTGAAATGAATCGATTTCTTTGAGTGCAAAATAGTATTTTGCTGCTTCTTTTTTCAAGTCAGTGTTTTCGCTCTTGAGGATATAGGCAGATTGTACACCACAAAGAATAATTCCAACTTTGTAGGAAGTATTTTCTAAAAGAGTCAAAGTATCCTGAATAATTGGTTTGGCAATGATATTTTTTATTAATAAATTTCCCTTTTCAAATACGAGTCCGCCATTTTCTGAGACAAATGTTATTTCTCGCCAAATTTCTGGGAAAAAAGAACTTATTTGAGCGTACTGATTTCCACTTGCTACCACAAATCTCACATCTTTCGCTTTTAATTTTTTAAAGAGTTCAAGGAATGCTTTTCTGTCGTAGTCATTATTTGAATTAAGAAAGGTTCCATCCATATCCACGGCGATTGCTTTAATCATACATTATCTCCAATTTAAAAAATATATTGATTTATTTCTATTTTTCTTTTAATCTTGATTGATATTCTTCTTTTTTCTTGTTCCAATAGCGCTTGTCCTCTTCATTGATTGCTCGGATAAGCTGAGCTGGATTTCCTCCGACAATTGTATTGGCTGCAACATCTTTCGTTACTACTGCGCCTGCAGCAATGATTGAGTTTTTACCAATGGTCACTCCTGGAAGGATAGTGGCATTCCCACCAATCCATACATTATCTTCAACCGTGATAGGCAAGCCAAATTCAAGTTCTTCTATTCTAATTTGAGGATCTATTGGATGACCTGCCGTATAAAAACTGACACGTGGACCCACCATAACATTATTGCCAATCTTTATTTTATTAACATCTAAGAAAATACAATCCATATTTGCATAGAAATTATTTCCAATTTCTACGTGTCGGCCATAATCCACCTGAAATGGGGGAGTTACATACAGGTTGTCCCCTGTTTTCCCAAAAACTTGCCGTTCTAAAGCAACGATTGTTTCTTTTTCTTCAATCGGAGTATTATTGATTTTTTGGATAATCTTCTTGCCGTGGATAGATTTGTTTTCTGGCAAAATATTCCCAGCAAGGTATAAGTTACCTAACAACATCTCTTGATAATCAAAATCAACTGCCAAAACCTCTTACCCACTCTCTATTTTTTATGTTCTTCATCTAGTGTTGTCGTGAGTTCAATCAAATTCCCTTCAGGATCTTGAATAACTGCTTCATAATAGCCATCCCCCGTAGTACGAGGGCCGTTGAGTAATGGATAACCATCTTTTACAAATCTTTCAGCATATTCATCTACTGCTTGTTTATCACCTACTGCAATGGCGATGTGGGCATATCCTAAACTCTCAGCAATTCTATTTGATAAGAATTTTTTTGTTGTGACTTCCATTCGACTTCCTGAGTCAAAGGTTAAAAAGTAAGATTTGAAGCTTGTTTTTTGATTATGGTATAAATCACTTGAAGTGACATTAAAATATTTTTCATAAAAAGCTTTTATTTTTTCAATATCCTCAGCATAAATCGCTACGTGTTCGATGTGCATTCTGTTTCTCCATTTTCTAGCTAGCTTTATCCAATTGCTGGATAATCTTTTAAAAATAGTGGTATAATGATTCTAATGGCAATGATTGCTCCTTTTATTAAGAATAATAAGAGCAAGCCGATTTTTTTAAATAAACTTTATTAACAAACTTTAATAAGTTGATTTCATTATATCTTTTTTATCAAAATTAGTAAAGCGTTTTTATTTTGAAAAATGATCATATAAGGAGAATTATGAAAGCCTATAAACCTAAAAATATCAAAGAACACAATAAGGAACTAATTTCTGATTACATTAAAAATGCTCATTTACCACTTACAATTCGTCAAATATCAGATGGGACTCAACTCAGTGTTGTAACAATTAATAAACTTATTGTGGAACTGATTGAAAGTGATACCATTAAATCTCTTGATAAACATGCTAAAACTGGCGGTCGTTTCGCAACAGCCTATGAATTTAATGCTACTAAGGAATTAATACTAATCCTTCAATTTATCGAAAATGATAAAAATTTAGTGGTCAATTATCATATTGTCGATCTTCTGGGAAATGTCATTGAACAAAAAAATTTAAAGACTAATAATTTAGACGAGCTTCTGCTTAATATTAATCATTTTAGAAGTGTTTTTCCTCAAATCGTTTTAATTACTTGTGGTATTACTGGGGTTGAGATTGATGGAGAATTACGTATTATGGATTTTTCACCGCTTAAAAATGTCAATCTCGCTAAAGAAATTAGAGATTCAACTCAGATTGAAACCATTATCGAAAATGATATTAATGCCGCTACTCTAGGCTATGCTTTAGAGGAGAATGAAGTTTTATCAGGCGTTTATTTTCCAGAAAAATTTCCGCCGGGTTCTTCTTTGATTATTAATCAAACTATTTTTAAAGGAAGTAATAATATCAGTGGGGAAATAAAATATCTTCCTACTTTTAGAAATGCTGAATTTCCATTGAGTCAAAAAGAGATTTATCTAAAAGTATTTGATTCGATTCAAACAATTATCGCAATGTATGCCCCTCATCAATTAATCATCTTTATTCCTCAGGTTTGGGAGAAACTCTTAAATATAGACAAGATAAAGGATGAACTCAGAGAGATTTTTCCTAAAGGAACTCTTCCGCAAATGGAATTTTCTTCCAACTTCTCTAGTTTATATTTGGCAGGCTTAATTAAGTTGTCTTTGAGAAACTAAGGTTTTCTAAAGAAAGAGGGATTGATTTAGTCAACAAAAAAACATTAGGTATTTCCTAATGTTTTTTACTATTTATAAATTATGATTTATTTTGTTCAGCAAATAGTTTGCCCATTTTTTTCAGTACTTTTGGTGCATCTTCTTTTGCCAAAATTAACTCAATCCAGTACATTCTATTTGGATCTGCTTGAGCTTCTTTCATGACAGACACAAATTCATTTTCAGTTCTAACGATTTTTGAGACTACTCGATCTTCTGTTGCTCCAAACGATTCTGGTAATTTTGAGTAATTCCACATTGGAATATCATTGTAGCTTTGATTTGGTCCATGAATTTCTCTTTCAACTGTATAACCATCATTATTGATAATAAAGCAAATTGGATTAATTTTTTCTCTGATTGCTAATCCTAATTCTTGCACTGTAAGTTGAAGTGAACCATCACCAATAAATAAAAGGTGTCTGCTTTCTTTATCTGCAATTTGGCTTCCTAATGCTGCTGGGAATGTATATCCAATTGATCCCCATAAGGGTTGACCAATAAAATGACTCTTTGGTTTTAAGAAAATTGATGAAGCGCCAAAGAATGATGTCCCTTGTTCAGCAACGATTGTTTCATTGCTTTGAGTTAGGTTTTCAACTGCTTGCCATAGGCGGTCTTGTGATAAAAGCGCATTTGATGGAACAAAGTCTTCTTGCTTTTTATCGATATATTTTCCTTTGTATTCTATTCCGCTTAGGTCTAAGAGAGAGGAGATGAGGGATTCAAAATCAAAATTTTGGATGCTTTCGTTAAATATTTTTCCTTCATTTATATTCAGTGAAATCATTTTATTTTCATTTAAATGATGAGTGAAGGCTCCTGTTGAAGAGTCTGTGAGTTTAACTCCAAGCATCAGGATGAAGTCGGCTGATTCCACGAATTCTTTAAGATTAGGTTCTGAGAGTTTACCATTATAGATTCCTAAAAATGAAGGGAGAGTTTCATCAACTGAACTTTTTCCAAAGTTTAATGTCGTAATAGGGAGTTTTGTCTTTGAAATAAATTGAGTGACTGTTTTTTCTAAGCCAAAACTAATTATTTCATGTCCTGTAATCACGATTGGTTTTTTGGCATTTTTCAAGCTTTCTTGAATTTTGTTCAAAATCTCTTGGTCACTTGTATTTGAATTTGGATTTTCTTTTTTCAAAGGGAGTGAGGGTTTCTCTGCTTTTGCAGCAGCAACATCAACTGGTAAGTTGATATAGACAGGTTTTCTTTCTTTTAGTAGTACGGAAAGTACTCGGTCAATTTCAACGGTTGCATTTTCTGCTGTCAGTAAAGTTCGAGCTGCTGTAACAGGTTCGTGCATTTTCATAAAGTGTTTAAAATCACCGTCAGCCGGCGTATGATGAACAAATTTTCCTTCATTTTGAACTTTTGATGTAGGTGATCCCACTATTTCTACTACTGGTAAATTTTCGGCGTAACTTCCTGCTAATCCATTAACTGCACTCAATTCACCTACTCCAAAGGTTGTAAGAAATGCGGCAGCTTTTTTAGTACGAGCATAGCCATCAGCCATATATGAAGCATTTAATTCATTAGCATTTCCGACCCATTTCATATCCTTGCGGGAAATAATTTGATCTAAAAATTGTAAGTTATAGTCTCCAGGGACTCCAAAAATTTCTTCAATTCCTAACTCGTGTAATCGGTCTAATAGGTAATCTCCTACTGTATACATCGCATTCCTCCATATTTTATTATATATTGGTCAATCAACTTGACATTTATAGAATAACGCTTTTCTTTAAATAAGTCAACGATATTGACTTATTTAAATTATCAAGTATAATAGACTAATAAAAGGAGTGAGCTATGACTAAAGAAAACTCAGGAATAGACGATAACTTAAATTTTACTAGAGATTTGGCTTTATTTTACTTCGGATACCGTGCATTTATTAAACAAGAGGACGACCTAGTACTTTCTTACGGAATTCGTCAAGTACATCGGCGAATTATATTTTTCATCGGAAGACTTCCTGGCTTAACTGTTAATGAATTACTTGAAGTGCTTGATATTTCTAAACAAGCTTTGAACGGTCCTATGAATGATTTAAAAGAAAAAGAGTTGGTTTATTTCAAGCCAAATGAAAATGACAAAAGAATCAAACAGCTTTATCTGACTGAACAAGGAATTATGTTAGATGAACGTATGAATGAAAATCAAATCAATAAAATGAAGCAATATTTTAGTGAATCTGGCGATAAAGAGGGCAGTTTTTGGACTAAGGTCATGGAATTATATGCCAATGAAATTGGTGAAAAATATGTCAATCGTTTATAAGGTCTTAATCAGACTACTATCAATTACAAGTGAAAGTTAAATAGATATCAATGAATACACATCAGCTTGAAATTTTTTATCATGTCGCAAAATTTCAGTCAATATCAAAGGCAGCCGAGGCACTTTATATCAGTCAGCCAGCTGTCAGTAGCCAAATCAAAAAGCTTGAGTCTGCTTATGGCGTTCACCTAATCGAAAAAAATGGTCAGGGAATCCAGCTGACAGCTCTTGGAATTCAGCTTTATGAAATTATTCGCTCCTTTTTTGAGAACGTCATTGTTTCCGCAGAATCGCTCTTAAAAAATTCTTCTGTTCTCCGGATTTCAGGAAATTTTTTAATAACAAATTTTGTAATTCCTCAAATTTTCGATCATGAAACTAATCAGGCTAACTTAATTATCAAAAGCACTTCTTCTTTTAATGCGCTGACAGAATTGAAAAATGGTTACTGTGATTTGGCATTGATTAGTGCTTCTAGTCAGCCCGTTCTGTCAGCAGATATTTCGGTCAAAAAAATTTTTGATGATGAAATTATTTCTGTCAGTAAAAAACCACTAGAAAGAGAAGTCACTTCTCTTATTGTCAGTAAAAGTAAAATTGATGTTTACAAAATATTGGAAAAAAATAATCCATTATTTTCACACTTACCTTATACTGCAGTTGAGTCGACTCAAGATGCCTCTCAAATATTAATATTAATAAAAATAGTGCAACTTTCATTTCTGCTCGTTTTCTAAAATATTTTGAAAAAGATTATAACTATCACTATACTGGAGTTAAAAATGGTTTTTATGCCCTCTATAAATCAAACAATTTTCATACTGATGAAATTTTAAAGCTTATCGAAATGATAAAGTCTTCTACTAAATAAATTAAAAAACAATCAACTACTGAGTTGATTGTTTTTATCATTAGATATAACGTTTCAAAAAGTTTAAAAGATTAGGCCAAATGTCATCAATATAAGCTTCCCCATGTCGTGAACCGCTAAGTAGGCAAGTTTCTACGGGAATTTGCTCTTGTCGCAATAGTTCTGCTAATTTTTGATGTTCATAAGCAGGAACTAGCTCATTCATCGAGTTGCAAAGCAAGGCCGGTCCACTCTTTTTAGTTACTTTAGAAAAAATAGAGGCCTTTTCTAAACTATCATCATTTATTGACGCCAGTAAGTTTTCGATAATCCACTTATAGTAAGAATCATTGGCTCCCGCTTGGTCAATCTTCTTACTGGGTAAGTCTGGGGCAATGATTAATTGTTTAGGAATCGTTTCCTTATGATTTTCATAAAATCCCTTTAAATCTAAAAGTCCTGACAGACTGACAAAGGGGCGACCTTTTGTCAGTCCCAAATAAGCAGCTAAATGTCCACCTGTTGAGCCACCAATAAAGGCGATATTATCAGCCTTGAAATCTGGGACATTTTTAAGAAGCCAAGTGTAGGCAGCTTCAACGTCCTCATCTTGGGTTGGAAAAAGATTTTTAGCTTGTGTGGCCAAACGATAATTCAGAGCTGCAACCTGATAACCTTCGGTAGCTAATCCTGTAGCAACTTCTTTTTCTTTGCCTTTGTCTCCTTGCCACCAACCACCGCCATGAATCAATACTAAAGTTTTTCCGTTCCATTCTTTTGGCTGATAGAGGTCAAGCGCTTGTAATTCATCTTCACCATAATTAAAAGTTTTCATCTTATTTCCTCCTAACTAAATTGTATTTCTAATTCAACTATCACAAGACCTCCTCAAAGTTAGTTTGAGAAGGTCATTTTGTTTCTTAATTTCGTTTGTAAATAGATTATTTGTTTAATTTGAAGTACAAATCAGCAATATTACCTGTAAAATCATAAGGTTTTTCATCGATAAGAACTTCAACTACTTTTGCAGAATCATCAATTGCTGGAATTTCAAGGTTTTGTTGACGAATAAAGTCATTAGCATCAATAAATTCTTTGTTCAATGTGCGACCATCCAAAGTTTTAAATGTAATTTTCATTTTATCACCTCTTTCTAATTGATTATAGTCCTAAAAAATGATGGAGTCAAATAATTACGAATATTTGGTTTAGAGAGAACATCCAACTAAATCTAAAAGAAAATTATCGATAAGCTCTTGTGAAAATCTTAATTTTGGATGTCATTTTGAAAAGGTATTCAAAAATGATAAAATGTACTTAATATATTCAAGGAGGGATTATAATGGCAAGAGCCCAATCCAAAGAGGAATTAATTACTTTTTCTGAAGAAAGTTGGCAGAAATTATGTTCACTAATCAATTCATTAAACGAAGAAACAAAAAATACAAATTTTACCTTTAAAGTTGAAGATAAAAAAGAAAAGCATTGGGCAAGAGATAAAAATCTAAGAGACGTCATGGTTCATCTCTATGAGTGGCATCAGTTATTAATCAACTTTGTCAAAAAAATAAAAGAGGAGAGAAAACGCCCTTTCTGCCCTCTCCTTATAATTGGAAAAATTATGGTGAAATGAATGATAATTTTCAAATAAATGGGCAAAAAAAATCATTATCTGAGATAACACAACAACTTTCTGAAAGCCATATGGAGCTAATCACCCTCATTGAAAATTTTTCAAACAAAGAATTGTTCACAAAAAAATATTTTGATTGGACAGGTTCAACTAGTCTGGGTCAATATTTTCAGTCTTCTATGTCATCGCACTACGAGTGGGCTTATAAAAAAATTAAATTACACAAAAAAACCTCAGAACTATGAGGTTTTTTATTTTTATTATTAGTTTCTTGAATTTAATCATTTCTGTCAGTAAATTTTACTGACAAGAACAGTCCTGACAGTCTTCTTCACATCCGAGATTTTGAAAACTTAAGCCCGTGATTTCTGTCAAATCTTCCACCGTTGGATAGTCACCAATCAATGTAATTTCTCCATCTACAAGGGTCAGAGGTAAAACATCCTTTTTTTCCAACATCTGTGTCACTTGAGGATAGTTTTGAAAAATTTCCGGCTGATTTTTTAAATTGTAACGTGCCATTTGCAAGTCTTCACCACATTTAAAAGTGGCAAAAACTTGGGTTAATGTCATCATTTCATTACTAAATTCGGGAATATCTTCCTCAAAAAGTTCAATTTTCATCTTAATGTCCTGTCTTTTGTCATTAAAATTATTATATCAAAAGAGCAGGTCAAATTCACTAACGGAGACGCCAAGGAATAAAGGTCCGAATATCTTCGTTATTATAACCTATAAGTAAACGACGGTCATCAAAAGTAATTGGTGAACGTAATAATTGCTGATTTTTCAAAATAAATTGAATCATTTGTTCCGTCGAAATTTGGTCCATATCACAAGAACTTCTTAATTCTGAATAAAGTTTGGGTGCTTTTGATTCCGAAACAATAATTTCCTCAAAACCTTTATTTGAAAGCTCTAAGACTCTGACAATATCTTCTTTACACAATGAAGTTTTGGAAATGACAACATAAGGAATATTTCGCTTTTTAAACCAACTGGTAACGCGCTCAGCTGACTGGTTTGAACTTGATTTTTGGTAGATTTTAATCATCTTCACGCTCCTCTCCTTTATAAAATCTATTGTAACTCATTTTTGCGATTAAAAATTCAGACTTGAGATGTATTTCTTAATTTTAATTTATTTTTGTCAGTAAATTTTTAGAATATTTTTACTGACAGATTCTGTCAGTAATTTTTGCCCCAAAAAAGCCCTGGTTAGTAAAACCAAGGACTTATATTAGGAAATTCCATCAATTTTTATTTCAACTAATCCTCTGACAGCATTTGTCATATAAAAACGATCGTAAGTTTTCAAATCAGAAAGGGCAATATCTTTATATATTAGCGTATGATTTTTCGCAAATAAATCTAAAAAAGTTCCTTTTAGAGCATATTTGGCTGGCGTTTCGTACTGATTACCCTTTTTTGCCACAAAATTTCCGATTGATAATTCACTGACCAAACCATCTGTATGAAATAGAATATCTTGAAACCCTTCTTTTTTCGCTTCTAAGACTTCCTGACGAAAGACCTTTTGAAAATCTGGGCCTGAAAGTTTAAAGTTAGACAAAAGACTAGGTTTGTCATTAATTGACGACAGTTTAACTCGATAGGCCTCATTTGAATGCGTCAGCTGACGAATCTCAGGGGTCAAAGAATCTCCGTCAGTACTGACACGTAAAACTCCGTCAGTAACATTTTGGGCAAATTTTCTCAATTTTTCTTCCAAATCTGGATGATGGTATTGTTTTTTCAAGCGATTGATATGACCCTCTAAATTTAACAATTCACCATTTTTTACAAGACCTGTTGTAAATAAAATACTTGGAACATCTTTCAGGCCTAAAATATCTAAAAAGGGTTTTGCTTTTAGTAAAATCTCTGAAAACTCTGCTTCTGCTTCGCTCTCAAATGTAATTCCACCCCCTACACCAAGCTGATAATGCTCACCATCATGAACTAATGTCCGAATCACGATGTTCATATCCATATCCATTTCTCGACTTAACCAACCCTGCATCCCTGTATAAATTCCTCTAGGTTGTTTTTCAACTTCCTTAATAATCTCCATTGCCCGCTTCTTAGGTGTACCTGTGATTGACCCTCCCGGAAATAAAGCCGTCATAAATTCTGAAAAAGTCAAATCTTCTTTAATTCTACTTTTTATTGAAGTCACCAGTTGATGAACATGAGAAAAAGTTTCAATTTCTGTAAATTTAGGGACAGACAAAGAAAAAGGTTGACTAATTCGGGCAATATCATTACGCAATAAATCCGTCACCATCAGTAACTCAGACCGTTCTTTACTACTATTGGAAAGTATTTCCTTTTGTAATCTATCAGCTACAACCTTTTCTCCTCTGGCAATTGTTCCTTTAATTGGTTTTGAAATTAATGCTCCATCATGAATAGAAACAAAGCGTTCCACTGAACTTGAAATTTGCGTCATTTTCCATTCAGGATATTGTAAAAATGATGAGAAAGGAGCTGGAATTTGTTTCCTTGTTTTCTTAAAAACATCAATAGGTTTTTGATCGGACCAAATTTCAAATTGTTGCGTCAAATTGGCAACATAGATATCGCCAGCCTTCATATAATCTTGTAATTTTTTTATTGAAGCAATATATTCTTGCCTAGTTTGGTCAATAAAAACAGCACCTATGCCATTCTGACCATCAAACTCAATCTCTGAATCCACTTCAATTTCTTCCGATTCAGTCAGCCAATATTGGCCATCAGTTTGTTCAAATTGCACGACACGTAACAGTTTTGTTCTATGGTCAAAAAGTAAAACTTCATCATAAGCTGCAAAACAAGCCGGATCTTGCTCATAACTTACAAAACCCAATAATTCTGGATAAAAAGGCCAATTTTTAGGTCGTTCAACTCTCTCATCCTTCAGCAAATCTACCGCATCTAAAAAATTGAACTTCTTTTTTTCACCATTAAAAAACACTTGACCCTTATATTTTGAAACCTTTTTATAAGGTTTATGAGCTAAAATACTATAATGCTCATTTTCGGTCACCTGACTACTATGTAAAAAAACAATTTCTTCATCTGACCGATAATATTTTAGGAAAATTTTCCAAATATCCGTATTTTTTATTATAAATTCCTTCAAAAGACTACACCACTTTCAAAAAATTATTTAACATTTCATGACCATATTCAGTAACTAAACTTTCTGGGTGAAATTGTAAAGCCCACAATTTTAATTTTGGCTGATGAATGGCCTGAATAACACCATCCTCACTCTGCGCATCAATTTCAAAATCATCAGGTAGTTTATCGACAATCAACGAATGATAACGTGCAACTTTCAAATTTTGTGGAAGTCCTTTAAAAATTCCTTGACAATTATGACGAATGACAGAAATTTTCCCATGCATTGGACTCTCACCAAGAACAACATTTCCCCCAAAACATTCAGCAATGACTTGCTGACCCAAGCAAATTCCTAACATAGGAATTTTTCCAGCGTATAGTTGAACTACATCCCTACTAAAAACGGCTTCTTTTGGTGTTTTTGGACCTGGAGAAATGATAATCGCATCATAATTTTCACAAATAAAATCCGGAGAAATTCTAATTTTCTGACTCATTTTCTCTTGGTCATTAACCACTGTTACACTACAATCTAATTCCTCAAAATACTGTGCAAGCAAATAAGTAAATGAATCATAATTATCAATTAATAGCAATTTCATTTCAGCCTCCTTTTTTAATTATACTAAAATATTTATTAAGTTAAGTATTTTAATCAACCTAATTTCAAATCTATAAAGACAATATTCCCTCATAAATTAATTAATTTACATATTTCAAAAAAGAACTAAAATTAAGTCCTTTTTTGAAAGTATATGAATTTTAAAGACTATTTAGCAAGACCTTTATAAATTTGATCTAAATTCCATTTCATCATACTATAGTAGCTATCCCCATTTTCTCCTTTTTTCGCCACTGAATCTGTAAATATTGTTGAATAAATTGAAATTCCTGTATCCTTAGAGACTGTTTTCATTGGTCGACTATCAACACTACTTTCTACAAAAAGCGATTTGAGTTCAGTAGCTCTTAACTTTCTAACTAGATTTTTTATTTGGTCTGGCGTGCCTTCTTCTTCTGTATTTATCTCCCAAATATAAGCAGAGGGAATATTATAAGCCTTAGAAAAATATTTAAAACAACCTTCGCTCGTTACAATCATCTTTTCATTTTCAGGTATTAAAGAAAATTTAGATTTTGCTTGCTGATCAAGATCAGATAATTTTTTAACATACTTCTCTAAATTAATTTTATAAAAATCCTTATTAGCTGAATCTTTTTTTGATAACTGATGTTCAATATTTTTTGCATAAATGATTCCATTCTCTAAGTTGAGCCAAGCATGCGGGTCTTCTTTTCCTTCAGTGTTCTTTCCTTCAAGATAAATGACCTCAACTCCAGTGCTTACAGGAAAATAGTCAATATTTTCTTTTTTATTTGCATTATTCACTAGTTTTGTAAACCATGCATTTCCACCTGTTTCCAAGTTTAAACCATTGTAAAAGATTAAATCTGCTCTAGAAGTTTTTTGAACATCTACAGGCAAAGGCTCATATTCATGCGGGTCTTTACCAACAGGAACAATACTATGTAAATTGATTTTATCATCAGCAATATTTTTTGTAATATCTGCCAAAATTGAATTAGTCACGACCACATTTATTTTTTTATCTGTGACTTGGTCTGTTTTTTTATTTGAGCAACCTACTAGAAAAACGATAGTACCTAGTGCTATAAAAGTTATCAATATGTTTTTATATTTTTTGATCATCAATTTTAACCTTCTTTTTTATAAAATTTTGTTTTGGTGAAACTAAAAAACTAATTGCAAAAATGATAGATGAAGTAATGACAATGCTTGAACCGACAGCAATATTAAAGCTGTAACCTATAAATAAACCTAAAACGGAAGAAACTGCCCCTAGTGAAGAGGAGAGAATTATCATTTTCCTCAAGCTATTTGTATATAAATATGCTGTTGCTGCTGGCGTAATTAACATAGCAACAATTAAAATAGTTCCGAGGCTTTGCATCGCAGTTACGGATACTAACGTCAATAAAACCATCAAAAGATAATGATAAAAATTCACTTTCATTCCAATTGCTTTTGCCATCAATGGGTCAAATGATGTAATTAAAAGTTCCTTAAAAAAAAGAATGATTACTATTAAAACAATTCCTGAAACTCCTATTGTCAGCCATTTATCAATATCTTGTACAGCTAAAATATTTCCAAAAAGAATATGGAACAAATCTGTTGAACTATTGGCAACTCCGATTAATATAACACCTAAGGCTAGAAACGAACTAAATGTAATTCCAATTGCAGTATCACCTTTGATAATACTATTATTTTTTATGAAAGTAATAATTATTGACGACAATAATCCAAAAATAATTGCCCCTACAAAGAAATTTATTCCTAAAATATAGGAAATAGCAACACCAGGAAGTACTGCATGAGAAATCGCATCACCCATTAAGGACATTCCTCTCAAAATGATGAAACAACCAACTGCTCCTGAAACTACGCCTATCACAACTGCTGTAACTAAAGCATTCTGTAAAAAATGGAATTCATATAAACCATTTATAAAATTCTGTATCATTTGATTCTTAATCTCCTATAAATATATTATCTCCATATGCCGCTTTTAAGTATTTTTGATTAAAACTATCTCTTACTGAACCATAAGAAATTAATTCTCTATTTAAAATAACAATGTCATCAAAATACTCTCTTACTTTGCTTAGATCATGATGTACTATTAAAATAGTTTTCCCTTGACTTTTTAAATCTTGAAGAATATTCATAATAATCTTTTCACTTATTGAGTCTATCCCTACAAATGGTTCATCTAAAAAGATATAGTCTGCTTCTTGAACTAAACACCTTGCCAACAAAACTCTTTGAAATTGACCACCTGATAGTTCACCTATCTGCCTATTTTCATATTCTGATAAGTTAACTTTTTGTAAAGCGTTAGAAACCCTTGACCATTCTTTATTTCCAAGTTTTTGAAACAGCTTTAATCCCGTATAAGTACCAAGAGATACGCACTCCTTAACTTTAATTGGAAAAGTATGATCAATATCACTTTTTTGCTCTACATAAGCTATATTTTTCAGTTCCTTTTTACTTACCTTACCATTTATTAATATTTTTCCAGAATGTGGAACAATATTGAGAATAGCCTTGATTAAAGTAGATTTTCCTGCACCATTTGGTCCTATAATACCAGTGATTTTCCCAGGTTTAACTTCTAGTTGAATATCCTTCAGAACTTTATTTTCATTATAGAATACATCTAAATGTTTAGTACTTATCATCGTTCTCTCCTATGCTAGTAAATAAAAACTTATAAATCTTTTCACAATTATAGCATATGCTAAATATTTAATCAATATATTTCGTTCAGGCTATTTATCTTTTAATATTAATTAATATATTTGAAAACTCACAGTTTTCTTTCCATACTAAATTGCAGATTTCGTTCTCAAAAAGTTTAAGTCATAAGTTTGGATTCCTGCACTATTATCTGTTATACTTCAAGTAAGATTGTTTAGAGAACGTTTTCATTTACACAAGGAGGCAAACAATATGACAACTATGGTTTTTGTAAATTTTCCAGTATCTGATATTGAAGCATCAACTAGTTTTTATAAAAAAATAGGTTTTAAAAAGAATCCTAATTTCTCAGATGAATTGGTTAGTTGCATGGTTTGGGATGAAAATTTTTTTATCATGCTACTATCACATGCTCGTTATAAAACATTCATTGGTGAAAAAGAAATTGCGGATACAAAATCATCAAGTGCTGCATTAATTTCATTTACTTTTTCAAGTGCGCAGAGTGTAAAGGACTTTGGTAAATTGGCAGATGAAAATGGCGGAAAAAGCCTTTATTTAGATAATGGTATTTCTGAAGAAATGATGTATGGTCTTGAAGTCCAAGATCTAGACGGCAACTGTTTAGAGCCTGTTTGGATGAATTCTGAGATGGGAAAAAATTGATTTCATGAAAAATTTCTCTAACTAATAAAAAGGCTCTCACAAACGAGAGCCTTTTTTTATTTTAAAAAAGAAATCTTATATTTTATTTTCAAAAGAAACTAGTTAATTATTCTTTCTCCATGCAATTCCTCCAATTGTCAATACTGAAAGCAAACCTAAGCCAAGTGCCATCAACTCTGAACTCATTAATTCATCTGAGCCTGTAGTAGGAAGTGAAGCTCCAAACGGCTCCGATACTATAGGCGTACTAAGAACATTCACCTTGTTACGAAGAGCTGAATTATTACCAGTTGATATTGTAGGAACAGAGAGTGCAGTGTTCCTAACTTTTGAAAATGGTACTTTTTCTATTACTTTTACTCTCATATTATTTCTAAGAGTGTCATCTGTATTCACTCCATCTTTACCATTTTGACCATTGGCACCATCTTTACCCGCTACACCTGCTGGCCCTTGCGCTGAAACTCCCGTATCTTTTCCATTGATAAAGATATCTCCATTATTTCCAATTGTAAGTGTTGGACTTTCTCCGTCTTTACCATTTGTACCATTTTGACCATCGGCACCATCTTTACCTGCTACACCTGCTGGCCCTTGTGCTGAAACTCCCGTATCTTTTCCATTGATAAAGATATCTCCATTATTTCCAATTGTAAGTGTTGGACTTTCTCCGTCTTTACCATTTGTACCATTTTGACCATCGGCACCATCTTTACCTGCTACACCTGCTGGCCCTTGTGCTGAAACTCCCGTATCTTTTCCATCAATATACCAATCACCATTTTCTCCAATGCTAATATCTGGCTCTTTACCCTCAGGACCTGTTGGACCAGTTACTCCTGGATCTGTGGTTCCGGTAGGAGGGACAACCGTGAGTGATCCTTCACCAGGAAATGTTACACCTCCTGTTGCAGCTGAACTACTTATAGAACTTGAGGAACTACTAGCTATACTTGAATTATTAGTTGCACTAGAACTTTCAGCACTGTTATTAGAACTAGATGCAACATTACTGCTATTACTTGTCGAGCTAGAACTATTTGAATTGTTTGGTGCAACAACCGTCAAGCTTCCTGATCCAGGTAGAGTAATTGGGTCGGCAAAAGTAACTGTACTTGTCAATATGTCTCCCACAGGAATACTTGAAGCATCAAAGCTATAAGTCAAAACAACATGACCAGCACCGATATTATCAACTACCATATTTCCATGGGCGGTAGCAATAATTTTACCTGTATGAGTGTCATAAAGGGTCCCTTCCGTAGGTTGAGAAGTATTTGCGTCCATCATATCATTTTCAACTTGAACAAAATCATAGGCTAGTTGGTTTCCATCCGCATAAATTTGTCCTTGTAAATACGCTCCCGCAAGTTGGTGATTACCAGAAGCAACATAAACTGGCGCAGATGATTTATAAATTTTACCAGTTATAGGATCAATGTAACTATAATCTACTGTATAAGTTCAGACTGAGTTTGTATTAACGTATCCAGATACACTGAGTTCATCCAATGATAAACTCTTACCTCCAGTGATAATTGCAGAAACGAAGCCAGCATCTGGAGAATATTGATCCCCAACAAATACGGTTTGAGATTGAGTCGTAATTGTTACAGCACTAGTTGGAGCAATTATAGGGTTAATATTTTCATTGTTCATTTGATAGACAATTGTTGTATAACCAGCCTGTGTAGGAGCGCTGTTTAAACTTACTCCCGCAGTATTCCCTCCTTGCGTAGATGCTGCAGCAGTCCCCATTGTTGTAGTTGCTCCATTTAAAGTTGGTTTAACTACAAACGTTTCGGGTACAAACATACCATCCTGATTTGATCCTGTAACAGCTTTTTGACCTTGATAATAATAGTTTTCGTATGCAAGGTTTTGACTAATCTGACTGCTTGGGTCTTGTGCTGTAAACCCAACTGTCATAGTTGCAGATGCTGTTATTGTAGGAATAGCAGCTGTTCCTGTACCATTTGCACCAACATTCCCACCAAGGCTGAGAACACCATCAATCACACCAATACCAAATTGGATAGCATCAAGTGGGCTGCTTAAATTTCCTTGTATTGAACCAGCAATAGCAGAATTTGATAAATTGGCAATATTGCCTATTCCTGCTAAAGTTTGACCTAAAGAATACCCTATACTATTAGTTCCGCTTGTTAAACTATTTGTAATATCTGCTTGTAATCCTTGGACAATAGAATTATATCCTTTTAAAGCGGTACTATAAGCTGCCGTGGTTGTATTGAGTATACCATTCAAAAAGTTATCTACAATAGCAAGCCCTGTATAAGAAGTATTACTTGAGTAATCATCAAATAGATTTGTAATCGAACTTGGTAGAGTAACAATCGTTCCCAGTTCATTACCTACTGATTGGGTATAATTTGTCACAAGATTAGTTGCCCAGTTAGCTACAGCAGTAATAAAGCCATGACCACTTCCTTGAACGGTAAAGGTACCATCACCGTTATCAACAACTGGTGCAAGATAATTTTCAGTAAATATTCCGCTCGTTGGGGAGCTAGCATTTGCCAATACCTTTCCAGATTCATTAATAGAATTTATTGCAAACTGAACATTATTACCATACTGTTGTAAAGCTGTCGCTGCAACTGTAGTTATATACTGAATCTGAGTAGCAACATTATAAATTCCTTGTTCAAAACTAGTAGGATTAATTTTTAAAAGTTCACCAATAGTAGGTCCAGAGAAAAGTGCTCCTCCAGTAAGTGGATTTGGAATAGATATTTCAGTACCTAAAACTGTAGTAATTAAATTATTAAGTTGTTGTTGACCGCCATTTAAAATAGAATTAAATGACAACTGGTTAAAAGGCGAAAGAATAGTATTTACTGAACTTGAAATAATTCCATTCACATAATCTGTTGCTGAGAGTCCAACATACTTAAGGACGTTGTCTGGAACACTTACAGCTGGATCAATAACAGCCTCTAAAGCACCAGTAAAATATGTTGCAAGAGAGGAAGCTAAGTTACCATTCAAAATTTGATTGATTGTATCAGTAGTTGAAACCCAAGCAGAGCCCGCACCTGCAGCTATATCATTTACAAGGGAAGCCACACTTCCTACTGCACCTCCAAGAGTATTAGCTAAAGCTTCTGTCGTACTTGAGTCAGCAGTATATTGAATGCTAACCATTGCAGTACTGGCTGCTGAAGTGACGATATAGCCAGTTTCTTCTGCGCTCATCATATTTTGCATTGAAGCAATGGCTGTACTATTTGCAGTAATACTAGTCAATAGATTCGTCATCTGTGTAAGTAAAGAAGCCGCACTTGCATTAAATCCACCCACTGCAATTGCTTGTGATTCTGCGGCAGACAATGAAGCATAATCAATCGCCATAGAACTAGTAGTTTTTGACAAATCAGCAATCGAGGATGCAATAGCAGAATTTTTTGCAGTTGTAGAAGTTGATTGAACAAACCCTTCACTTCCCACCACATCGTTCGGATAGTAACTTTGAGCTCCTTCATTTATTATTTGATAAGAACCACCAATTGTTTGTGCCGTTGCATTATTTTTTACAGCGAGAGTTGTTGTAGTCCCTTGTAAATTAGCTGTCGATTCCTGATTTGCTACATAAATTACTTTGGTATCTGCTACTGATAGACCAGCCTCTACTAAATCAGAAGGGGCTTCAACTGTCCATGAATAATTTCCCCCAGACAGAATATCATTAGCTGGTTCTCCTGAAGGTACTATTTGAGTTTGCTTAATATCAAATGATGTTGAAGAGTTTGCACTACTACCAGCTTGTATTGCCCCATTATTATTCAATGCTGTGCTATTTGTAACTCCTAAAGCTGGTGAGGCTGAGGAATCAACTCTGTTAACAGAA
The DNA here is from genome assembly GCF_011800585.1 of Lactococcus sp. EKM203L. Classification (NCBI taxonomy): domain Bacteria; kingdom Bacillati; phylum Bacillota; class Bacilli; order Lactobacillales; family Streptococcaceae; genus Lactococcus; species Lactococcus sp. EKM203L. Next base: position 124,468 of record NZ_JAALEQ010000005.1, read on the forward strand.
CTATTAACACTATAAGTTCCGTCAGTATTAGTTGTATTTTTAGTTTCTGGAAGTCCTGTTGGAGCTGCAGTAGAGCCTAAAGAGTTTGAAATTACTGAAGTTCCATCTTGTCTTAAAACAACGTTACTCGTACTCGTTACAGTTGTAGAACTAGCCACACTTGAGGTAGCTGCTAAACTACTAGCAACCACCATATTTGAAGAAGTGATTGAACTTTGCAGTGAATTAGCATATGAGGCATTATCAGCGCCTGCGGTGGCATTAGATCCTAAACCTCCGGTTGCGGTATTTTCCGTCCCAGTAGCACCCGCTGAACTAAGAACTTGTCCATCTGCATGTACGTCTAGTTCAGTTCCTAAAGCACCTACTAATATAAATGCAATAACTGCAGAACTATAAAGCCAAGTTTTACCAGATTTCCAAGTACGAAATTGAGTGTTTACTTCTTTGAGATTTTCTTTCTTAAGTTTCTCCATAGTTTATTCCTTTTCGTTTAAAATAAAATTGTTTCACAACAACATAATACATTTAAATTAATAATAATTCAAGTCTTTGGAAGTATTATTCATGATTTGCTTTTATAAATAGTTTCCTTTTTGATATTTTTTTAAGACGCAACTCCTCTCTTATAAAGAGTTTTATATAGATTACACTATAGACAAATAGTTTTTATTCATCAAAAGCTCACTTTCTATGATGTATAATTATTCATAATTGTTAAAAAATCGAGTAAAAGCCTAATATCAACCTAATAGTCGCTATAAACAAATTATTTTCTTTCATTAAGAATCCAATAATACTTGTTGTATTTTTTTTAAAGCGAAATAAAAAGATTTCGACATACAAAAATTCTTATTTTTTGCCATCAACAGTAATTGTAAACAATAAAAAAAGCAAAAGATATAAAACCTCCTGCCTTTTCATAGAACTAACTCCATAATCTTTTCAATTAATTATCTAAAAAACCCATTTGAAAAATATAAACAACTTCTTCTTGATTAAAATAACGAATTGATTTGAGATTTTTATATCCTTCTGGTATTACTATTGCTGAATAGTCTAGCTCACTATTTGAATCTAACCCTACTTGCTTATAACCAATGATCATCAATTTTTCACTTCCCCCAGCAAGTAAAACTACACTCCCAAGTGGCAGAAAATCCTTTAACTCCCTCATAATTTACAATTTCCCTTATTGCTTCTTCCTATAACTCTTATACGTTAGAGTAATTATAACATTTACTTGAACACAAAGCTACAACTGAAATAGAAATATTACATCATTTTTAGTTAGCATAAAAAAAATTATTTAATGACAGGTTTAATATTACTTCTACCATCCCCCATTTTATTTATGATAATTTGTTGTCCAATAGTTGCTTTCATTTCCTCTACATGGCTAATTACTCCAACTAATCTATTTTCACCAATTTGTTCAAGAGCTTGCATCGCTTTTTGTAATGTTTCTTGGTCAAGAGAACCAAATCCTTCATCAATAAATAGTGCTTCTATTTGGACACCATTAGCTGTATTTTGTACGACTTCACTTAAAGCCAAAGCAATTGACAATGCGGCTATAAATGTTTCTCCACCCGATAAGGTATCAGCTGAACGAGCCGCCCCTGTTTCATTATCATAAATATTAATATCTAATCCATGATCCATTCGTCGATTATTTCCCTCGCCAGCAAGTTCAAATCGATATCTATTGTTTGACAACTGATTAATAAAATGATGGTTAGCATAATCAAGAATTTTTTCTAAATAATTTTGAACCACATATGTTTCAAGCCTTAGTTTATCTTCGGAAGCTCTACCAGAAATTGCATTATAAAGCTTAGTAATTGCAGATTTTTTGCTAGCATCCTTTTCTTGTTCTTTTATGACTTTTTTTAATTCACTAAGAATTAACTTCGCTTGCTCTACTTCATTTTCAGCAGACACCAATTTTTTTTGCAAAAAAACATAGTTTTCATTTGTCTGTTTCTTTTCTTCTTCAATCGATGCAAGATTTGGTCGCTTTTTATTTTGAATTAATTGCTGAATATTTTTAATTTCGACTTTCAATCTTGCTTTATCTGCTTTATATTGTTCAACTTTTTGGGAAATCTGAATTAAATCATCATCATAAGCCCACTCTTTTAATATTTGAAATTCTGTCGTGAATGCCTCTTGCTCAGAAAATTTTTCTTTTATTTTTTCTTTATTGGCGCTTATCCTTTCAAGTAATGTTGCTTCTTGACTTTCCAATGAATTTAAGCTGGCCGTTTGTGAAGAAATTTTTATTTTAATATCTGAAAGTTGTGCCATTAGTTCTGACAGATGTTTTTCAAATAAATCAGCTTTTTCCATTAGCCTATTTCGCTTCCTTATCAAATTATAACTTGTTTCAGTAATCCCTATCTCCGTTATTTCAGCTTTTAAATTTTCTATCTGTCTATTAAACTCTTGATTACTATATTCAAAGTCTTTTACTTTTTCCTGTAATTCAATTTTTTTTGACTCCAAATCAGCAAGCTTTACTTTTGTTTCATCATTTTTTACCTCTTCCAACTCTAACGATTTCGTTAAATTTAAAAGACTTTCCTTAATAGATACTTCATCAAAGGAATCCGGAAATATTTGTGAATAATCAGCAATAAATTCACTATAAAGAATTGAAAGTTCTTTTTCAAACTCATCTGCCTCTATTTTTTTCAAATCAAGACTAGTTTTAAGTTCAGTCTTTAATTGTTGTAATTGTTTATTTTTCTCCAAAAGGACTGTTTGTTTCTTTTGTGATTCATCAATCTCTTTCAATAAATTTTCAAGTTCTTTATAAGAGCTTTCTTCAATAGTTTCTGTAAACGGATGTTCTAATGCACCACACACGGGACATGCTTCGCCTTCTTGCAACTCAGATTGCAGCTGTGCGATCATCAAGCGTCTTCTACCTTTTAATTTTTCATTATAAGCAAATTTAGCCTTTTCTAGATTGTCCTTATTTTCAGAAAGCGTTATTGTGTTTTCTTTTAATTTTAATTCTAACCCAAAAATATCATCTTTTGAATGTTTCACTTTCTGAAAGGTCGGAATTAATTTCCCTCGAAATGTTAATTCTAATTGATTTCTCTCTTCTCTTTTATTAATAAAGTAGTCATCAGAAATAACATCATCTTGAAGAGTTAAAATATTTTTGGCTGCTTGTCCCAAGTTAGCTTTAAAATTTTCTAGTAGTGTGAGATTATCAACTTGCTCTAACCTTAATTCCTCAACCTTTGATTGCTTTTTTTCTACTTGAAGTGATAGCTGAATCTGGACAAATATTTTTTCTGCTGCTTTTTTATTCTCATTAATATTTTCTTGCTGTTTATTTAAGTCCTCTTTTTCTTTTGTTAATTTTTTCAAAAGAATTTCATCTTTTGCTTTTTCAGAAATTACCCCAGCAATATTATTTTTTAAAATTTTTGACTGTTTTATATCTTGTTCTAATTCATGAATACTTTCTTTTAAGGGAGAGGCCCATTTCAATTTTTTTAGATATTCGGAATTTTCTTCAAAAATAGCTGACTTTTCAATAATATTCTGCTGGTAATCATTTTCTAAATTATTTAGATTTTTAAACTGATTTTCTAATTCCAACGCGGATTTATAAGCTATTTCTATCGAAGTTACTTTTTCTTCTTGTTCAAAAGTTTGACCTTCTATCTCATTTTTTCTCGCAACACGTTCCTTCCATAGAGACGTGACTAGATCCAGTTTTTCTTGTTCAGCTGCATCTTCTAGTTCTTTTAACTCAAAAGGGTTCCAAATTGATGATTCATATAAATTTTGTTGTTTTCGATCATGTTCTAAATAAACAGCATTCATCTCTGAATTTTTAGCCTTTATCTCATTGCTAAAAGATGTAAAAATGTAGGTACCAAATATTCTTTTTAATATTGCCTCTTTATCTGGAGTAGAAGACTTCAAAAATCTCGAAAAATCATTTTGAGGTAGAAGAATTATTTTTTTAAATTGTTCGGCATTCAGATGTAAAAGACGAGTGATTTCTTCTCCAACGTTTTTAGGATTTATTGCAATATTATTTTTCTCGATTCCTTTTACTCTATCTACAATAGCTAATTTCGCTGTTGATTTTTGAAGAGTAGATCCACTGCCTCGTTTCTTTGAGAGTTTTTGTTCAGGACTTCTTTCAATTCTGTATAAAAGATTTCCTTGTTCAAAATAAAAAGTCACGCTTGTCCTATCATCAGCTGTTGCAAACTGACTTCTCATTTCTTTGGCATCTCTATCACCCGTTGTTGTTCCAAACAACGCATATGTCATCGCGTCAAATATCGTGGATTTTCCAGCGCCTGTGTCCCCACTAATTAGAAATATAGGAGATTCATCTAGCAGTCGAAAATCTACGACAGAATTCTCATGGGGGCCAAAATAATTCATTTCCAAATATATAGGCTTCATTTTTATTTTTCTCCTTCTAATTCATTAAATGTACTTTCAATGATTGCTGTTTGTACATCATCTAGCGTTTCCCCTGTAGTAAATTTATAAAAACTAGAAAGAATTTCCACATTATCTAACGTTTCAATATCTTGACTCCTACTTCTTGTTAATTGTTTTTTTTCAAATTGATAGTCAAGTTCTATAATTGTTCCATAAATCTTTTGGAGTTGGGCACGTAAATTTTGTCCCACGAGTTTCGTCCGATCAAAATTTTTAATTGTAATCGCAAACCAAGCTTTATTAAGTGGTTGCCTTTCATAAAAATCACGGTTTATTAGTTGCTCCCATTCTTCTTCAAGAACTACTAAATCTGTTTTAACTTGTAGTGGAAGAAAGTTAGAATTGAGCATTTTTTCTTTAATTTCAACAACAAAGATTCCTTTTTGTGTTGACGCTTCTTTGGTATTAAATTTTACTGGACTTCCCGAATACTGTACTTTATCACTTGGGGAAGCTAACCTAGTATGAATATGACCTAACGCAACATAATCAAAATCTGCAAACTGTGAAACATTTAAGGTCGATAATCCACCTACTTTAGATGAGGTTTCACTTGTTAAAACAATTTCTTCTTCATGAGGACTCACCGCAAAATGAGTGACTAAAACCTGATTTTTCTTATTATTGAACTGACTTTTCATCTTAGAAATTACCAATGTCATCGCATCATCAATTGTCTTAATTTGCTTTGTGTCCTCTTCATCTAATCCCTGATTCGAAAAATATATTCTTGCATCCATTGGGTCAAAAAAGGGAAGTAAAAAAATCTGAGTTTCTTTTGTTTCCACTGGAATAAAGGCTTCCTCAAGAGATGTTCGTAGATGTAAATTATTAAAATCCAACCAGTCCTTAGCATAACTTAGTCTTTTGGCTCCATCATGATTCCCTGAAATCATATAAATAGGAAACTTTTCTATAATATTCATCTCTCTCAGCATCTGATTGAATGTTATGACTGATTCTGCACTCGGAACTGCTCGGTCATAAAGATCTCCAGCAATGATAATTCCATCAACTTGATTTTGTTTTGCCAAAGATAAAATTTGCTCAAATGCATATTTTTGTTCTTCCAATAAAGAAAAACCATTGAGTGTTCTTCCAATATGCCAGTCTGACGTGTGTAAAAATTTCATATCTCTATCCCCCAAAAATAATCTTAATCCTTATAATATTCACCTTTCATTATAACATTATCAAATAGTTTTATATTATTCATTGATAGAGTATCTGATAAAACAAAAATACTAGCATTAACACTAGTATTTCAATAAATTCAATTATTTATTATTTTGCTTTTAATAACTCTTCTTTGCTGTGAACTAATTGTGTTAAGAAATCACAATAAGATGTGGCTACCTTATATTTTTTACCTTTACGTGAAACAGCCCCATTAATATAGTCAATCTCTGTCAATCGATTATTTTTAATCAAATCCTGATACATAGAAGGGTAATGTAATCCAATTGTGGATGGATCAAAACAGGTTTCAACGTGCTGAACTACTTCAGCAATATCAAGGTTTACATTCTCAAATTTTGCTACTGCTGCAAATTCATTAACAATAGTAACAACCATATCATGTGCTGGTTTTGTTTCACCTAATCCGGCCATATTAGTGTCTAAAATAGTACAAAGCCCATTCATTGTTCCATTAACACAAGCTTTTCTATAAATAGAATAATAAATATTGTTAGAATATTTAGCATTCAGTCCCGATTCTGATAATATTTCTGCTAACTTTTTAGCTGTTTCTTCCTCACCCGAAATAAGATTTTGTAGCTCAACCGAACCATCACCAAATAATTTAGCTTTACCTGGACCTTCTAATCCAGCAGTCCACATAGTATTACCAATAAAGATATTATTTTTCGAAACATATTTTTCTATAGTATCTTCGTGACCAATTCCATTTAGTAAGCAAAGTACCTTGGTATGCTCGTCAATTAATGGTTTAATATCTTGTAGCATCTTATCTAATTGCATGGCTTTTGTAAACAAAATAATTAAATCTGTTTTTTCTTTAGAAGAAATCTCAGATTGTAACTCAACCGATAGATGAGCGGTGAGTTCTTCTCCATTGTAATTAGCTCGCAAACCATGCTCTTTAATCGCTTTAACGTGTTCAGGCCATCCATCTATAAGGGTTACTTCATTGCCACCTTTATGAAGCATTAAACCAAAACGACTCCCCATCGCTCCTGCACCGGCAATTGTAATTCTCATTTTATCTCTCAATCTACATATTTTTTCCATAAAATAACTGAATTCGCTATTTTTAAACGAGTTCAGTTATAGTAATTTATAGATAACAAATTATTTATAGTTAAAATTGTAGCTTTTTATTAGTCAAAAATCAAAAATTAACTTTCAAAATATAAGACAGAGATATTTTGAAAATTCAACAAATCCTCACTAGATATTCTTATTTTGCCTGATCCCAAATTCGAACATTTTCAATAGCGGTCATCATGCCAAGCTGCCTGACTTTTCGTGGAAGAAATTTACGAATATCATCTTCATTATAGCCTACTTGCAACCTATGTTCATCCACCACAAGTGGACGACGCAGTAATTTTTGATTCTGAACAATTAACTCTACAAGTGAATTTAGAGTGAGCGCATCAAAATCAATGATTTTTGATAGTTTTTTATAAGCACTACTTCTTTTAGAGATAATTTCCTCTACTCCAGTTTCTGTTAATGAGAGTATTCTTAAAATATCTTTTTTTAATAAAGTATTTTCTAAGATACTTATTTCTTCAAATTCTAATTTGTTTGTAATTAACCATTGTTTCATTTTTTTACTTGAGCTACAGTTTGTCGAAGAAAATAATTTAATCATGGCATAATTTCCTTTTTTGTTTTTTATTATTTTTTTCTCATTTACAAATATATTATATTAAATCTTTTATTTTTTGTCAATATATATTATTATTTTTATTTAATTTTTTTGTTATTTAACTATAGTTTTTATGCATGCCCCTATTAAATAATAAAAGCCATCATTTTGATGGCTTTTGTTTAATACTTATTTTCTCCCCCCAGAAGTTAATGTCTTAAATTTATGCTTCCATTCGTTTTGGAACCATCGATTTTCAAAGGTGTCTGCAAGCAGAGTATTTCTCTCTGTTTGTTGTTTACTATTTTTGACCACTTTTACTGATATTTTTTTAGACAATTGATTTCCTCCCATTAGTGCTCTTAGATGATTAACCGAATAGGCCACCTCTAAAACTACTATATAGCTTAAAAAAATCTAAAGGATATAGAGAATCATTTCATTCTCTTAACGTAATTATACCAAAAAAATAACATTTTATGAAGAAAAAAGCTTACTTTTGATATAGATAATTTGAATACCCCATTAAACAACAAAAAAGCCAGTCGAATGGACTGGCTCAATGTTTGTAATTTGAAAAGAATTTCAGAGATGTCAAGGTTGGATATGCCTTGACTCTCTTATTCTATCGTATTTTATAAACTTTAACTAATTATTTGTTTGAAAAATTTTATAGGTGTTAGCTTTCATCCTCCTTTTTATTTTTACGCCAGAACAATAGACTGCCAAGCAGAGATAGAATGACTGTTCCAATTACACCAAGCCAGCCAGTGTCTGCACCATTTGTTGATGGTAATTTACCACTTGAGAAATACTTACCACCCATATTATCCCCACTATTACCTATTGCCATTCCAGAAGTCAAGACCGGAATAATAAAGTCTGTTGGATCACTTATATTTCCTGCAGCATCAGTTGTGGTAGCTGAAAGTTGAGTACCCGGTTTAACCCCCATCGGAAGTTTGATGCTATAGTTTCCATCTTTATCCACTATAGTAGTTCCCAAAACCTCACCAGTTGCTGGGTTTTTAATTGTTATTGTGGATCCAGGTTCCCCCTTACCACCTACTGTATAACCTGTATCAGTGTTCCCAGTTATTGTATCAACACTTGGAGCTTCTGGAGCAGTTGTGTCTGCTGGATCACTAACGACTAAGTTTTGGGTTACATCTTTATAACCTAATGCCGAATAAATCACCTTATAGGTTCCTTTTGATAGTTGCCCATTCGTTACTGCTATTCCTGAATTATTGGTGATTTTAGAAGTTACTGATATATCCGCACCAGCACTATTTTTCAAAGTTGTCGGAAGAGTCGCGCTCGCATCTGCGGCACCAGCGGCTGAAGTCGTCGCAGTTAATCCTGTAGTCGGAGCGACGAGTACGGGATTGACTGGATCTGCTGGAGTAGTCGCTGAGGTTGGGGCACTCTCATTTCCAGCTTCGTCAGTCGCAGTTACAGTCAACGGAGCGTTAGGACCAACACTACCTGGAAGTGTCACACTATAATCACCAGTTTCACCAGCGGTACCTGTACCTATCGGCGTCCCTGTCTCATCTTTAACTGTGACTGTCGAACCTGGTTCGGCTGTCCCGGTCACAGTGTAGCCATTCGTGCTGTTCCCCGTCACATCATTGACAACTGGGGCAGATGGGGCGGTCGTATCTGCTGGGTCACTAACGACTAAACTTTGAGTCACATCGTCATAACCTGTGGCTGAATAGGTGACTGTGTAGGTGCCAGCTGTCAATTGACCATTCGTTACTGCTGTACCTGAAGCATTCGTGATTTTAGAAGTTACTGGTATATCTGCACCAGCACTATTTTTCAAAGTTGTCGGAAGAGTCGCGCTCGCATCTGCAGCACCAACCGCTGAAGTCGTAACTGTCAAATCACCAGTTGGCGCGACAAGCGTTAAATTAACATCGCCAGCTAAATAAACATAGGAAATACCATTTGCACCACTCAGAATGTTAACATCCAGTAAAGTTGTCTGAACTGCGGATCCTACAAATTTTGCATCAATATCACTTTGGATAGTTGTTGGCGCTGTTATTTTGGTAGGAATAGTAATTGTTGTATCACCGAGAGCTGAGACATTTAACAATAAATCTAAAATATTACCTGTTCCATTAGTTAATGGTAATAAAACATCATCGATAGCTCCATTTAAAACCAACTTTAAAGGAGTTAAAGCAGCATTGACCGCTATAGCCCCTGGACCTGTTGCATTGAGATTATTAACAGCGGTTTCCAGGTTTTGAAGAATCGTTTTCACGTTCAGAGATAAAATATGTCCTACTCCATCATCTAATGGTGCACTAAGTAGTGCATTCTCATTACTTAATGTCGTTGTAGATGTAAATGTTCCGCCGCCAATATCTTGAATTCCTCGTAAAAGGTTGAGCTGTTGAGTCACTTGAGCTAAGTTAAGAGTAACCAAAGGATTACTACTCAAGAGCGGAGCAATATCAGATATCAATGTATCTCCAGCATTCACAATAGCAGTAATGAGGGCAACTTTGTTGAAATCAATGGTGATATTGGTAGAGACTGAAGTATTCCCGGTAGCAGCCACATAACCTCGTAGCTCTGGCGGAACCACCAAAGTAGCATATCTTGTTCCTGGTAGTACAGAGATATTCGCTAAAGCACCACCAGAGATGGTAAAATCTACATTGTGGCTCCCTGAATTACTGGTCCATCGATTAGTTGTACTTGTACCACTATTATTACTTGAAGTGATATTTTGCAATAGGTCAATATTCAAGGCAGCTGTTTGTGCTGTGATCTGATTAGAAAGAAGGCTGTAAGCTGTTGGAATAACTACCGATGTCATTAATAAAGTTCCTGACATCGTTGCTGATAATACTTTACGTTTAGTAATAATTTTATTTTTCTTACGTGGTGGTTTTTGTTTTTGCTTGACCATTGCTGACTTTCACAAGAGCTTGTGTGAAAACAACTAAGTCTTAAATCCCCCGTTTTCAGGACCTTCAACCAATTTTAGATGACATTTTCAAAATAAAAAAATCGCCAATGATAGCGATTTCTTTATTTTTGTGTTTTTATTTTATTTTTGTATTTTTATTCTATATGATTTTATTTTGTATTTTATTTATTTCTCGGAATTTTCTTCTAACATTTTCATTCTACGCAAAAGTTGATGTTCTCCAAATAAAATTAGTAATAAAACCAAGCTCCAACCTCCAATCAGTCCTGCTGAATCGATGAGTGGTCGTCCAGTCTTTGAAATGAAAATACGAGTAGGATGGTCTTTAGCCACATATACAATAATTTTTTTGCCATCATCTCCTAATTTTCTAAAATATACATCTAAAGGTCTTTTTTGATATTCTTTTCCTTCAAAACTGTATGTTACTTCATGGATTGCTTTAACCTCTGTTCCGTAAACAATTTTTCCTGAAACAGGTATTTTCTCTAAGTTTTTATTTGTTTGATGCAAGCCTAATAAAAAGAGAGCTCCTCCAAGCATTGCCACAGCAACGACAAACATGATAATCCGTAGAATACGCTCAACTATGCCGACAATTTTATTCATTTAATTATCCTATATTTTCTAATTTACTAATTTTCCTGAACTTATTTCTATTTTATTTTAACATTTTTTACTGATAAAAGTTACTTTCTCACTTATCCAAAGTTTTTTCAAAATTTTTGAAAGAAATACAAGCCCTTCTTTAATAATAGAAGAAAAATTACTCTTTTTTTGGTAAAATTGGCATAGAAATAATTATAAAACTTCTCATATTTACTGACAGGTTTGTCAATAAATTGAAAAGATATAATCACTCCCTAATTAACAGTGAAAACTGCTTATAAGAATTATAAAACGAAAGAGGCACCTAATGTCCTTTGATGGTATTTTTTTACACCACATGACGGCTGAACTTCAACCGTTGGTTGGTGGACGTATTCAAAAAATTAATCAACCTTTTGACCAAGAACTTGTTCTAACAGTTCGGTCAGCTGGTAAATCTCATAAACTTTTGCTGTCAGCACATCCTGTTTTTGGTCGTGTTCAGCTGACCAAAACTGATTTTCAAAATCCACAAAATCCAAATAATTTCGTGATGATTTTACGCAAATATTTGGCTGGCGCTTTTATTGAACAAATTGAACAAGTGGGCAATGATCGTCAGATTATTTTCCATATTTCAACCAAAGATGAAATTGGTGACAGTTTAAAAATTGCTTTAATTACAGAAATTATGGGTAAACATAGTAATATTATTCTACTAGAAAAAACCTCGCAAAAAATTATTGAATCCATTAAACATATTGGCTTTTCACAGAATCAATATCGCACAATTCTACCAGGTTCAACTTATATTGCACCACCTTTAAATACTGCTATTGACCCTTTCAAAGCTACTGACGAAGAAATTTTTGAAGCTTTACAAACTGAACAATTACAACAAAAATTACAAGGAATCGGACGTGATTCTAAAAATGCGTTGACAGGTCTGTCAGTAAAAGAATTCAATGAAAAATTACTGACAGTCACTCCATCAATTTATCCTAATGATACTTTTTCCAGTATCAAACTTGCTGACGAATTTGTAAGTTTTGACAGCCTCTCTGAAATGCTTGATACTTACTATGCGGATAAGGCCGAACGTGACCGTGTTAAACAGGTTGCTGCTTCTGTCATTAAAAAAATTCAAAATGAACTGAAGAAAAATCGTGATAAATTAAAAAAACAAGAACGAGAATTACTTGCGACTGACAACGCTGAAATTTTCCGTCAAAAAGGTGAACTGCTTAATACATTTTTAAATCAAGTTCCTAATGATAAAGCAAGTGTAACTTTGGAAAATTACTATACTAATGAACCAATTGAAATTGCTCTAAATCCAGCTTTAAGTCCTGTTCAAAATGCTCAACGTTACTTTCATCGTTATCAAAAATTGAAACAAGCCGTCAAATTTTTAGGAGAGCAAATTGCTAAAACCAAGGAAACGATTCATTATTTAGAATCTGTTGAATCAAATCTTGAAAATGCTGACGTTGCTGAAATTGCTGATATTCGTGAAGAATTAATTCAAACAGGCTATATTAAGCAAAAATATCGTAATAAAAAGCAAAAAATGCTCCCACCAGAAAAATATCAAGCTGAAGATGGAACAATTATTTTAGTAGGTAAAAATAACTTACAAAATGAACAAGTCAGTTTCAAACTTTCACGCCGTGGCGATCTTTGGTTTCACGTTAAGGATATTCCGGGAAGCCATGTTTTGATTACAGGAAATGCAAATCCATCTGATGAAACAATTACTTTTGCTGGGGAATTAGCAGCTTATTTCAGCAAAGCACGTTATTCCAATCTTGTTCAAGTAGATGTTTTGGATGTCAAAAAATTACACAAGCCAACAGGAACAGCTCCAGGGTTTGTTACTTATGACCGTGAAAAAACGATTCGAGTGACTCCTGACGAATCTGTCATTAAATCTCGCAAAATTGGTAAGTAAATTTTACTGACAAAACTTAATTTTTATATTGGAGAACAAATGTCTGAAATCATCAGCTGCCCTGTATGCAGCCACTTGCTCATAAAGGAACAAAATACTTATAAGTGTGAAAATAACCATACTTTTGATTTAGCTAAGGAAGGTTATCTCAACCTTCTTTTAAATGCTAAAAAAACTTCTGGCGACTCAAAAGAAATGATGGCAGCCAGACGCGACTTTCTTGCCAAAGGCTATTATGAAAAACTATCAGATAGAGTTAATCAAAGACTTAAAAAAACTCATTCAACTGACCAAGCTATCCTTGATATTGGTTGCGGCGAGGGCTACTACCTTTCACGCTTCCAAAAAGAGATTGCTCCGAAAGCCTCTAATTTCTATGGAATGGATATTTCTAAATTAGGAATTCGCATGGCAGCTAAAAAAAATCCAATGATTCATTGGTTAGTCGCTAATTTTGCCAAACTTCCTTTCAAGGACAAATCTGTCAGCACCGTTTTATCAATGTTTGCCGAATATTCTGTTCCAGAAATCGACCGAATTCTTACTGACGACGGAAATATTATTATTGTCAGAGCCGCAAACAATCATCTTATCGAATTAAAAAATATTATTTATCCTGAAATTCATGAAAAAGTAAAAACTTCATCTATTAAAACTTTCCCCGGCTTTTGCGTTGAACAAGAAAATTTTTCATATAAAGTTACCATTCAATCTACCGAAGATTTATTAAGTCTGCTATTGATGACACCACATTATTGGAAAATCAAACCAGAAGGAATTGAAAATTTAAAGAAATTTGAATCCTTGGAAGTAACAATCAGTATTGAAATTGATTTATTAAAGCGACAAAAATAAATCTTTTTAACTGAAAAATAACTGTATTTTAACCAAGCTTTTTTAAAAACCAATTATTAGGAAAAGCACTCTCATTATTGGAATGACGGGGCTTTCATAAATTGGACAAATTTGATATAATTAAATTTGTAATTTTTACAATTTACATTATTATATTATTTTATAAGAAGGAGCCAATATGGCAAATGAAACTGTCATTCAAATGATTGATGTCACCAAACGTTTTGGTGATTTTGTCGCTAACGACAAAGTCAATCTTGAGTTGAAGAAAGGTGAGATTCATGCTTTGCTCGGCGAAAATGGAGCCGGTAAGTCAACCTTGATGAACATTCTCTCAGGACTCCTCGAGCCTAGCGAAGGTGAAGTCCACGTTAAGGGAAAGCTCGAAAATATCGACTCTCCGTCTAAAGCAGCAAACCTCGGTATCGGAATGGTTCACCAACACTTCATGTTAGTTGACGCCTTCACAGTTACTGAAAACATCATCCTTGGTAATGAAGTTACTAAAGGAATCAATCTCGATTTAAAGACTGCTAAGAAAAAAATACTTGAACTTTCTGAGCGTTATGGTCTTTCTGTTGAACCTGATGCGCTCATCCGTGATATTTCTGTCGGTCAGCAACAAAGGGTTGAAATCTTAAAAACACTCTATCGTGGAGCTGATATCTTAATTTTTGATGAACCAACAGCGGTTTTGACTCCAGCTGAAATTTCTGAATTGATGCAAATCATGAAGAATTTAATTAAAGAAGGCAAGTCAATCATCCTCATCACACATAAATTGGATGAAATCCGTGCGGTAGCTGACCGTATCACAGTTATTCGTCGTGGTAAATCAATTGATACTGTTGAACTTGGTGACAAAACGAATCAAGAACTTGCAGAATTGATGGTCGGACGCTCAGTTTCATTCATCACCGAGAAAGCTCCCGCTCAACCTAAAGATATTGTCCTCGAAATTAAGGACTTAAATATCAAAGAAAGTCGCGGTTCTCTAAAAGTAAAAGGATTATCACTTGATGTTCGTGCCGGTGAAATTGTAGGGGTTGCCGGAATTGATGGAAATGGTCAAACAGAATTAGTGAAAGCTATTACTGGTTTGACAAAGGTTGATTCCGGTTCTATCAAACTCCACAATAAAGATATCACCAACCAACGCCCCCGTAAAATCACAGAACAATCTGTCGGGCATGTCCCAGAAGACAGACATCGGGACGGACTTGTTTTGGAAATGACAGTAGCCGAAAATATTGCTTTGCAAACCTACTACAAACCACCAATGAGCAAATATGGTTTCCTTGATTATAATCAAATAAATAGTCACGCTCGCAAACTCATGGAAGAATTTGACGTTCGTGGTGCTGGTGAATGGGTTTCTGCTGCCTCTCTTTCTGGTGGTAATCAGCAAAAAGCAATTATCGCCCGTGAAATCGACCGAAATCCTGACCTCCTAATCGTATCACAACCCACTCGTGGACTCGATGTTGGTGCGATTGAATATATTCATAAACGTTTAATCCAAGCTCGTGATGAAGGAAAAGCAGTTCTTGTTATTTCTTTTGAACTTGACGAAATTCTAAATGTTTCCGACCGAATCGCTGTTATTCACGATGGTCAAATTCAGGGAATTGTAAGCCCTGAAACAACCACAAAACAAGAGCTCGGTATTTTAATGGTTGGAGGAAACATAAATGAATAGTAAAACAAAAAAAGTCCTTGTTCCTCTGGTAGCCATTGTTTTTGGTTTCTTATTGGGAGCAATTATCATGCTAGCCTTTGGCTACAACCCAATTTGGGGTTATGAAGACCTCTTCATTTCTGCTTTAGGAAATGCAAGAGCAATCGGTGAAACCTTACAAACAATGGGCCCACTAATTTTGACCGCTTTATCTTTTGCAGTTGCAATGAAAGTAGGTCTCTTCAATATCGGGATGTCTGGTCAAGCACTTGCTGGTTGGATTAGCTCGATGTGGTTTGCTTTGAGTTTCCCAGATATCCCACGTTTATTGATGATTCCTTTAGTTGTAATCATTGGAATGTTCTTCGGTGCATTTATGGGATTCATACCAGGTATTCTTCGTGCTCTCCTTGGAACATCAGAAGTTATCACCACAATCATGCTAAACTATATCATGTTGTTCTTCTCAACATTTATGATTCATAGCATGTTCCAAAAAAGTATCCTGATGGATAATACTACTGACCAGACAAAACTAATTGGTGCCAATGCTTCTTTCAGAACAAATTGGATGTCATCATTAACTGATAATTCAACCTTAAATATTGGATTAATCATTGCATTGATTGCCCTTGTGATTATGGCGATTATCTTTACAAAAACAACTCTAGGATTTGAAATCAAAGCTGTTGGTTTAAATCCTGATGCTTCAGAATATGCTGGTATTTCAGCAAAACGTACCCTTATCCTATCTATGGTTGTCGCTGGTGCCCTTGCTGGTCTTGGTGGTGTTGTTTACGGATTTGGATACATGCAAAACTTTGTTTCTCAGTCAGCGTCCCTCGATATCGGATTCAACGGGATGGCCGTTGCACTTCTTGGTGGTAATAGTCCTATAGGTATTCTCTTTGCTGCTCTTCTTTTCTCAGTTCTTCAAACAGGTGCTCCTGGTATGACAAATGATGGTATCCCACCAGAAATCGTTAAAGTCGTCACTGCTTCAATTATTTTCTTCATTGCAGTGAAATTCATTATCGAAGTCATGTTACCAAAAGCTAAAGAAATCAAAGCATCAGAAGCTGCTAAGAAGAAAGGAGAAAAAGCATGAATCTTGTAAATACTTTACAAATCATTGTCGCTAATATGCTCATCTATTCAACTCCTCTAATCTTTACAAGTATTGGTGGTGTCTTCTCCGAACGAGGCGGTATCGTCAATGTCGGTCTTGAAGGAATAATGACTATCGGAGCTTTCAGTTCCGTTGTATTCAACTTAACTACTGCCGGAATGTTTGGAAGTATGACTCCATGGCTCTCAATCCTTTTTGGAGCTTTAATTGGTGCTCTCTTCTCTTCTCTTCATGCGGTGGCTACAGTGAATCTAAGAGCAGACCATATCGTATCTGGTACTGTACTCAACTTGATGGCTCCAGCACTCGGAGTTTTCCTACTTCAAGTTTTCTATCAACAAGGTCAAATTAATATCAGTGAACAAATCGGTTATTGGAACGTTCCACTACTATCAAACATCCCTGTCATTGGTAAAATCTTCTTTAGTCAAACTTCTCTACCAGGGTTTCTTGCAATTGTTGTAGCCATTCTCGCTTGGTACGTTCTATTTAAAACACGTTTCGGTCTTCGCCTTCGCTCAGTTGGTGAAAACCCACAAGCAGCTGATACCCTTGGAATCAACGTTTATGCCTACCGTTGGGCTGGTGTGATTCTCTCAGGTGTCCTCGGTGGTGTAGGTGGTGCAATTTATGCTCAAGCAATTTCTGGTAACTTCTCAGTTTCAACAATTGCTGGTCAAGGGTTCATTTCACTTGCAGCGATGATTTTTGGTAAATGGAATCCTATTGGAGCAATGTTATCATCACTTCTCTTTGGGCTCTTTACCTCACTTGCCGTTGTCGGTGGTCAAATCCCTGGAATCAAAGAAATCCCTTCTTCATTCCTACAAATGGCTCCATATGTCTTTACAATTATCGTCTTGGCACTCTTTCTTGGAAAAGCAATTGCGCCTAAGGCTGATGGTGTTAACTACATCAAATCTAAATAACTTTACAAAAATAAAAAAGTCTGTTGATGAACAGACTTTTTTATTATACTTTTAGCTTAACAAATTTAATTTAAAATAAAAAGAGTTAGTTGAAATCTCAACCAACTCTTTTTATTTTTAGTTTTTAACTGCAGAAGCAAATTCTTCTTTAGCAAAAGCTTCGTCAATGATTGCTTTCAATTGAGCACCAGAAGCTTCCATTTTTTGCATTTCAGCATCATTCAATGGAATGTGGATTGGGTTAACAACACCTTCAGCACCAACTACAGCTGGTTGACCAAGGTAGCAGTCGCTTACGCCATATTGTCCATCTTGGAATACTGATACAGGAAGTACTGCATGTTCATCATCAAGAATTGCTTTAGTAATACGAGCAAGAGCTACAGCGACACCATAGAATGTTGCACCTTTTTTAGCGATGATTGAGTAAGCAGCATCACGTACAGATTCAAACAATTCAACGATTTCAGCTTCGTTAAGGTAGTCATTTTCTTGGAACCATTGTTCCAATTTAACACCAGCAACGTTAGCGTGTGACCAAACGGCAAATTCTGAGTCACCGTGTTCACCCATGATGTATGCGTGGATTGAACGAGCGTCAACATCAACTTTTTCTGCCAATGCTTGACGGAAACGTGCAGTATCAAGTGAAGTACCTGAACCTACAACGCGGTTTTTAGGGAAACCTGAGAATTTCCAAGTAGCGTATGTCAAGATATCAACTGGGTTAGCAGCAACAAGGAAGATTCCTTTGAAACCTGAAGCAACAATTCTAGTGACAACATCTTTAGTGATACGAAGATTTTTTTCAACAAGGTCAAGACGAGTTTCACCTGGTTTTTGTGGAGCACCAGAAGTCAAGACAACGAGGTCAGCGTCGCTTGCATCAGAGTAGTCTGCAGAGTAAATCTTTTTAGGTGAAGTAAATGCCAAGGCATGAGAAAGGTCTTCTGCATCTCCTTGAGTTTTTTCTTTAAAGAGGTCAACAATTCCTAATTCTTGTGCAATCCCTTGGTTTACAAGAGCAAAAGCGTATGATGAACCTACAGCACCGTCACCTACAAGGATAACTTTTTTACGTTGTTTATCAGCCATGATTTTCTTTAATTCCTTTCAAATTATAAACGAGTATTTTATAAAATATAATCTTTTCAACAATAGGGCCTGTCGATAGCGGCAGGCATTATTGTTTTAAGATTCTTAATTGACAAATTATTTAACAGTGCGGATACGCATTGTATTTGTACGACCAGTACCAACTGGAACACCAGCAACGATGATGATATTGTCACCAGATTCAACTAAACCTGAAGCCAAAGCAACTTTTTCAGCAACTTCAAACATGTCATCTGTAGATGAAGGTTTTTCAGTCATCGTTGGGATTACACCCCAGTTAATCATCAATCCACGTTCAACTTTTTCGTCAAATGTAATAGCCAAGATGTCAGCATTAGGACGGTGTTTAGAAATCAAACGAGCAGTGTTACCAGATTCAGTCAAAGCAACAATCAATTTGATATCCATAGCTTCTGCAGCGTTTTTAACTGATGCAGCAACTACTTCTGTTACAGTTGATTTGTCGTAACGTTCTGGGTGAAGACGTCCGTATTCTTTCAACATTGTTTGAGCGTTTTTGTTAACAGTAGCCATTGTACGAACTGATTCGCGTGGGTATTTACCATTAGCAGATTCACCTGAAAGCATTGTTGCGTCAGTTCCGTCAATAACAGCGTTGAATACGTCTGAAATTTCTGAACGAGTAGCACGTGGGTTGTAAGTCATTGATTCAAGCATGTTTGTTGCAGTAACAACGATTTTACCTGCTTTGTTAACTTTGCTGATGATCAATTTTTGGTAAACTGGAACCATTTCAAATGGAACTTCGATACCCATGTCACCACGAGCGATCATGATACCATCAGCTGCTTCGATGATTTCATCAAGGTTTTCGATACCTTGTTGGTTTTCAATTTTAGCCAAAAGTTGTACGTGTGGATTTCCAGTTTCTTCACAAATACGACGTACTTCTTTAACGTCATTTGCAGTACGTACGAATGAGATAGCGATAAAGTTGATTCCGCCAGGTTGTGAAAGTCCGAAACGGATATCCGCATCATCACGTTCAGCAAGAGCTGGGAAAGGAATTTTAGTGTTAGGAATGTTAACACCTTTTTGTTTACCAATAACGCCATCATTTTGTGCTTCAACTTCAAACTCACGAGTTGCTGCATCTTTACCAGTCAATGACAAACCAAGTTTACCATCGTCAATCAAAATAGTTTGACCGATTTCAACATCATCAAAGATATCAAGACCACCAGCTACGTTCAAAGCAATCAATTCAGGAGTTGATTTAAGACCTTGTTTAGTTGCAACGCGGAATTTATCTCCAGTAACAACGCTGATTGCATCAGCACCGTCAGCAAAGAGTTCTGTACGCATTTCAGGACCTTTAGTATCAAGCAAGAAACCTACTTTATGACCAGCGATTTCTTCAGCTCGGTGAACTGTTGCCATACGAGCACCTTGTTCAGGATGGTCACCGTGTGAGAAGTTAAAACGGAAGACATTTGCACCTTCTTCAATCAAAGCTGCAATGTTTTTTGCTGATGCTTCGACGTCAAGAGATTCTCCCCAATAGCCGCTTTCACCAAATTTTTTGCCACCACGAATTTCGACAGCAGGTCCAAGAGTTGAGACGATTTTTACACGTTTATTCATTTTGTGTTTTTCTCCTATAATGATTAATTATATATCTCTGCCCTAATTATGCGTTTAACACTTAACTAGAAACAGATTTGCAGTAACTTAGTTAAGGTTAAGATTGTTGAGTGCTGAGTTAAGACGGTAAAGTTCAAGACCAGCTTTATGCGGGTTATTTACTTTGATTCCACCTTCAGTAGTCAAACTAAAGAGCGCTCCTTCTTCAGCTGTTCCGAGAATTGGACTTTCTACAAGTTCTTCATTACGGATACCAACGGCTACGCCCCCGATTCCATCACGAAGCAATTCAACGGCACGAGCACCCATACGGGAAGCAAGAACACGGTCACGAGCTGTTGGTGAACCACCACGTTGGATGTGTCCAAGGACAGAAACGCGAAGGTCTCCTTTATAACCAGCTTCTTTAAGTTTTGTAGCAAATTCTTCACCAGTCATTACACCTTCAGCAAGAACGATGATGTGGTGATTTTTACCTTTTTCGTAGCCTTTGTTAATGTTGTTAACTACGTTTTCAAACTTAAATTCTTTTTCTGGAATACAAATATCATCTGCACCAGCAGCGATACCAGCATTCAAAGCGATATCTCCAGCATTACGTCCCATTACTTCTACAACGAAAGTACGGTTATGTGATGATGAAGTATCACGGATTTTATCCAAGGCATCTACAACTGTTGAAACAGCTGTATCAAATCCAATTGTAAAATCAGTTCCTACGATATCGTTATCGATTGTTCCTGGAAGTCCAACAGCTGGGAAACCATGTTCTGTAAGACGCATAGCTCCATGATAAGAACCATCACCACCGATTACAACGACACCTTCGATACCGAATTTTTTAAGTTGCTCAATCCCAGCAAGTTGTCCTTCTACTTGAGCAAATTCTGGGTAGCGTGCTGAATACAAGAATGTACCACCACGACCGATTTTATCACCAACTGAAGCTGACGTAAGCGGGAAAATATCTCCCGCAACCATGCCCGCATATCCGTGATTGATACCGTAAACTTCGATACCTTCAGAAATTGCTTTGCGAACAACTGCACGAATAGCCGCATTCATTCCTGGGGCATCACCACCAGAAGTCAAAACTGCAATGCGTTTCATTTAAATCTGTCCTCCGAAATTGAGATACATAGCAAAAATACGTAAACGTTATTAATATTTTTACCATGTTCATTTGTTGTCTAGTTCATTATATCACGTATTTATAAAAAAATCTCTTTACAAACTGTATGAAACGTTTTCATTGTTTCTTTTTTTCTAAGCCTTATTTTGCAAGGGTTTTCTAGCATTTTCAAATAAAATTTATAGACTTCATTTGCTCTTAATTCTTCTATAATATGACATAATAATAGCCATTCTATTCTTTTATATTTTAACAAAAAAGTAAATAATCTTTTACCTTTTTGTTTATTTTTCTGATTATTCAACTTGAAAAATGAAATATTTTCATAAAAAAATGAATTCCTTGCTAAATTCATTTTTTATATTACGCTTCATAGCGTTTTTCACCATCAAGATAAGTTGCAACTAAATCAAAATCATTGTCTAAAACGATAAAATCAGCTGACAAACCTGGTTTTATTTGACCACAAACATCATCAATGTTTACAGATTTTGCTGGTGTCAATGAAGCCATCATAATTGCTTCTGCTGGTGTGGCAATCCCCCAGTCAATGACATTTTTAACAGCTGTTTTGAGTGTTAAAATTGAAGCAGCAGGGCGTCCTGTTGGAAGCCATGCGGCTCCGTCACGAACTTCTACTTCGTATTCGCCAAGCATATAAGGTCCGTCAGGAAGTCCTGCGGCACGCATTGAGTCTGTAATCAAAACAACATGGTCAGCACCTTTCATTTTCATTACAATTTCAGCTGCTTCTGGACGAACATGGTGACCATCACAAATTAACTCAGCATAAGTGTTTGGCGTATTTAAAATTGCTCCAACCATTCCTGGTTCTTGGTGAGTCATTCCAGACATTCCGTTAAAGGTGTGAACCCAAACAGATGCTCCAGCTTGTACCCCAGCAACTGCTTGTTTATAAGTCGCATTTGAATGTCCCAATGCAATAACAACACCTGATTCAGTTGCTTTACGGATGAAGTCTTCTGAACCATCACGTTCTGGGGCAAGACCGATTTTTTTGAGCATTCCATGTGCAGCTTCTTGCCAATCTTCAAGTTCCCACATTTTGGCATCGCGCATGTATTTAGGGTTTTGAGCCCCTTTCTTTTCTTCTGTAAAGAATGGACCTTCAAAGAAAATACCACGAACTTTGGCTCCGCGAGCTTCTTGGTAATGTTCTCCTACAACCGTACAAACTGCTTTCAATCCTTCATGATCATCGGTCAAAGGACTTGGTAAAAATGAAGTGACCCCTGCTGACAACAAGCCTTCTGACATTGTTCCCATAATTCCTTCAACTTCAGCATCTTGGGCATCCGCTCCACCAAAACCATGGATATGTGTTTCAACAAGACCTGGGGCAATTGATTGACCTGAATAATCTAAAATGTCAGCTCCTGCTGGTGCTTCTTCAGTCCACTCTCCAAATTTTCCATCAGTAATTTCTAAGAAACCACCTTTTTTTGTTTCATAAGCGTAGAAAAATTGATCTGCTTTAATATAGTAAGTCATAAATATCTCCTCTTCTTTTTCTTTAATTTTAGCACCCTTTATCTTTTTTGTCAATAAACAGTATATACCAATTATCGCTATAAAAAATTACTGACAGATTTTGCCTGAGCCTATACAAATCATGCTTTAGCAGATGAAAATAGCGCTCAATTTCTGTCAGTAATTTTAAAATTTAATTTAATTGTTTATTATTTGATAATTGTAACAATTTTTCTTTAATTTCTTCTTCCATTTTAGAAAGTTCAACCTCACCTTGTTGACGTTTTTGACGTCCTTCGGCCTGAATTCTCATGGTTTCTTGAATAGTATCAACTAAGTTTTGTTGAGTTAATTTTAATGTTTCAATATCTACTAAACCACGTTCATTTTCAGTTGCAGCCTCAATTGTTGATGCTTTAAGCATTTCTGAATTTTTACGCAACAAATCGTTGGTTGTTTCTGAAACAATACGTTGACTTGTCAAAGCATCTTTTTGTTTTAAGAGGGTCAAAGCAATCGCAACCTGATTTTTCCATAGTGGAATGGCAGTGTTAATTGAAGTTTGGATTTTCTCAGCTAATTCTTGATTGGTATTTTGAATGAGACGAATTTGTGGGGCTTGTTGAATTGTCAACTGACGAGCAAGACGCAAGTCATGAGCTCGTTTTTCTAAGCGATTTTTATATGATTCTAAATCATTCACTTTTTGAACAATCAAGGCATTGTCAGTCGAATCTTGAGCTTCTTTTCGAGCTTGCGGAATAATTTCTGTATCTAATTCTTGGACTTTTAATTCAGCACCTGCAATATAAACATTCAAAGCCTTGAAATAATTCAAGTTTTCATCGTAAAGTTTATCGAGCATTTCATTATCTTGCAAAAGTCCTTGTTGCTCATTGTTCAATTTTGCAGAAATTTTATCAATACCTGCCCCAATTTTTTGGTATTTTTGCGTCACTTCAAAAATTGAACGTTTAACTTTACCAAACATTTTGGTAAAAATCCCTTTATTTTCAGCCACCAATTCGTTTGGATTAGCTTGTTGTAAGTTAAACATCAAATCTGTCAGTGAAGAACCAACTTCACCCAAATCTTGTGCCTGAACTTTATTTAAGACACTTTGAGAAAAAGCCGAAATCTTATCTTGGGCGCTTGCTCCATAGTTAATGACAGATTGAGCACTTGATTCATCCAACTGTTTTGATAATTCTTTTGCTTTTTCTAATTCTTCCGTAGAAAGAACTTCTACTGCTGCTAAAGAGGCTTTTTCGTGCATTTTTACAATTTCTGACTTTTGTTGTTCATCTAATTGCTCTGCCTCTTTAATGACTTTATCATTGGTCATCAAATCATCTAAAATTGGATTATCCATATCTTTAATTTCCTTTGCTATACTTATATTTCTTTACTTTTAATTATAAATGATTCCTGCCAAAATTGACAGGAATATTTGTTTTTTTACTGACAGAATCATCAGTTTTACTGACAAGAATTTTTAAAATGTCTGTCAGTAAAATTATTTGTCAAAATCAACTTGATGTTTGATGACATTGACATCGTCCATCAAAATTTCATGGTAGTTTTTAGAAATTGAATGTGAGAGTGTTTTTATCAAAAGTAAGGTTTCATCTAAATCACGATTGATTTCTTCTGTTCTTACTGACTGTTTCTTCATCTCAATAAATTTCTCTGACAATTTGACCATGTTTGGCAAGTCTTTATATAGAAACTCATTTTGTTTTGTGAGTTCTTGTGGATTTTGAACAATATATTTAAACGTTTGTTTGCTGGCTTCTAAACCACCTGTCACTGATTCAACAACTTGTAAATCATCTTCTTTTTTCAGTAATTTTTCCCAAGTTTTGATATTTTCTTTTGCTTCTGACAAGTTTTCACGGAAAATTTTAATATCCGTATCTGAGAGTCCTGCTTCGTGGTAACGTTCAATATTTTCTTTTTTGCTCATTCCTTTATCCTTATATCCTTCTTCTCTTTCATCGGGGTTTTTTCGCATAAAACTAATTCCGATAATCATTTTTATAATTAAGAAAAAGAGAACTAATCCAAAAATCACATTCACGATTCCTAGATGACCATAACCGAACATCATGTCCTGATGATTCATAAATAAACTGACTGGCATATTTTTTTCCTCCCGCTTGCGTCCTGTTCTCACAAGTTTCTAATTTTTAAATTTCATTTTTAAGAATAACCTTTCGGATATATCTCTATTTTATCATAATATTTGAACCCTAAATCATACTTAGGGCTGATTTTTATTCTTGCTTATGTTAAAATGTAAAGGAAACCAAAACGAAAGAAAGGATCATTTCTATGAATCCACAAAAAATTGCAGTTTTAGGCCCAGGTTCGTGGGGAACTGCACTTTCACAAGTTCTTAATGATAATGGTCATGAAGTTCGTATCTGGGGAAATAACCCAGAACAGATGGCTGAAATTAATGAAAAGCATACAAATACACGCTATTTTAAAGATGTTGTTTTGGATGAAAAAATAAAAGCATTTGATCGTTTAGATTTAGCTTTAGAAGATGTTGATGCCATTTTATTTGTTGTACCAACAAAAGTAACACGTTTGGTCGCAAAACAAGTAGCCGAAGTCCTCAAACACAAAGTACACATCCTTCACGCTTCTAAAGGGCTTGAACAAGGGACACATGAGCGAATTTCTACTATTCTTGAAGAAGAAATCCCCGCTCAATTGCGAGGAGAAATCGTGGTAGTTTCTGGCCCTTCTCATGCTGAAGAAACAATTGTTCGTGATATTACTTTAATTTCTGCAGCTTCTAAAGACCATGATGAAGCGAAATACGCTCAAGCAATCTTTAGCAACGACTACTTCCGTCTTTATACTAATACTGATGTTGTTGGTGTTGAAACAGCCGGTGCCCTTAAAAATATTATTGCCGTAGGCGCGGGTGCTCTTCACGGTCTTGGTTTTGGTGATAATGCTAAAGCAGCAATTATTACACGTGGTCTTGCCGAAATTACTCGTTTAGGTGTGGCTATGGGAGCTGAACCTTTAACTTATAGCGGTTTGTCTGGTGTTGGTGACTTAATTGTAACAGGTACTTCAATTCACTCACGAAACTGGCGTGCGGGTGATGCTCTTGGTCGCGGCGAAAAGTTAGCTGATATTGAAAAAAATATGGGAATGGTTATTGAAGGTGTTTCAACCACTAAAGCTGCTTTTGAGCTTGCTCAACAGCTAGATATCGATATGCCAATTACCGAAACAATCTACAAAGTTCTCTATGAAAATCTAGATGCAAAAACTGGAATTCTTGATATCATGCGCCGCGAAACTCGTGCCGAAAATGAATTCATTAATAATAAATAAAAAGTAAATACGATTTATCTAACTATAAAGGAGTTATTATCCATGAAACAAAACGCTATTCCAACTAAAGCCAGAAAAGTACGTAAAGCTGTTATTCCTGCCGCTGGTCTCGGAACTCGCTTTTTGCCAGCAACTAAAGCGATTGCCAAAGAAATGTTGCCAATCGTTGACAAACCTACTATTCAATTTATCGTTGAAGAAGCCTTGAAATCAGGAATCGAAGATATTTTGATTGTTACTGGTAAAGCAAAACGTCCTATTGAAGACCATTTTGACTCAAACATTGAGCTTGAACAAAATTTGCTTGAAAAAGGAAAAACAGAATTACTTAAACTTGTTGAAGAAACGACAGATATTAATCTTCACTTTATCCGTCAATCTCATCCAAAAGGATTGGGACATGCCGTTCTTCAAGCTAAAGCTTTTGTTGGAAATGAGCCTTTTGTAGTCATGCTTGGCGATGACTTGATGAATATTACTGGGAATGAAACTCCTTTAACTAAAGACCTAATTAATGATTATGAAAAAACTCACGCTTCAACAATCGCGGTTATGAAAGTTCCTCATGATGATGTTGATAAATATGGTGTCATTGACCCTAACGGTGAAGTTTCTAAAGGCCTTTACAATGTTGAACGTTTTGTCGAAAAACCAAATGTTGATGAAGCTCCTTCTGACCTTGCAATTATCGGTCGTTACCTCTTAACTCCTGAAATTTTTGATGTTTTAGAAACACAAGTTCCCGGTGCTGGAAATGAAATCCAATTGACTGATGCTATCGAACGTTTGAATAAAACACAACGCGTTTTTGCTCATGAATTTACTGGAAAACGTTATGATGTTGGTGATAAACTTGGTTTTGTTGAAACAACAATTGAATATGGTTTAGAACACCCACAAATCGGGGCGAATTTGAAAAACTACATCATTGAAAAAGCAAAAGAACTTTCTAAAGATGACTCAAAAAATATCACTAAAAAATAAGAAAGAGCCGAAAGGCTTTTTCTTTTTGATTTCGTGAATTTTTTCATTAATTCTGCTATAATTAACCTTAATGAACTTCTTTAAAAACACGGTTAATTTTTTTAAAAGCATAAAGACAAAACCGCTTGATTTTGTTATTATTTTTCTACTGTTCATCGCTTCTTTCTCAACCTTGTTCTTCTTCGCTACTGGTTCCAAGGGAGCTCAGGCCGAACTAAGAATTAGTGGTAAGGTGATTAAAACTTTTGATTTAAATAAAAATCAAACTTGGACCTACCGTGATAAAGATGGCGATTATAATAAAATACAAGTTAAAAATGGTGAAATTGCGGTTGTCGAAGCCAATTGTAAAGACCAAATTGACGTCCAAAGGGGCTATATTTCTAAGACTGGGGAAACTATCGTCTGTTTACCTCATAATTTAGTGATTGAAGTTATGAGTGGTCAAAAGGATGAACAGGTAGATTATAAAGTATGAATATTAAAGAATACGTTTATGTTTCTCTATTGACAGCTGCTGCGGTAGTTATGGGAATTATTGAAAGCTCTTTACCTCCTTTTTTTGCTTTTGCACCTGGAGCTAAAGTGGGCCTTGCCAATTTGGTGATGATTATTGCAGTTTTCACTTTAAGATGGCGACAAGTTTGGGTCATGCAAATTCTTCGTCTATTAATTACAGCACTTTTTACTGGTTTTTCCGTTTTTCTATACTCTTTTGCAGGCGGAATCTTATCTCTGTTAGCCATGTATTTGATGAAGCAATTTGGACCAAAACTGGTTTCAATGATTGGAATTTCGACAGTTGGTGGATTTTTTCATAATTTTGGCCAATTAGCAATGGCTTCTCTTTTAGCTAAAACAACTTCTGTTATGCTTTATTTGCCTTGGCTTGCCTTTTTTGGAATACTTGCTGGTTTTGCAATTGGCATTGCTGGGAATCAATTAATTACACGTGTTAAACCTATTCAAGAACTATTTATTAAAGAAAGTAAACAATGGACTTAAAAAATAACTTTTGGAAAGACTATCCAGAGCTTGAAAAAGAATTGGTTCAAGTTCAACAATTAATGAAAAGCCACGTTACCATCAAAAATTCAGATGTTAAATCGGCTATTTTTGATATATTTGATGCGGGCGGAAAAATGTTGCGTCCAGCTTATTTACTTTTATTTTCAAGATTTACTGATCTTTCTGAAAATGAAAGATTGGCACTTGCGGCTTCTGTCGAAATGATGCATACAGCGACTTTGGTTCACGATGATGTCATTGACCACGCAGACACACGGCGTGGCGTAGCTACTTTGTCAGCAAAATACGGACCAGAAATTGCCGTCTATGCTGGGGACTATTTATTTATTGCTGTCTTTCGTCTAATGTCTGAACACTCATTAGAATTATCAAATTTAACCAAAAATATTGGTTCAATTGAGCGTTTATTAGGTGGTGAGCTTGGTCAACTTAATCATCATTTTAATCTTCAACAAACTTTAGATGATTATATTGAAAATATTTCAGGAAAAACGGGAGAACTTTTTGCACTTTCTGCTTCTGTTGCTCCTTTAATTTCTAAAAATAATACATTGACCAAACGAGCTTATAAAATTGGAATGAATATTGGGATTTCTTTCCAAATTATGGATGATTATTTAGATTATGCATCGACTGCTCAAACACTTGGCAAACCAGTACTTGAAGATATTAAACAAGGCATTTATTCTGCTCCTGTTCTCTTTGCTTTACAGGAAAACAATGCTCTTGTTTCTGAATTAATTAAAAATGAAAAATTTGAAGAAGTTTATGATTTTATCAAAACTTCTGATGCCCTTGAAAAAACCAAAGCACTTGCAAAATCTTATACTCTTTCAGCATTAAATTTAATTGATAAATTACCAAAAGGTAAAAATCGTGAGCTAATTGCTGAAATTACTAGAAAACTTTTGGAGCGAACTTTATGACCCCTGATGAATTTTTGTCAGCACTGACAGAATTTGATATTCAACTCTCTGATAAACAAATCAAACAGTTTGAACGCTATTTTGAACTTTTGGTTGAATGGAATGAAAAAATTAACCTGACAGCAATTACTGAAAAAAATGAAGTCTATTTAAAACATTTTTATGATTCTATTGCACCAATTTTATATGGATTGATTACTGACCAACCTGTCAGCATTTTAGATATTGGTGCTGGAGCTGGTTTTCCTAGCTTACCAATGAAAATTATTTTCCCTGAATTAAAAGTGACTATCATTGATTCTCTCAATAAGCGAATTAATTTTTTAAGTTTACTGACAGAGGAATTAGGCCTCGAAAATGTGACTTTACTTCACGGACGAGCTGAAGATTTTGGTCAGGATGCTAATTATCGTGGAACTTTTGATTTTGTTACTGCCCGTGCGGTTGCTAGACTTTCTGTTTTGACTGAATTTACGATTCCCTTTCTCAAGAAAAATGGTATTTTATTGTCATTAAAAGCAGCTCAATTTGAAGAAGAATTGAATGACGCTAAAAAGGCAATTGCTACACTTGGCGGAAAATTTATCAAAGAAGTCGCTTATGAATTGCCTAACGGTGATGAGCGTCACATTGCTCTGATTGAAAAGAAAAAAGAAACCCCTAAAAAATACCCACGCAAAGCCGGAACTCCTGCAAAAAATCCAATAAAATAAAAAAATCGGCCATTTTTAGCCGATTTTTTTGCTGAGATTAATCACCAATACTGAAATAGAAACAATCGCAGTAAAACTATTCATGACCATTGCAGGTGCCGTCAGTGAAAGGCTAGTAAAGATTGAGAGTAAGATAAAAGTAATATGTATTGACCGATAGCGAAACCAAAATTTAGTAAATTTATTCTTCCACACTTTTTGACTTTGTTTTTGACTTTTATTTTGAATTTTAAACCATGACCTTACGACGACAACAACAATTAAGTCTAATAAAATCATGTAAGCAAAAACCATCGCAAAAGTAATCCCAACTGATAAATAATCAATCTCGGCTAAAACTTTATAAAGAGTGATTGTTTTATTATCAACTTGTAAATAAACATCACCAACAATCGTATAAATCTCTATGAATAATCGAGCCAGTATAAAAGCTACAAATATTCCAAGTAACACAACCAAAAAGTGAAGTAATTTTTTCATTTTATTGATTCCATTCTGCTTTAATAGACTTTACTAAATACATAGTTTTTAGTTTTAAAATTATGACATAAAAAAGCCCTGACCGAAGTCAGGGTTATTTTTATTTTCTACTATTTAATTCAGCCAAGATAATCAGACCGACAACAATAATCAGCCAAGCCCACCAGTAATCTAATAGTAGTTTCATGTCGGGCAAGAGGGTATATATCTTGGATAAACAGTTTTTTTTATTATTTTCTTAAAAATATAAATTGTCTGATTCCTATTTTTTTTACTTTTTTAAAATTTTATACTAAAATATAATTATTAAAAATAATAGATGAAAGAAGTTATATGCGGGTTTTAAAAGAAAAGTTTTTGTTGGATTACAAAAATACCACTGGACACTCTGAAATACATTTAAAAGATTTTTTTACTAGACCTATAGTCCGTTTTCTATTGCTCTTTAGACTTGGCGAAAAAAATAAATTATTTTACATTTTGCAAAGGCTCTACGGAAGAAAGTTTGGGCTAGAAATGAAATCAGACAATTGCGGAGCCGGTCTTCAAATTGGCCACCCATTTAATATTACAATAAACCCTGATGCAGTAATAGGTAAGGGAGTAATTTTAACAAAAGGAGTTACAATAGGTGTTGAAAAAGGGAAATGTCCCATAGTCGGAAATAACGTGCGTATAGGTGCAAATTCTACCATAACCGGCGGGATAAGTATTGGAGACAATGTGGTCATTGCACCAAATACTTTTGTAAATTTTAATGTTCCCAGCAATACCGTTGTAGTGCCAGGTAAAGCCGAAATTCACAATCGGCATACTAAAAAAGCTTAAACAAGATCATTTTTCTGAGGCCCTTTCCCTCTCTTGAAAACCGCATAATACCAAATGTCCGTGAGGTCAAGAATAATGAAGATGTTGCTTAAAGTGAAACAGCTGGATTTAATTCGGAAAATAAAGATGTGCGAATCTATGGACGATTAAATCGCTATGTACCAACGTATATTGTGGTTTTACGGACAATTCACGGACGATTTGGTTTAATTCTGAAAATAAAAAAAGCCCTGACCGAAGTCAGGGTTAATTTTAATAATTTAGAGTTTGACCAGCGTAAATCAAATTAGGGTTTGAAATACCATTCATTGAAACAAGAAGTTGAACAGTTGTTCCTAAACGACTTGCAATTAATGAAAGATTATCACCAGAATGTACGGTGTAAGTTCGTGCTGTAGCCCCAGATTGACCGCCTGTGAAGCGAATAACCTGACCTGCATAAATCATGTTCGGATTAGATAAACTGTTCTGACGTGCTAATTCTTGCCAGTTTGTTCCCCAATTTGAAGCAATTCCACTAAGTGTATCACCTTGTTTTACAATGTAACTTTTTGAGGTTGTTGCGGGTTGGCTAGTTGATGCATCAATAGTTTCAACATTATGAACAGATAACCAGCTCATAATACCATCAAGCAAGACTGTATCACCGTTCTTCTGGATGATTTTATGTGGTTTACCTTTTACCCATTGAGGAATTGTTTCTCCTGTGGCATAATTCGTAGCACTAAAGTTTACTTTAACCGTCATTCCAACTTCTACATCATTGCCTTTAACTTCATTGGCTTCTTTACCACTGCCAATAGCCGGTGTAATAGTATCGGGTTTAACTTCTTGCCCTTTTTGTTCTCCATAGCCATTGTCTGTGATTCCCGTTAAGTCAACATTCCCATCAAGTCCGCCAGCAACATAAGTTGATGTGAACTGGAATACTGAAATTCCGTCCATACTTGGGAAAAAACTATAGTTTGGAACTGGGGTTACTTCATAATTTGGATATGCCGCAATCCATAGTGAGTTAGGAAACTCTTTGAGGATTTTCTTATAATTGACATTTTCCAAAGTGTATGGCTTGTACGAATAGTACATTGGCGTATATCCAGCCGCTTTTACACGTCGCATTCCATAAAGAATCGCATCAGTATTCGCTTGTTTATCTCCACTTGCTCCACTTTCATAATCCAATGCTACAATGGAGTTCTTAGGCGTTTGAATTTTGGGCAAATAACGGTCAAGTGCCGCTTTCGCTACTTCTTGAGAACCTCCGACTTGATACCAAATATAAGTGTGCGCTCGTTTTCCTTGGGCAATGGCAGATGCAACTTGTGTTGAATAAGTCGCTTGGTCAACGAATGAACCGCCATAAGTTCCGCCGATTTGACTAAATGCAAACTTATCATGCCCATAGCCAAACTTGCCGTATGTGCCTTGATACACCGACCAGTCGACTCCTTGGTCACCAACTGCCGCAAATACTGGTCCACTTGCTGCAACAACAAAGAAAGCTACCATTCCGATGGCAGCTTTTTTAATTACTTTTTTCATTTGTTTTCCTCTGTATCATTCGACTGGCTATTATATTTAACAGCACTTACTCCAGCTAATGTTCCCAAGAATACTGTGAATGCATTCAATGTAATAATAGCTAAATCAGTTCCACCCCAACCGTAGGCTTTACCAATTACACCGATAAAAACACTGAGTGCTGGCAATGCTGTCAAAACAGCCCATTTGATAATGTTATAAACTTTGTCATTTGAAATCATTTTCTTTTCCTTCCTTATACCTTTCGTAAATTTCGTGAGCATAATGATTGCCCCCTAACGCTGTATATTCATCAAAAATACCACTGACAATTTGTAAG
>NZ_JAALEQ010000050.1:0-390 GCF_011800585.1 Lactococcus sp. EKM203L
CTCTAAAATGTGCCAGTTTTCTCGAGAAGCGAGTCGATCATTCATTTCTCGTGCTCGTTGAACGCTTTCTCCTTTTTTTTCTCTTAATTTCTTTCCTGTTTCTAAATTGACCTTATTGACAATGATGTGGTTGTGTAAGACGTGATTTTTTCCGTCTAAATGCGTATACACAGCACTTTGATGGTTAGGATAGAGATTTTCTGCTAACTCAACGCCTAAATCGTTGGCTTTTTGCCAGTCCTTTTGTACTTTCGGATTCAGTTCATCTAAGGCGAAAGATTGGGTAATACGCAAGACCTGATTGGATTCTTTGGTTTGGTTATGAAGTTGTCGAATGACATCAAATTGTTCTTTGGCGATAAAGGGATCAATCCCGTTGGTTCCACCCAC
>NZ_JAALEQ010000051.1:0-388 GCF_011800585.1 Lactococcus sp. EKM203L
AAAAAGGAGAAAGCGTTCAACGAGCACGAGAAATGAATGATCGACTCGCTTCTCGAGAAAACTGGCACATTTTAGAGCCACCAAAAGAGCGCCAAACAGAGACAGAAAAAGAACTAATCGCCAAAAATGAGTATTCTTACATGGATGATTTGAGAGAAAGAATCAATAAATCGCTTCAAGATGTCTCTGTGAGCTCATATGAGACGTTTAAAGAGCGTTTATCCGATAATGGTGTAATTCTATCAGAAAGAGGCCAAACGTTCTCATACGCCTTTTTAGACGCCAATAACAAGCAAAGACGAGCACGAGAGACCCGATTGGGTTCTGATTTTGGAAGGGAGACCATTTTACATGAGTTGGAAAACCGAGCAAGACAAAACGAATTTAG
>NZ_JAALEQ010000052.1:0-384 GCF_011800585.1 Lactococcus sp. EKM203L
CTTCATGGAAAGCATTTGGTAATTTTGGAGCAATGAACCATGCGGAAATGTCTGAAACACCTTTGACCGCGTTTGATACGTTAGATAAAAACTATAACTTAAATAATATTTTTAAAGAAGGTAATTACGTTGTAACCGATGCGTATAACAGACCGTCACAATTCCCAGCGGCAGATGGGTCAGGGTATTTAGTGGTAAAACCGTTTGGTGGAAAATATGACCCTTATCGATGGGTAATCCAAACGATGTACAGTGGATATGATGCACAAGTCCAATATTTCAGATACATGGATATGAAAAGTAATAGTCAGTCTCCATGGAAGACAACTACACCTCGAGAAGTAACCTCTATTTGCTGTATGGGGGATAGTATTACACAGAATG
>NZ_JAALEQ010000053.1:0-369 GCF_011800585.1 Lactococcus sp. EKM203L
AAAACGAATTTAGAGCTGTTGAACAACGAGAACCAGCGATTACTCCGCTTGAGCGAGACACTCAACAAAGAGAATCAACAATTGTTAGCCTTGAACAAGCAATTGAACCAAGAAAATCAGAAGCTCTCAAGCGAGAATCAAAAATTAATCGATTTATTGACACAATCAAACAGTTTGCAGGACGAGTACCAGAACTTACTCAACGCGTTACAAGAAAATTAAAGCAAACAAAAGATAAAATCCTCGATGATTTTGAACGTCGCTTTTCAAAGGACATGAAAAATTACGAGCGAGAACAACAGAAAAGCCTAGAAAAACAAGCGAATAGAGACGTACAGTCCGAAAAGAAACCAACAAAAGATCATGATC
>NZ_JAALEQ010000054.1:0-358 GCF_011800585.1 Lactococcus sp. EKM203L
TATGAGCCCGACGAGCTACCTAACTGCTCCATCCCGCTTCGCAAGTATAACACTAATATCAGTTAAAGTCAATTTAAGCCTTAAACTTCGATAATTATTTAACTAAAAAATGTTCTTGTGAACAGAACTCAAAATTTTTCTCACATCAGAAAACTTATTACTAGGTATATAACTAATATACTTACTACAAACCCAAAAAATAGTAAGCTTATAATCGCTTTTTTCTCTTTATTCTTATTCGTTAGACATTCCTCACTCTTATTAGCAACTTAATTCTTTACCACTACACATTATTTTAAAAAAGCTACTCACAATTGAGCAGCTAATGATGAAGGTGTGGTGCTTTCGCTAAACCACC
>NZ_JAALEQ010000055.1:0-357 GCF_011800585.1 Lactococcus sp. EKM203L
AATTGTTCTTTGGCGATAAAGGGATCAATCCCGTTGGTTCCACCCACGGCAACTGCCCGACAATTTGTCAGCTCCACAGGACGTTCCAATTGATGGTCTTGTAGCCACTGTTCAGTTTTTTCATGCATGGGTCTGTCTTGACCTAAAGCATAATTAAGGGCGCTCGCTGCACTTGCGCCATTGCTTATTTTTGCAATTGTTGCCATAACTCTTGATACCCCTTTTGAGCTTGAGCGAGTACTCCGTATGTATAGCGTAAAGCCTCGATCAGCTCTTTATCTTGGTTGTCCATCCGATCGAATTGATTGAGTTTCTTGGCGATTTGATTTAAATTGGTTCCTTGTTTTGAGAGTTCTA
>NZ_JAALEQ010000056.1:0-328 GCF_011800585.1 Lactococcus sp. EKM203L
TTATTTATTGATGACCAGGACCGTATTTCTAAACTTCTTTTATGGTTTATTATATCACTTAACAAAAAAACAGCCCCGATTATCTAACCGATAGATAATGGGGGCTGTTTTAATAGTCTTTTTGAGGGGTCATTATATAAATAGTCCCTATAAAGTATTGTTAAATGTGTTCCGTATGGAAGAAGTTCATAATTTTCTTACATCAAAAACTAAAAAAGATCCATCGATTTAATATCATGGTTCTGTTGCAAAGTTTTAAATCTACTATCAAATAAGGTAGAATAATAGAAAAAGATAGCAGGAGGAATGACGATGAATCATTTTAAAG
>NZ_JAALEQ010000057.1:0-320 GCF_011800585.1 Lactococcus sp. EKM203L
TTCATGAGCAATGGAAAAATAAACTAAGTGGATTGAAAGAGGCAGGAGATGGCAAGGTTAGAAAAAATTTATGATGTTTATTTCAATGGGATAAAAACGGGAACTGGTACAAAAAAAGAGCTTTCGAAAATGCTTCTTGTTTCACCTCATTCAGTCGCTGGATGGGTAAAAAATGGTATGGCTAATTCTCCAAAAAATAACGCAGTCAAAATCGCAGTCGTAAATGAAAAAGCGATGATGGAAAAATATCCCGGTTGGAAACCTTATGGCGGTTCAAAGTCTAAGACTTCTGATGAAATAACTGATCGTGACCGAAGAAA
>NZ_JAALEQ010000058.1:0-319 GCF_011800585.1 Lactococcus sp. EKM203L
TTTTAAACGTGAGTTAGTAATAATATAGAAAAAGCCCTTAAATAGGCTTGTATGTAATTGACTAAAACGTACAATTTTAGCTTTTAAATATGACCCTTATTTATGACCTGCTCTAACCTCACTATTCATCAGCATTCAAAAAAGAGCTCACAACTGTTAAGTTATGAACTGTTCCGTTCCTTTCGATTGTTTCGGCATATAAATCACTGTCATTTTTCTAGCCCTCCGAAATATAATGAACCACTTTTTGAATTTTATCTTCCAAATTTTCTAATTGCTTTTGATAATCAGACATCCATTCTTTTGTCTGATTATTTTT
>NZ_JAALEQ010000059.1:0-313 GCF_011800585.1 Lactococcus sp. EKM203L
CTACAAAACCTTCAATGGCAGACTTTTTTAAAGTTAAATCTCCATTATTTGAAGTGAGTTGTACATCCATATAGGTTCGAGGATAAAAAAGAATTACAATCAAGGCGAGAATTAATATGACTGTTAAAACGATGTTCCCCCAAAACAAATAGTCTGTCATATATTTTCCTATGAACGGAATGTTACTAGAGGTCGTTGTCCTCCAATCATACTCCATGAAATTGTAATAATCCCAAGTCATTGGTAGAACAAGCGTAAGTAAAAGGAGATCAAGGATAATGAGTATTATTTTCTTTCCAGTTGCCAAAACTCC
>NZ_JAALEQ010000006.1:0-22131 GCF_011800585.1 Lactococcus sp. EKM203L
TCACAATTGAGCAGCTAATGATGAAGGTGTGGTGCTTTCGCTAAACCACCCATGAGCTAAGTATATCACTTTAATTCCAAATTACAATAGTAATCAAAAATAGAAACCAATTTTGGTTTCTATTCTACAACAGAGACTGTGATCTCATAAAATTAAGTATAGCACCTTGTTAAGCTCAATACTGATTATTAGTTTACAAAGAGAAAAACATATAGCTTAACAAAATAAAAAGTCATTAGTTCAATTCTTAATGACTCTTTAGTTTATTTTTTGTTGAAATCTTCTAAAATAATATACTTAGTTCCTTAACTTTATAAACTCAAAAATTCAATGAGATTAAATCGTAGCTATGATTTTATACTATAATTGCCCAAAATTTGTCCCATTTTATTTTTCAATTTAAGAGGTTTTCTATGAAACAGGTTTATAAAGGCTTATAGAACCTGAATTTAACTTTGAGAGCGACCTAAATAATCCCCTCTTCTCCTTACAATATATATCTTTTTTTATAACTATTTTGTATTTTTATAATTTTACACTTGTTTTTTAAGTAAATATAAAATTATTAAGAGTTTTTCTAGTATCGATTTATTCGGTAAATTTTATTTTAATTTTTATAATACACTGTTACAAAGGCAGTCATGAATATTCCCATATTTGAAATAAACGCTCAACGCGTTTGCTTAATATTAAAACACATAAAATAAAAAGTCACTAAAGTTTAGTGGCTCTTTATTTTATAAGTTTTCTATTGTTTTCAATAATGTCTAGTTGATTTATATATTTTAAATTTTACCCACTATTTACCCACTAAATTTTATTTTAGTTTCTATAATGCATTGCTACACAGGCATCCAATAATATTCCCATATTTGAAATAATTTTGGGCATTTCAACTTTTCTTATTCTAAATAAGATAATACATAATTTGTGAAATACTGCCTTCCAAAGTAAGACCTAGAAATTTACTTTTCTCATACTTAAATTATTAGGTATTTAGCATCACTAAAAGAACTTTCGATTATGTTGCAAAAAGTTAAAAGATAACAAAGAAATGAAACTTTTTTATAGTTGTAATATTGCCTTAATATTTACAATTACCATTATATTTTGTTGAACTACATGCTAGAAATATATAGATTTTATATTATTATTCTTTTGTAAATAAAGAATATGCTAAATAGAAATTTCCTAACGTTGCTGAACCATTTTCTTTGACAGTTGATAAGCGAATATACTTTTCTACAGAACAAGGCAGATCAATATAATTATTAAGCATAGAAATGAATTGTTTTTGTATAAGTGATATCATATTTGGTTTTTCCATTACACCACCTCCCAAAATTATACACTCGGGAGCTAATGTCAATGTTGCATTAATAGCCGCTTGAGCAATATAATAGCTTAAGATATCCCAGATAGGATCATCTGAAGAAATTTTTTCCCCAAGTATTCCTGTTCTAGCTTCAAGACTCGGACCCGCCGCAACTCCTTCAAGACAATCACCATGGAAGGGACAGATTCCTTCAAAAGTAAGATCATCTCTATGACGATTTATTCTTTGGTGCCCCATTTCCGAATGCCCAATGCCACCAATAAAATATCCATTTTGAATTGCTCCCCCTCCAATACCTGTACCGATTGTTAAATAAACAAGATTTTTTATTCCTGTATTTTTCATTTCACCATAGGCTGAGGCGTTTACATCAGTAGTAAAATATATTGGAATATCAAGTGCTTCTTTTAATTGGCCAACTAAATTTATATTTTTCCAACCAACTTTTGGCGTCGAAGTAATGTAACCATACGTTTTACTTGAAAGGTTTAGATCAATAGGCCCAAATGATCCTAAACCAATGGCAGAAACTCGGTTTTCTTTAAAATATTTAATCGTCTTACTTATAGTTTCTTGTGGCGTAGTAGTAGCAAATTTGAATTTTTTTATAATATTAAAATGTTCATCTGCAATAGCAAGTACAAATTTTGTACCACCAGCCTCAATTGATCCATAGTATACGGACATAGTTCGCTCCCTCTAGTTCAATAATAGAATTTTTTCTCCAACTTTGATATCAACATTTTCACTCAATGGCAAAATCTCATTGTAACTTGCTGAATTTGTAATAACAATAATTACAGTATCATCGAATCCACTCTTCTTGATTTCTTCTTTATCAAAAGATCCTAGTAAATCCCCTGCTTTTACTTTCTGGCCAACTTTAACATTTTGTATGAATCCATTACCATTCATTGAAACAGTATCTATTCCAATATGTAAAAGAACTTCACCTCCATTTTTTGTTTTTATACCATAAGCGTGACCTGTTTCATAAGCAATAATAATTTCTCCGTCGGCTGGTGAGAAAAGTTCTCCAGATTTAGGCTTGATTGCAATACCTTTTCCCATAATTTCTTTTGAGAAAACAGGGTCACTTACATCAGACAGAGGAATCACAAATCCATTTATTGGAGCAAGGAGTTCGCCACTTTTAACTGGATCGATAATAACTTTCTCAGGTTGGTATTGAGTTGTTGCATTCTGTTTATTTTTTTCTTTCGTAATAGATTTAGCTTCCATCCGCCGACCATAGATTGAGGTAACAACAAAAGCAATAAGAAAGCTAATAAATATCGAAATCATAAATTGTAAGTTATAGCCAGCTTTAATAGAGATAAAGCCAATTAATCCTGCGGATCCCAGACTAACCGCAAGGACATGGAATAATCCCATAAATAATGAACCAATTGCTGAAGCCCCAAGAGCAATAAAGAACGGATATTTTAGTTTTAGATTAATCCCAAATAACGCAGGTTCTGTAATACCTAGAATAGCAGATACACCAGCTGGAGCTGCAAGAGCTTTTGTCTTAATGTTTTTAGTAACAAATAAAATTGCAAAAGTTGCACCAGCTTGAGCCATATTTGCGCAGGCCGCAACTGGAAAAATAAAGTCTCCACCAATACCACTGTGTTGATAGTTTGTGATTAACATTGTTTCAATGGCCGGAAAACTCTGATGTAATCCAGTTACTACTATTGCCGAGTAGAAGCCTCCAAACACAAGCATTCCTAGTGCCCCTAATGTGTTATAAAGTCCAACCAAACCATCTGTCAAGCCATTTGATACAAAACGAAGTGCTGGTCCCACAATAGTGAATGTGAGAAATCCAGTTATGATGACTGAAAGTAACGGAGTAAATGTGAAGTCTATAGCATCGTTAAGGTATTTATGAAAGAATCTCTCAAGTTTAGCAAGGATAAAAGCCACTCCAATTACAGGAAGAACTTGTCCTTGATATCCAGCCTGGGCAACTTTAAAACCAAAAATATCCCAATAAGTCATTGTATGATTAGAGATTGCTTCAGCAACATTATATCCATTAATAAGCCCAGGCATTACCATAATCATACCTATAACAGCACCTAAATATGGGTTTCCACCAAACCTTTTTGTGGCAGAATATCCTATTAAAATTGGCATGAATGTAAATGGTGCGGCACTCATAGTATTAACAATATCAGCAAATCCTTTCCACATCGGAAACATTTCAACAAGTGATTTCGTCGCGAAAAGATGTTCAGCTGTTAGCGCATTATTAAGAGCCATTAACAGACCACCAGCTACAAGAGCTGGTATCAAAGGAACAAAAATATCAGAAAGCAGCTTTACAAGTGCCATTACTGGATTTTGTTTTTTTTGACTTCCTGCAATCTCTTTGAGATCTGCAGTTGATGCTTCACTTATTCCTGTAAGTTTAATAAATTCTTCGTATACAGTGTTAACATCACCTGGCCCTACAATAATTTGATATTGACCAGCTGCTTCAAAAGTCCCCTTAAGATCTGGGTCATTATCTAGAGCCTCTTGATCAATAACGCCAGTATCTTTTAGGACTAAACGTAGTCGTGTCGCACAATGTGCAGCTCCTTGAATGTTATCACGCCCAACTGCATTTAAAATGCGTTCAGCTACCTGCTTATGATTCATAATTTTCTCCTCAAATAAAATGATTTCGCTTACAGAAGTTATTTTATCATTTTTCTGATATATGTCAAGCGTTTGCCATACTTTTTTATTTTTTTATTTTTCCGTGCTTATTTATATTGATTTTTTTATAAAAAACGTTTATCATAAATATATATAATTTAGTAAATGAGGAAAAAAAAATGAAATGGTCTACCAAACAACGATATCGTCCCTACGATAGTTATTCTGAAAATGATTTAGAGAGTTTACGCAAACTGGCACTAAAATCTCCTTGGAAATCAAATTTTCATATTGAACCAGAAACTGGACTTCTTAATGATCCAAATGGATTCTCTTATTTCAATGAAAAATGGCATTTGTTCTACCAACATTTTCCTTTTGGGCCAGTACATGGTTTAAAATCATGGGTACATCTAGTCTCAGATGATCTCGTCCACTTTGAGAAAACAGGGCTAGTCCTTTATCCAGATACAAAATATGATAATGCTGGAGCTTATTCTGGGTCTGCTTTAGCTTTTGAAAACTCCTTATTTTTAATATATACGGGTAATCACAGAGGCAAAGATTGGGTTAGAACTCCATATCAACTCGGAGCAAAAGTTGACAAAAATAATCAGTTAGTCAAATTCACTGAACCACTAATTTTTCCTGATTTTTCTCAAACAACCGACCATTTTCGAGATCCCCAAATTTTTTCATTTAAAGGACAAATTTATTGCTTGATTGGTGCTCAAAGCTCTCAACAAAATGGTATAATCAAACTTTATAAAGCAATAGAAAATAATTTAACTGATTGGAAAGATTTGGGAAACTTAGATTTTTCAAAAGAAAAAATGGGTTATATGATTGAATGTCCGAACCTTATATTTGTCAATGGTAGATCAGTATTAGTTTTTTGTCCACAAGGACTAGATGAATCGATTGTTAAATATGATAATATATATCCTAATATGTATGTTATTGCGGATGACTTTACTACTGGTTCAAAAAATCAGCTAAAAAATGCAGGACAACTAATTAATTTGGATGAAGGTTTTGACTGTTATGCTACGCAGTCATTTAATGCACCTGATGGCTCTGCTTATGCCATTTCATGGCTAGGTTTACCTGAGACATCATACCCCACTGATAAATACAATGTTCAAGGTGTCTTGTCCATGGTTAAGAAGCTTTCAATAAAAGACAACAAATTGTATCAATATCCAGTTGAAAAAATGAAAGAATTAAGACAAAAGGAACAAGATCTCTTACTAGCAGATAATAACATTATTACATCTAACTCTTATGAACTTGAGGTCGATTTTCGTCAGCAAACCTCTACACTTCTATCTTTAATGACAAATGAAAAAGGGGATAGTGCACTTAAAGTTGAGATAGATAAAGAAAATAATACTATTACACTTATAAGAAATTATGAAAAACGTTTGGCACATGTTAAAATAGAAAAAATGAATGTATTTATTGATCAATCAATTTTTGAAATTTTTATTAATGATGGTGAAAAAGTATTATCAGGTCGTGTATTTCCAAATAAGAATCAGTATTCGATTAGAAGTCAAAATCCGATAAAAATAAAATTATGGGAGCTAAAAAAGTGATTAAACTTGAAGATGTTGCAAATAAAGCTGGGGTTAGTGTAACGACAGTTTCGCGTGTTATAAATCGTAAAGGATATTTGAGTGACGCAACAATATCAAAAGTAGAAAAAGCAATGCAAGACTTGCATTATATTCCAAACGCAGCCGCACGTTCTTTGCAAGGAAAGTCTTTAAAATTAATTGGGCTAGTATTTCCAACTATAAAAAATATTTTTTATGCAGAATTGATTGAAAAAATTGAGCAAGCTCTTTTCAAACGAGGTTACAAAGCTATGTTAGCAACAACAGAACATGATGAACAAAAAGAGCGAGACTATCTTGCCTTATTACTTTCTAACCAAGTTGATGGAATTATTTATGGGAGTCATAATTTAAAAGCACATGATTATATAGCAATTGAAGCACCTATTGTTGCTTTTGACCGTTTATTAACCCCTGAAACGACTGTTGTTAGCTCTGATAATTTTGAGGGAGGAATCCTAGCTACTAAAGCTTTGATTAACTCTGGAAGTAAAAAAATCGCCATATTTACTGGGAACGATAATACCAATTCTCCTACATATTTAAGGCGTGATGGATATCTGCTTGAGCTAGAAAGAAATCAATTAAAGCCTCATATAATAAAAATTCCTTCTCAATGGACTCTTCTTCGCAAAAAAGTTGAGATCAAAAAAATACTAGAAAACAACGATTTTGATGGTGTATTTTGTACAGATGATTTAACAGCTATATTAGTAAAAGATCTCGCCTCAAATTTAAAAAAATCACTTAATGTGGTAGGTTTTGATGGAACTGAATTTATAGAAAACTACTATCCTAACCTAACAACGATAAAGCAACCAATAAATGATTTAGCGGAACTCTTAGTTGATTTAATCATACGAAAAATTGATGGAGATAACATTGACATTACATATCAACTTCCTGTTCAGCTACATTATGGTATAGATTAAAAATATATTTTACTTCTTCAAAAAGACACTGTGATGCTATCCTTAATTCTTAGAGTCACTATTGTATAATTTAGACAAAGGATAAAAACATGCAAAAACGCTACTCACAAGAATTTAAAGACACCCTTCTCGACTTCTATCATTCTGGGCAATCCGTCACACAGCTTTCTAAAGAATACGGCGTGGCTCCTGCAACGATTTATAAATGGATCGACCTCTATTCTAAGTCTAATGAAAGCTCAGTCTCTAAAGATGATTTTCTAGAATTAAAAAGACAGCTGGCTAAAGTTAAGGAAGAACGAGACATCTTAAAAAAGTATTGACCATATTCGCCGAGAAAAAGATGTGAGTGCTGCGGATATGTCTCAAACGATTAAAACTTTAGCACTCAATGTCAGACTCAGTTGCCAACTGCTTGGTGTTCCTGAAGCAAGTTATTATGAGAGAATCAATCGACGGCCATCCAAAACTCAATTAAGAAGACAGCACTTGGCACTGAAGATTGACCAACTTTTCAAGGCGAATCGGGGAATCTATGGGGCACCTAAGATTCATCACCTCTTACTCAATCAAGGGGAAAAAGTAGGGATAAGCTCGTACAAAAAATTATGAAACAACTTCAGCTCAAGTCCGTCGTC
This sequence comes from Lactococcus sp. EKM203L, assembly GCF_011800585.1. Classification (NCBI taxonomy): domain Bacteria; kingdom Bacillati; phylum Bacillota; class Bacilli; order Lactobacillales; family Streptococcaceae; genus Lactococcus; species Lactococcus sp. EKM203L. Next base: position 7,178 of record NZ_JAALEQ010000006.1, read on the forward strand.
CTTAAAAAATTTAAACCCGGACACTCCGTAAGTGATGGTATTAACAAAATGAGCCTAAAAAGATAAATAAGGTTTGGGCAACTGATATTACTTATATTCCTACTCAACAAGGCTGGGTTTATCTCTCAACCATTATGGATCGTTATACTAAAAAAGTCATTGCTTGGGATTTAGGAAAGCGAATGACTGTAGAATTAGTGCAAAGGACTTTGAATAAGGCAATGGAATCACAAAATTATCCAGAAGCTGTGATGCTTCATTCTGACCAAGGAAGTCAGTATACGAGTCATGAGTATGAAGAGACTATAAAAAACTCTGGAATGACTCACTCCTTCAGTCGTAAGGGCTATCCTTATCATAATGCCAGTCTTGAATCTTGGCATGGACATTTAAAAAGAGAGTGGGTCTATCAATTTAAATATAAGAACTTTGAAGAAGCCTATCAGAGTATTTTCTGGTATATTGAAGCCTTTTATAATTCAAAACGAATCCATCAAAGTTTAGGGTATCTTACGCCTAATCAATTTGAAAAAGAAATCACTTAAAATAAATACATTAAAATTATACGTTTTTGACTCTAATAAATTGACTTAACGTCAGTTTTGCTTTGGTTCATTTTATTATTATCAACGATACATCTTTTAATTCTAGGTTAAAATGCACTTTATATGTCTATCAAAAATAATGAAAAATCCAAGTATTTATACTTGGATTTTTCATTGTTTAATTTTCTCTTTTATATAGAAACTCATATTCTTCACAAATAACTGGCATATCAGTTTAAAAATGTTATATGCTTTAAAGAATCTCTCATGAGCTTGACACCAATAACTCCAAAAGAAAAAGTGTAAGTCGATAGGAAACCACTTTATAAAAAATTACTGAGAAAAGAAAACTAACGACGGAAACATTATTCTTAGAGTAAGAACTGTCGCATATTGATAGAAATTTTATTCAAACTTATGAGTCTAAAGGTACTTTGAATAAATTACTATAGACAGAAATAAGAGATAAATAGCAAAAACATATTAGGTCGAATTACCATAAGAAAAAATACTTTATCTAATCTTTTTTTTAGATAATGCTACAAGAATTATTGTGGATAAAACAATCCACCCTACGGCAGCTATCAGATAAGCACACCGCCCATTTATCATAAAATTAACAGGTAAAGCAATAGGACACCAATAAGCTGCTAATAAAACTTTATTACTGGCAAAAATAATGAGTAATATTTCAATAATCGCGATAATCATGCTCCCTCCTCGATTGATTATAAAGGTCAATAAAAGATGAAAATGATTAAGAAAAATTGCCATCAACCAGCTAGCTGTTGCGATCATCATTCCTTGTTGCCCTACTGCCTGTGAAACTCCCGTAATTATCCAGATCATTGCTGATGGAAAGAACAAAAGGAAATCCACTACTATTAGCTTTGATAACCAAATTCTGCTACTTTTTTTATTTACATTTATTTCTTGGAAACGATTGGCCAGACTCTCCTGTTCAAAGATTAGAATAGACAAAATTGTAACCAGTAACGGAAAAAACAAAAAAATCATGAGCGACAAATCAGTCATTGAAACATGACTTCTTCCAAAAGCTAAATAAATAGGAACCGTTAAAAGCTCTAATAAAGTAAAGAGAAAAACTAAATAAAACCCTAAGCTATTTTTTAATTTGAGACATTCACTTCTTATCATGTTCTATCACTCCTTTAAGTAAATACGAAACTCCTATCGTTACAACTATGGAAAGTCCAAATGGTAATAAAACTTCCCAAATACTGAAATTTATCTTCCCTGTTAACAAATCTCCTGATGGTTTGATATTTAACAAACTTTCTGTAACTTTATAGTGATAAGTGTATGGTAGCAAGAACCATACTGGAGTTTGTGCAACAAAAGGGGCAACAATTAAACAAATCAAGGTATTCGCAGCTAACAATACGTAAGTATTAATCCACTTGAAAATCAAGTATATAAAGGGTAAATTCCAAGAAGCTGCTAGTAATATAGCAATCAATGCCACACTTACTTTCATAAAATCCACCACTACAATACCTTGAAACACAAAAGCAACCAAATAAAGCAAAATAATCAAGACTATGCTCGCTAGTATACCTCTTAGCCAAATCAACAACATTTTGGCCAAATGAATTTTCCAACTCAGCTTTTTCCATTTCACATTTTGAAAATTTCCAGCTTGCTCCTCTGATTTTATATCATAAAGAAAAAGCAAACTCATCAAAAGGAATAAAAAACCAGTTTCCCACCAATAAATTGAAAAAACACTAAAAATCTGTATTCCACCCATAAGAAATGCTATAAATAGAGTCACAAAAGGGATAATTAATACCAATCTAAGAGTTCCTGATTTTTTTAATTTTATTGCTTCTGATGCTATTATTCTTTTCATATCACATTCCTCCATGCACAATCTTAAAGAATAACTGTTCAATGTCGTCTTCTTTATTGTTCGCATGATTATAACGAATCTTACCTTTGTTCAAAATAATAATTTGACTAGCTACTTTACTTATTTCGTGCAACTGATGACTAGAAATCAAGATTGTCACACCTTTAGCTTTAAGTTTTAAGATTAAGTTTAACAACTCCGCAATACCATCAGGATCCAAACCATTAGTAGGTTCATCAAGAATTAAAAATTGAGGTTCTGTAAGAATAGCCATACCAATTCCCAAACGTTGTTTCATCCCTAAAGAGAATTTTCCTGCTCTTTTCTTTCCTGTTTCTGCCAAACCAATCACTTCTAGAGTTTCATGAATTCTCTTATCTGAAATTCCAAAAAGCAAAGCCTTAGTTTTAAGATTATCGAAAGCAGATAAATTCATATATATTGCTGGAGCCTCGATTAAGGCTCCAAGTTGATTATTTGTCTTTTCTTGTCCATCAAAAAAAATTTTTCCAGTATCTGCAGAAATTAAACCAAACAAAATTTTCATCAAAGTTGATTTTCCTGCACCGTTAACTCCTAATAAACCACAGACTGTTCCAGATTTAATATCAAAACTGATATCTTGTAGCACCTGCTTTTCTTTATATGTTTTAGAAAGATTTTGAATTTTTACCTGCATTATATTTCCTCACTTTATTTTATGTTTAAAAAAAGTATATAAAACAATTTTCAGAATCTATTCAGAAACAAAAAAAGTAATCCTTAGAGATTACTAAATTACTTTTTTATTTTTAGGATAACTTCTGCCCCACCTTTTTGAGGATTACTGAGAATTAAGTTTCCTTGATGTTTTAAAGCTACACCTTGAGCAAAAGATAGTCCAATCCCATAGTGTTTCCCACTACGTCCAGTATCTTCTGTGAAAAATAGTTTTCCAGCATTTTTTTTTGCTTGTTCAGAAAAAGGATGACCATTATTCCAGATTTCAAAATAGAGATATTTTTCATCATCATAAATACTCAAACTGACTATTTTTTCACCCTCTTTAGCATACTGACAGGCATTAACAAAGATATTGATAAGTGCTCGACTTAAAGCTAATGTATTTCCGTAAAAAGTGGTTAAATCTGTTTTTTTAACTAGCTGATAATCCACTTGATAAGTTGTTGACAACTCTTCCAACTCAACTGATAAATCTATCAAAAAATCCTCCAGGGAGATTCTCGCTTTGTAATCATTTTCATCATTCAAAAGTTTTGTATAACTAATCATTGTGTTAAAATACTTGTCAAAAACAGTCAAACTATTTTTCATTGACTCAATAAAATCAGCTTGTTGTTCATTTACTTCAGTCATCTCTAGCAGTTCAATATTTCCTTTTAATACTGTTAAAGGTGTCTTAACATCATGTGAAAGTGCAGCAACCTGGAAGGATAAATCATGTTTTTCATGACGCTCCGCTTCAATAAGGAAAGCTAACTCCTTACTTTTCGAATATAAGTTATTCAGAACCTGATCAAATTCAATAATTTTTGATTCCTCTTGTTCAGGAAAAGTAGTTATTTCCCCCATCTTCAATGCAATCTTTTGAACGGCTTGAAAATTCTTAGAAAATTCTCTAATGAGATGATAGACAGAAAAAATAATGAGTATTATTTCACCAAGAAAAAAGAAAAGGTAAGTAAATTGATTATAAGAAATTGAACGAAGCGTATGATTTGTAAATTCAGGCATACTGTTTTGTCTTAAAACAACTGAAAAATGCTTATTGCTTGAATAAGTATAAGTAATTTCTCCTTCTGTAATATTATGTGAAGACTGTTTTGAAGCTACAAAACTAGGTACATCCGACTTGACATAATGTCCTCCCAAAATTTTACTTGTATCATTGTCAAAAATAATATAATCATATGGGTAGTGTTTCATATCACGTTCGATATCAGAAATAGTTAAATTATCTGAATCTAAAGATAAACGAATAGTTTCTGAACCACTGATTTGTCCAATTTGTCGTAGAAAGAAAGTCAAGCCCAGTAACAACAGGATAAGTAGACAAGTACCTATGATAATTTCAATGACAGCTTGCCATATCCGTCGACGCATTGAATATTTTTTACCCATGCCACTGATACCCAAGTCCCCGAACCGTTTTTATCGGATTAATATCGTATGGTGCAAACTTACTCCTAATCTGATAAATATACTCCGAGATTGACCGAAAAAGTGCATTAGAATATTCATCATATACGTCATCATAAATATCCTCTCTCGTATAAACTTTAGAAGTTCGTTGTGATAGTAATTCAAGAATATCGTATTCACGACAAGTCAGTGGAATTGTTTGACCATTGACACAGACTCGCCTTTCTTCTAAATAAAATGTAATTGGTCCTAAATCTCTACGAATCTCTGAAAAAACATGAACTGCATGTTTATTGCGTTCCTCTCGCTTTATATTTGCTTCCACTTTTGCAACCAACTGTTTAAGGCTAAAAGGCTTAGTAATATAGTCATCCCCACCAATACCTAAGCCGTTTATAATATCCTCTTCTGTATCTTTCGCACTAACAAAGATAATTGGAGTTGATATTTCTCTGCGAATCCTTTTACAAATTTCTGTCCCTTCAATATTTGACATCATGATATCTAACAAAATCAAATCAAATCCCTGAAAATCAGTAATATCCAAGGGAAGTGAAATGTTTTGATGCGTCGCAACTTCATAGTTTCTCATTTCTAATGCTGTCTTCATTAATTTTAAAATTTCCTGATCATCATCAACTATTAAAATTTTATACACCACTTTACCTCCGATTGTTTAGTACTCATTACTTCATTATACCATTCATTCTGAAGAAATATAATCTATCAATTTTTAGTCTTTCTTTTCAATATACCAAGGATTGAGATACACACTATACCTAAAGCCGGTAAAAAATCTTCTCCATCTCCAGTAACAGGTAAAATTTCTTGACTTCGTACAGAAACAGTACCTCTCGAATTTCGATTATTAGCCATTTTTTGATTAATATTATAATCAACTGAAATTACTTCTTTTGAAATGTTATGAAAATCATTTTTGATAGAAAAATTGTTATTTGTATTTCTTTGAATTTCTTTATCTTGTTCCTGTTTCATTGTATCCCTAGACTCTTTAAGATTCTCCATCGATTTATGGTTAATAGCATCATCCTGACCTTTATCTGTATCTAAGCTAAAAGCTTTATTTTTCCCATTCAATAAATCAACAATATTCAATACTCTATTCCCATTAACTTCTGGAGAATTCATTAGAAGAAACCTTTTTAGTTGGTTAGGATTCTTTATTCCATATTTATCAACTACTAATGCCAGTGCCCCAGATACTTTAGGAGTAGCAAATGAGTTGCCATAAACATATTGGTACCAGCCAGTATTAGTAGTTGTAAAAAGCCAATCTTTCAAATAATAACCCTGACTGACAAATTTATCTTGCCCATATTTTTTAAAATTGGCCGTTGTGCCAGCAGGAGCATAAATTGCATCCGCTCCAATATTACTAAAATCAGAAATATTACCATAACCATCTATTCCACCTACGGCTATTACATCCTCAAATACACTCGGTGCATCTACAACTTTTCCAGGAACCTTTATACTTCTGAAACGCTTAAGAAAGTTTATCATTGTTTGGTTATCTTGTATGTTTAAACTATCATTACCAAGAGCTGCGACAACAATACTTCCTTTTGCTGTTGCATAATTTATTGCTGACTTATAATTAAGATACTCTTGATAATCATTTGTTCCATCATCATACGATCCTGAAATCATAAGATACTGTCCAGCACTTATATTGATGACCTTGTTCCCATCATCCGCAGCTCTTCTTATTGCTCTAGCTACCCATTCCGATTTCGAAAGATTTTCACCAAATACTCTGTATATATTTACAGTAATCCCTGGTGCTACTCCTAAAATATTACCATTTGCTGTAATCTGACCTGCGACTTCCGTCCCGTGTCCCATTTTGTCGACAATATCACTTGGATTTCCAGTTTCATCAGGTTCTTCATTATCAAACCCTCCCTTAGGAACAAGATTTTTAAAATAATTTCCTAAACTATTTGACAAATCAGGATGTTCTTCCATGATTCCTGAATCAATAATTCCAACAGAAATTTTCTTTGAGGGCTGGTAGAGCGCATAGCTTTCTCCATTATTTGTCACATATTTCATATCCCACTGATAATCCCAAAAATCATGTGAATTTGTATAAACACTTGCTTTCTTTTCAGAAGAATTACTTATCAATAGAGGTTGTGCCTCTACTTTTTGATTTTTTAAAGGTTGTCTAAGAGATACCACTTCCTTAGCTTTACGATAAGATAGAGGAGAAGCAGAATTATCAATTACACCAGATGCATCTTTAGAATTTGATGGTTTTTCCTTAATAAGCTGAGAGGAAGTAACGAAGTTAGCTCTATTCTTCTTATTATCGAGGATTTTATTTTTTTGAATCGATGATGTTGAAACGACTACTTCACTTTGCTCAAGTAGCTCATCCTTAGATACTGGAACTGCTTCTTTATTTGTAACGCTATCTCTCTTACTGAATTCAGAACTAACTTGAGTTTCTTGCAACGAAACTTTCATTTCTTTTTGAACAGCTGATGTCTGTAATAAAGTTTTAGCAGCACCAGTTACATCCAATTCAGTCCTTGTTGTCGATTTTACTGCAGGTGACTGCGCCCCTAGATTAATCGAATCAGTCGTTGATCCCTCTGTTGAAGATAAAATTGCATTAGAATTATGATTAATTAATTCCGTATTAATATTATTTGAGAGTAACTGTTGTGAATTTGTTGTCTCCCCATGCACAGTTGCTGATAAACCCAACGAACAAACGATAAAAAGGAAACCTAGTATTTTTTTCACTCTAGTTTCCTACCTTCGTTGCAAGCTTAAAATCATCATTTATCTCAACGGCAAATGCTTCAGTAAGAGATTTTCCTCTAATAGAATGGATTTCGCCATAATCCCATTCCGTCCTACTCTGTTTGGAATTTGAACCATCCTTATCAATTCTCCCCCATTCAGACCTCGGGATACTTTTGCCACTAACTGAATCAAACACACGTACTTCAGCTAAAACATCCTGATATTCTCCCAATTCTTCATCAGATACGGTGGTGTCCGATATACTGTAAATATTTCCCATATAGTCAATTTTTCGTGAATCATTTTTATCAATAACAAAATTATCATCAGAAATATCGCTTGTCACATCAAAGTTTTGTAATCTCAAAGCTTTGACCGCCCCCTTATCACTTTCTGGAAGTATCTTATAGTATCTGTCGTTAATACCCATACATAGCGACTTGTCAGAAGCCTCATAAATATTATTTAAGACCAAAGTCACACTATTTTTGTTGCTACTTGATAAAAGTTTCTCACTTTTCATGTCAACAATCAACAGCTTATAAAATTTTACTTTGGAATTGTTAGCGTTCTCCTGAGGAATCTCCTTATCAGTTACGAAATACGATTTATTATCATAAATAAAATTAGTATAACTTCCTTCGTCAAACCTCACCTTTTTATGACTTGTTTGATAACACCCTGATAAACCTGTTATCCCTATTAAGGCCACAATAAGTATTAAATATCTTCTCATTTCCTCTTCCCTCCTTTCAAAAAATCGTCAAAAAGTAACAGTGCTTGTCTCCAATAAGTAAAATTGATTGAATATTCAAATTTCGATAATACCAGTATACAGCCACTTATTCCTTCAAGAAAACCCGTGCCACTTTCATCTCCGTATTCTTCAAGAATTTGCTCACTATTAACATTAAATTCTTCCATGTATGAATCAAACTTTTTTGTATTTAATAGCCGCTTAAATAAAGAACAAATTTCTATTAAACCAGAATAGCCATGGCAAATCATATATGAATCAATACCAAGTTTCCTTTGCATAGCTGACTCTAATATTTTTTCTGCTTTATCTACAAAATAGTCATTATCCAGTGCTAATCCTCCGTATAAGTATAGCAGACTAATACCTGGACCTCCATAGCACCATGCATCTCTAATGAAACTTGCTTCCCTAATTACTTTCTCTTTTTTTAATTCATCTGCTACAAGTCCATCTTTCCATAGAAACTGTTTTTTCCTTTCAAGTTCAAACTTTTCATAAATAAAAATAATTTTTTGCAAAGCTGACAACGAGGCTTCATTACTATATCCTTTTATGTGGGCATAAGCTAAGATACAGCCCACTCCAGCAAGTCCATGTGCTAATCCCATATTCAAACAGCCTAGTGGATACATCTCACTTTCTGATTGAGACATCTGATTCTCCGATTTGATGTAAAGCGATATTAGTCCTTTGTTTTCTTTAGTCAGATTTGATAAAAAATTGATAATGAGTATTTTCAAATCATCATATTGCTCGTCGTTGATTAATAATAGATAGGAAAGTATCCCAGATAAACCTTCAATCACGTCATAATCAGGAGGAGTAATGTTTTCCAAATTAAATCCTTCAATTTTTTCTCTGACGAAATATTCGATATATCTATTTAGGCTATCAAGAAGATTCTTATATTTTTCGTCATCTTCTCGTAAATGTAGGATACTTAATGCAATGCCAGCTGCTCCCGAATAAAGTGATCCTGTTAAAAGCCCATATGTTGAAAGTTTGCTAACAATATATTCAATATAATTGTCTATCTTTTTCTGATATATCTTTGAGTTATCTTTATTTTTTAACTCCGCTAACATTAAAATTATACCAGGCAATCCTGTAGAGAGAGTCAACTCTCCGAAATCGAAGTTTTCTTTATTTTTTCTAGTTCTCTCATCCCATTGAGCAATAATTTTTTCAACATTTCTTTTTATATTTTTTTTATTCATCATTATCCTCATATTGCTCTGAATAATAAAGTTCTTGATAGTATTGACATCTTCTCAGAAGGACATCATGACTTCCAACATCTTCGACCTGTCCATCTTTCATAACCACGATTTTATTTGCTTTTCTGGCAGCATTCAAACTATGAGAAATGAAAATTGAAATATTATTTTCCGAAAGAGCAACAAAATAATCAAATATTTCTTTTTCAGCTACAGGATCGAGTGCAGCACTTGGTTCATCTAAAATATAAATTGAAGCTTTCTTAAAGAATGTCCTTGCTAATGCAATTTTTTGCCACTGACCTCCTGAAAGTTGACGCCCTTCTTGAAACCAATTCCCTAACTGCGTATCAAGTACATATTGATTATTAGTTTTCAAAAAATCGAGTCCTAAATTATCTAGTACTTTAATAATTTTCTCATCTTCCCATTGAGAAGACAAATCACTCAATCCTATATTCTCTCTTATCGTTAACTCATACTTCACAAAATCTTGGAACAGCACCGATATGTTTTTCTGATAAAACTCCTCAGGCATCAAACTACTTCTCATTTTGTCGTATTGGATTATTCCCATAGTTGGTTGATATAATCCTGAAATTATCTTTACTAGTGTACTTTTCCCTGAACCATTTTTTCCTACAATAGCAGTTAATTCTCCTTTTTCAAAGGATAAATTGATATTCTTTAGTGCAAAGGCATTCGAATTAGGGTAAACATATGATAAATTAATTACTTTAACAGTTCCTATATGTTGATTGCATATTTCAGTATCTTCTATTTTTTTGTGAACTACACTTTCTCTCTTTAAAAACTCAAAAAGTTGTTCCATAAACAAACTAGTATTATAAATGATGTAAATATTTTGAATCATTGTTTGAGAATAAGTATTGATTTTAGAAATAGCTTGTATGAGACTTACCAAATTACCTATAAGAAGTTTTCCTGCTCTTACCGAAAGGATCATAGCAAATATCGTAAGAATATTTATCAAATTCAAAATGAAATCAAGAAAAATATTGAAATATGTCTTCTTACGAGCAATAGCTAAATCTTGGTTGATAAATCCTTTCTTTAATTTTCCAAATTTATGAATGAAGTAATTGCTAATATTATTTAACTTGATTTCTTTAAATGAAAAATCATGAGTCAATAAATATACAATATACCATGTTTCTCTTTCAGAACTTGCTCTCTGCCACTGGATTAAAAACTCTAATTGTCCCACTCTGAGAAAAAGTACCAAAGATAATACTGGAACAATAAGGAGTAAAATTGCTACCCCAATGTTCCATGTTCCAATAAAAAATAGACTAGATAACAATGAGATAAACGATGAAAGCACAACAATGATAGCATTAAATAGCTGAAAAGGCTTGTAAGTGCTGTCTTGAGTAACTTTTTCTATGATATTATACATATCAGCCTGCTCATAATCACTTAATTCAAGAGATGAGGTAGTCCTCATGAGGCGCATATTGATACTGTAAGAAAGTCGCATATCAAATTTTCCACTAACATAACTTTCCAGCTGTCCCAGAACTGTTGTTATCACTTGAACAATAAAATAGATGATAATAATATTGATAAGATGTCTCCCTGAACCTAGCACAGAGTTTATTAAATCTTGATAAATAAAAAGACTAGCCAACGGAACAAAAGCTGTGATAGCATTTAGCACAATTAAATAAATTGCATAACGTTTTTCCAACTGAAAAATTAACTTCAAGGTGCTTGGAAGAGTAAGTAAAGTATTAAAAAATTGTTTTGATGTGAATTCTTTCACTTCATCCATCTATTAGTCCTCATTTCATGTATTCTTCCGAAACAAACAACCTTTGAAGTGTGTAATAAATTAATTTCTCTTTATCTCGTTCAATACCAATTAGTCGGTTATTATGGACATGAATGATACTGTCAATAATTGAATAAACTTTCTGAAGTTCAAAATCTTGAGCTATCATTTTTAAAAATAAATTTTTTATGGCATGCTTTAATTCTTTAAAATTCTTGTCATAAAAAATTTGGTCACCTAGATTATTAACTTTCAGAAGCTTAAGATAATGTTCAATCTTTTCATTGACATTTTCTTTAACCTTTTTAGGACTAACTAAATTCAAAAAATTAAGAATCTTTTTGTTATCATTCTGAAAGAAGCATTTCAGATATAAATAATTCACCAAGATTGATACATCATCGACTTTCCAATCATTATTAGTATCTTTTATCAATGTAAGCAAATTTGGAATAATTTTAGAATCGGCACAAAATATTGCTTCGGATAACTCTAAAGTATCAAATCCACCATATCTTTCTACTTCTTGATCATAAATAGAAATATCAAAAGTTGACATTATCCTATTTTTCCGACTCCTTTTTAAGATTTCAAGAATAGATCCGTAAGCTAAAAATAAATCTGAACATTTTATACGCAATCTAATATGTGGTTTAGGATCAGTATATCTTAGGAAGAATAGATTTCCACCCAGGTTTGCTACTATTTTCTGAATATCTGGAAGATACGACAGTAAAAATTCATTTTGACGATTTATAGAAATGTACAACTTGAGATAAAGCCACTCGTTAAAGGGCAATTTTTCACGCCGTTCAACCGAAACTCTTTTCTCTCTTATAAATGCTCTCCCTTCATTACCTAATGCTCTCGTTCTAATAAAAGGCACTACAACATCGGCAACTCTCCCCTTTTGTCCTTTATTTATGATATTTTCATCTTCAAAATATTCTTGTAGCTCTATAAAATCTTTTCTTTTTGAGCTCTTCTTTATCGCCGACTCTAAAATTTCCATATCCAATGGGTTTTCCTGTGATAAATAAACTTTATTATCTCCATTGACAATATAAAACTCTTTGGGAATTTCTTTGCTTTGAATAAGTTCTCTTATTGTCATCTTACTATTTACATCCCTTCCCCAAATTTTCCATTTAGCAGGAGATATTACTATTTCGTCAAATACTAAACGTGGAATATAATCAAAGTCTCTGTAAATAAGTTCCCAAGGTAAATTACCAAACTTGTCATCTAATGAAATTTCGTAAAGAAATCTTAGCTCATTACTGAATAACGTTTTATTGTACATGCTTGTAATGTAGAATTTCAATACCTCTTGAGTTGAAATGTCTCGTGCATAAAATTTTTCTTTTTCGTCTATTCCAATATAGATATTAGTTAACAGAACTTCATTGTGACTTGTACTTGTAAAAAATGGAAGTACTTTCCTCCTCATAATTGATGTATGCATAACGTTAGCATGTCTGATATTTTCTGGAAGAAATACTATTTCACACGATGTAATTTCTTTATTCTCATTTTCTCTTTCGACAGAATCTACTATCGTTCTATGATAACTTGTTAACTCCGGAGAGAGTGCAGAAAATCTACCTGATGCCCCTCCCAAATTATTATTTCCAACGATATCCCCTAAAATAAAAATATCTTTTTCATACTCCTTTGCCAAATTCAAAAATAATTCTAACCCTTGAAGTTCACTTTTCTTTTCTAAGTCCATTTTTTGATAATGAGACTCTAAGTCGTCAAGATTAATTACATTATGATTTTTAACGGCTTCTACATACATGCTGAGGTACTTTTCTCTCTCCTCTTCTGAATAGTATAGAGTACTCGGTTCGGACTCATAAAAGTCATTTCGAGGATGATTATAATTATATGGAGCTCCTATGCCAAATGTAGAATCAAATAATTCTGTTATTTGTACTTCTTGATCTACACCATATTTTTCGATAAATTTATCCTTATAGTCATCCAAATATGTTCTTCTTACAGATTTTGTCGTATTTCCTAAAAACTCAGCTAAATGTTCTAATTGTTGCTTTTGTTTAACATCAAAATTTATTTCACTATCACTAATTAAATCAATTTGAATATAATTATCATTCTCAAGAATTTGTGACATTTCCTGATATATTTCTTTCAGTTTCTCAATACCTTCACCAATTTCTATTTCTGAGTATTCTTGAATAAACTTTTGAACTTTTTTCAGAGGAATTATATATTTTTTATCTTCATCTATTGCTTCAACTTTAGTCAAAAAAGTGTTCCAAGAAAAATCTGACAACAAATCTTTTTGTAAATTAGAGATCAAATAATGATTAACTATCAGACTGCCAAGATATTGTTCCGATAGTTCTCTATATTCGTCTCCATAGCAAAGCGTTACAGTTTCACAAATATCTTCATATTTTTGATAGTCATTCTCACAAAATTCAGAAATAATTTGATAAACATTCGTATATTTAATATTTACTTCTTCAAGCTCACTACTATTTATGGTATAAACTTGAAAAACTCGATCTCCAAACTTATAATTTGCATTATTTCTAGTAAATGATAACTTTTTTGAGAAATCTACTTCCATTTTATGAACTAGGCGAATCAACCACTGAGTATCCAATCTTATACCCTTTGTAGTCTTTCCCATTAACTTGTACTGTGAACTTTTCGAAAAAACACCAATTGAAGTTTCACTAAATAATCCAAATGGAGTTGATCGTAAATAACTTCTCTTATAATACTTGTAAATAGATTCAAATAATTTTTTAACCCTTTTCTTCTTTAACAGACCAGCATTATATTTCTGCATAACATCATAGAGTTTAGGATTAGCTAGTAGTAACTGTTCCAAAAAAACTTTATTTTTACTTACAGTCTCAATGACTTGAGTATATTCAGTAAAACTCCGTTTATCGTTTGGAGATAAAATTGTATTTCTTACTAAAAACGGTTGAGCTTTAAATGAACTTTTTATCATGTTTTTTCCTCTCTTTATTTTTATAAGCTATTTAGCAACCCTAAATAACTTATAAAAATAGGATAGTATCCATGTCTGAACTAACAAAATACTATCCTTTGATTTGGTTATTTGCTTACGTGAATACTACAATTACAAGTTGCTGTTTTCATGTTACAACCCATCAGAGCTCCTGTTTTACAACCGGGTGTACATAGCGAAATACTTGTAATGCGTGGTGATGCACCTGAATCTTTCTTCGAAACAGATACCAAATCCAAGTTAAAATCTTTTGTACTCATTTTGAGTGCCTCCTTATAATTTATTTTGTAGTTCCTTCGAACGAAATCATTGTATCTAACAAACTTCAGAATTTAATCAGAGCCGTTTATTATGCTCGCGTTATCGACAATAATATTATTACCAATACTTTCTCAAGATAGAATTAAGACTGTTTTAGATTTGTTAATGTTTCTATTGTCAGTATAGTTATAAGACTAGGTCATTCAAGTATGTCTAAGACTCAATAAACCTATCTCTATATTATTCAGGAACTAGAAAATCAAGATATTAATAAAATTATTAAATATTCGTCAACTATAACTTAAATAAATATTTTTTGTAAAAGAGATTATTCTAATGATTTTAACTTGTTAATTTTAGGCTAATGAAGAGTGATGGTATCGTCGAGGCGTTTAAAGAATAGTCCAACTCCTGTTGTTCCTCATAATTTGAAACATTCAGAACTCAATCGTTTACAATTAATCATGATAAGTTCACTTGTCCTCCCCATAAATATTTATCTATTTATCTATTTATCTATTTATCTATTTATCTATTTATCTATTTATCTATTTATCTATTTATCTATTT
>NZ_JAALEQ010000006.1:22231-139731 GCF_011800585.1 Lactococcus sp. EKM203L
TATTTATCTATTTATCTATTTATCTATTTATCTATTTATCTATTTATCTATTTATCTATTTATCTATTTATCTATTTGTTTTTGTCATTTTAACGATTGGATAATAACAAAAACCATCAAAATAGTAAATACTATCATGAAACTTAATGACTGAGATACCTTTGATAAGGTTACTGCCGAACGTGCCTAAAAATAAGGTGACGGTGATTTTAATCTAAGTTATTGGCGTCAAACTCATGAGAGATTCTTTAAAACACATAGTATTTTTAAACCCGATATGCCAATTATTTGTTAAGAATACGAGCTTGTATACAAAAAAGGGAATTAAACAATAAAAAATCCAAGCATAATGGAAAGGTTATAATAAACTAGACACAAAGTTAAGAGAAATCGTGGAAAGGTTTATTATGGCAAGAAGAAAATTCGATAAACAATTTAAAAATTCTGCAGTAAAACTCATTCTTGAAGAGGGTTACTCTGTTAAAGAAGTCAGCCAAGAGCTTGAGGTTCATGCCAATAGTCTTTATCGCTGGGTTCAAGAAGTTGAAGAATATGGAGAAAGTGCTTTTCCAGGCAATGGGACAGCCCTAGCTGATGCTCAACATAAGATTAAATTGTTAGAGAAAGAAAATCGTTATCTTCAGGAGGAACTTGAACTTCTAAAAAAGTTCCGGGTCTTCTTGAAGCGAAGCAGGTAAAACGTTTTGAATTTCTCTTGAAACATCATGGGAAGATAAAAATTAAGCATGCAGTAAAAGTTCTTAAGGTTTCTCGCTCAGGTTTCTATGAATACATGCATCGTCGTCCTTCAAAACAACAAGTGGAGAGAGAAATTCTCTCAGAGAAGATAAAAGCTGTCTTTCATGAGCATAAGGGACGCTATGGTGCGGTTAGAATTACCAAGGTACTTCATAATACTGGTATTATGACCAACACGAAACGTGTTGGGAAACTGATGCACTTGATGGGACTTTATGCCAAGGGAATCCGATATAAATATAAACATTACAACAGAAAAGGAGCTTCGCTTTCAAGACCCAATTTAATTAATCAGATCTTTAAAGCAACAGCTCCTAATAAAGTATGGCTGGGAGACATGACCTATATCCCTACCAAAGAAGGCACCTTATACTTAGCCGTGAATATCGACGTTTTTTCACGTAAGATTGTAGGCTGGTCAATGTCTTCACGGATGCAAGATAAACTGGTGAGGGATTGCTTCTTACAAGCTTGTGGGAAAGAACATCCTCAGCCTGGCTTGATTGTCCATACTGATCAAGGGAGTCAATATACAAGCTCTCGTTATCAATCTACTCTTCGTCAAGTCGGTGCTCAATCTAGCATGAGTCGTAAAGGAAATCCCTATGACAATGCAATGATGGAGTCTTTTTATAAGACGCTAAAGAGGGAGCTTATTAATGATGCTCATTTTGAGACAAGAGCTGAGGCTACTCAAGAAATATTTAAATACATTGAGACCTATTACAATACAAAAAGGATGCATTCAGGTCTTGATTACAAGTCTCCAAAAGACTTTGAAAAATATAATTCTTAAATTCTCTTAACTCCGTGTCTAGTTTTTCGTTGACTTTCCAAAAAAGTCTAACTTTTGGGGTGCACATCAATTCATTTATTTAGACTATCTCACTTAAGAGTTATTTGTAAATTTACTTTAATATTTTAAACTACAAAACCTACTATAAATTTTACAGTAGGTTTTGGATAAAGTAAATGCTGTATAGTTTTGCTTTGGTTAGTTCTTTGGTTCATTTTATTTTTATTAACAGTAAATCTTTTAAAACTAGGTTAAAACGCACTTTATATGTGTATCAAAAATTTCCATTATCTTATTTGAAATTCCTTCTCCGTAATTTTTTAAGCAAAAAATTTTCCAATTTATTACTAGAGTTTTTTCTCTTTTTTATTAATCTGTCATTGATTAATTAATTTTACTTTTATTTAATCAACCCTAAAACATATTTTCATTTTTTTCCAAGACAAAAAAGTCAATAAGCATTTATATTATAACATATCTGTATATCTCTTTCATCTCTTCCTAGACCCCTATATTATTTTTCAATGCTTTCTATAGATATCATTCTGATAAAGCAGCTTGACAAATGTCATATAAAAAAATACAACCGTAAACAGGAGGAAGAAAATGGATAATTCAAAATTATTTGGCGAAGCTGCGAATGAAGAACAACTATTGAAAAATGATTATCGTAAGTATCGTGGTGAAAACATGGATATTTATTACAATGTAGCAATTTGTGAGCATGCAGGTGAATGTGTTAGAGGAAATCCTTTGTATTTGAAGTTGGCCGTAAGCCTTGGATTATCCCCGATAATGGCGATGTCGCTTCCAATCAATCAGTAATCAATAGATGCCCTTCCGGAGCACTAAAATATTTGGCGAAGGAGAAAAACTAATGAACATTATTGAAAGAGAAAATCTATTTGAACTTCTGTCAGATAAAGGAGAAGTCATTGGCGAAATGGCCTATATGCCTATGAATAATTCAATAATAATCACTCATACTGGCGTTTCACTTGACTATCGCGGTCAAGGCCTAGCCGAAAAATTAGTTCTTGCCGGAATCCAAAAAGCAAGACGCGAACAATTAAAATTAGGAGCCACTTGCCCTTATGCCGTCAAATATTTCAGAGAACACAAAGAAGAATTAACTGATGTTTTGAAATAAGCTAATTTTTAAATATAAAAGACCTTTTAGCGGGGTCCTTTTTATGTATTCTAAATTAAGCAAGAGAAAAAATTTTCTTCAAACTTTACTTTAACTCTGAATTTACTTGGTAATTTAAAAGGCTTAATAAAATCAATCGTCATGTTTTCTATAAAATTGTGTTGTAAATTCACAATTTTTTTGCTATAATAATTCATTATTTTATCTATCAAACAAATCAATTATAAGGAGTATTTATGGAGGAAAAATTAGCTGGTAAAGATTACCTCTTTATAGGGTCAATGTTATTCGGACTTTTCTTTGGTGCAGGAAATTTAATTTTTCCAATACATATGGGTCAAGAAGCCGGAGCCGCTATTTCACAAGCAAATTTTGGTTTTTTAATTACGGCAGTCGGCTTTCCTTTTTTAGGAATTATCGCCCTGGGAATTTCTCAAAGTAACGGGGTTTTTGAGTTAGCTTCCCGAGTCAATCGTATTTATGCTTATATTTTTACAATTTTACTTTATCTCGTTATTGGCCCCTTTTTTGCTCTTCCTCGCTTAGCAACCACTTCTTTTGAAATTGGAATTTCACCTTTTTTAAGTCATGAACTCCAAGCTCCACTATTGGCTCTTTTTAGTATCCTTTTCTTTGGAACCGCCTGGTTTCTGTCTAGAAAGCCAACAAAACTCTTAGATTATATCGGAAAATTTTTAAATCCCCTCTTTTTGGTTTTGTTAGGTATTATTTTGGTCATTGCTTTCACTCATCCATTAGGAAAAGTTAGCCAAGCAGAAATTGGTAAAACCTATCAAGCATCTCCTATTTTGACAGGTTTCACACAAGGTTACAATACTCTTGATGCCTTGGCCGCCTTAGCTTTTGGAATCATTATCATCACAACTATTCGCCAACGTGGCGTAAAAAATCCTAAAATTATTGCTAAAGAAACCATAAAAGCTGGCCTCATCAGTGTAGGACTAATGGCTATCATTTACACCTGCCTTTCTTACCTAGGTGCTATGAGTCTTGGGCAATTTGCTATTAGTGAAAATGGTGGAATTGCTCTCGCTCAAATTTCCAACCACTACTTAGGAAATTTCGGCATGATTATCTTAGCACTCATTGTCATCATCGCTTGCTTAAAAACAGCCGTTGGCTTAATGTCTGCCTTTTCTGAAACCTTTGTCGAATTATTTCCTAAAAAAGAATATCGTTTTTATCTCCTCATCGTAAGTATTCTTCCTTGCATCTTTGCAAATATTGGTTTGACAAAAATTATAGAACTTTCGGTTCCAGTCCTCATGTTTTTATATCCCTTAGCCATTATCCTTATTTTATTAGCTTTATTAAGCCCACTTTTTAAATATTCTAGACTCGTTTATCAGATAACAACTGCTTTTACACTTTTAGCGGCTATTATCGACGGACTCAATGCTCTTCCAGCCAGTCTTCACACAATTACTTTCATATCAGTAATAATTAATTTTGCTAAAGACTTTCTACCCTTTTTCTCCCTAGGAATGGGTTGGATTCTTCCAGCGGTTTTAGGCTTTATCATCGGATGTTTATGTCAAATTGCGATTACTGTATATAAAAATAAAAAGTCTTAAACACTTTCATAAAAGTTGAGAGCCTACAATATATAAAAAGGAGTTTCAAATAATTGATAACTCCTTTTCTTTTACATCATCTCAGATAATTAAATTTTTGATTTTCTCCTAATATAAATCATTCCAAGACCCCCAGAAATCAATAGAAGTATTCCCAACACTTTGAAAAAATCCCTTGGGCTATCCCCCGTTTTAGGCAACTCTTCAGAAGGTTCTGATTCCATTGAAGAAGACGAAACCGACATTACTTGTGAGGATGAACTAGGAGTAGTAATTGATTGGTCGGGTTTTTCAGGAGTTTCTTCTTTAACAGGGATGATTGTATTTATAAAATTATACCCCTCCTGTTGACTCGTGTAATTACTAACAGGCACCTCTTTTACATCATAATCGTAAAGTTTCCCACTTTCATCGTACTTATCCAAATCGGTAAACGAATATTTCCAATTTTCTTTAGCCGTCACATCTCGTGAATCAACTTTCTCTCCATTCCGATATAACTCAATACTAATAAAACTTGGTCTTAAACCACGTGCATTATTTTCATCAATCCAAGTTTTCTCTCCAGAAATAGAAAGTTTCATACTTGCATTTCCATTTTCACCATTGTTAGGAGTGTGAACTTCCACTACCTGTTTTTCAATATTTTCTCCCGTCAATTCTCCTCTATTTTCATACTGTTGAGAAAGCCCTCCATCCGTTGCCTTCGTTGAATAATCGACAATAATCGTATTTGAAATATCACCTAAATTCACGGTAAATCCGTTCACGCCATTTTCTAAAATACTAGCTTGAGGATAATAGCTATCAACATTATAATTCTCTCCATTGCTACTATAAGTCACATTAGCTACCGAAATCGAACCAGAAACTAAATTCTGATTCCCGCCAATAATATCAGTATAAATAGCTTTCTGGATATTTTCTTTAGCATAATTGATCCGAACCTGCCAATGAATTAAGGTTGAATCATTCTCGTCAACCCATCCCCATTTATAAAGTACCTCATCTTTATCCGGTCCTGTTGCCGGACCAATGCTAACCTCTGTTGTTCCTCCATCTTTCCAATCAACTACTACCTTTGTGTCTTCCTCTACTTTTTGTTCATCCCAATTAACCCAAACGGAAAATGAACCTTTAATATCTGAAGTTGCATTTTCAACAAGTTTTGAAAAAGTAACAGTTACCACCCCCGTAAGATGATTAGCAACCGCCATTCCGATAATATTTCCAGCTTCATCTTTTATTTCAAAAGTAATATCTTTTGATAAAGTTAATAAATCAGGAACATTGACACTCATTGTATCCCCCTGAGAAACGCTTCCCACTGGAATATCAAAATCCCAATGAGCCTGAACATCATCATAAATACCAAAATCTGTTTTCGTATTTCCCAAATCATCAGTCAGTTCATGTCCCGTTATAAATTTATTTCCATAGTCAGCAGCAAATACATTTGAAGTTTTAAATAAATTAATTCCAACCAAGCACATCAATAAACTCAGAACCATTAATAATTTAAATGACTTATTCTTCGCCTTCATGAATATCTCCTTCTTATTTTCTCTTATTATTGTGTCCCTTCACTTAAGAGCCAATGTTTGATAGTTTTCCAATTATCCTTCGTAACAATCAACCTAGGAATATTACTATATAGTGTTTCATTATTCACTACACCTGGAGATAGTGTGAATATTCCTTGAATTCCATCTTGTAGCATATAATCTTCTAAGTCTTTATTTTGTGCTCCATAGGGATAAGCAAAAACTTTTCCTTTTTGATCTAACTTCTCACCAAATGCTTTCTGACTTTTTTGGTAATCTTTTTGCACTACTTTTTTTGAAATATTAGTAGATAAAATCGGTTCAAAGTTTTCTTGATAATGTAAGTCATTCGTATGCAGCCCTGAAGTAATCAAAGGATTTTCATTCATTTTCTTTATTTCTTTCCAAGTCGACATTTGTGAACCATCAATGGTTTGTCCAACTTTTCCCGTGATAATGAATTGCGTAAAGGGTAAGTCTAATTTTTTCATTATTGGATAAGCGTTCTCTGGCAAAGACTTATCAATGTCATCAAAAGTAATCACTACTGCTTTGCCAATCACCTCTTTTTTATTAAGCTTCTCTATCAGTTCTGAACTAGTCAAAACTTTAATATGATTTTTCTTTAAAAATGTCATTTGCTGTTCAAAATCTTGCAAGAATACATTATATTCATGGAGTTGAGAATTATGCGAAATTGAATAAGCGAAATTTGTAACCACCGTATCTTTTAACACACGGTGATAACAAAGAACAATAATTCCATCATTGTCTTTAAGCAAACTCTCATAAGCAAAATCTGGCTGCTCCTTTTTTCCATCTTGTACATATTTTTTTGTTTCACGTGTGGACATAAACACCAAGATAGCAATAAGACCAAACATCAATATCAAAAAAATATTCTTTTTACTAAATTTCATATTATAAATCTAAGCCTCCTTCGTTAAAATATAAAGACTAGGAATCGTTAATATTGAAAGAAGACAAAACAAATCATAAATTATATCTTCCCAATTTATGATTGGAAACCCAATGATTACAAAAACAGAGATAATTCCATCACTATATATCCCCAGCAAAGAGATTAATAAAAGAACGAAAACAATTAATATAAACAGCCAACATAGTGAAACAGCCAAGAATTCCAAAAAATGTCGTTTTTTCATTTTTTTACGTATTACTAATTCCATTATTACACCCCTCTATCAGGACTTTCCCATTTTCCTTTATTTGTCCGATTAGTTAAAACAACAAGTTCAGCAGAAAGAGCACTAATCAAATTTAGAAACCAATAAGCAACAAGATAAGCTGGAAATATTAATTTATCAGTCAAGGATAAGCGACTCTCCCCTTTATCATTATTAAGTCCTAAAAAGAATACAAAAAATGAAATAAGAACAAAAATCACGATAATTTGACCCGATACTTTGAATTCTTGATTTAACAGCATTTGGAGAAAATACTGATAAGATTCTATTAAGAAAAACCAACTCCAAATATGACTACAAATCATTTCAATCAAAAGAAACCGATGTTTAAATTCTCCTCTTTTAAAAACCCATGATAAATTTGAAATTAATACTTCTACTCCACCAACTGCCCATCTTCTCCGTTGCTTTAAAAGAGATTTTAAATTTTCAGGAACGAGAATATAGCTTAAGGCTTTAGGGACATATTTGACTTTCCATTGATTACGATGAAGTCGCCAAGTGACATCAATGTCTTCCGTCATCACTTCGGTATTAAAGCCCCCAATTTCTTTCAAAGCCTCTACACGATACATAACAATCACACCTGATACGGTCATTATTGCACCTAGAAAAAGACTTTGTGCTCTCTTAATCGCATCAATCACACTTAAATACTCTAAGGTTTGTAATTTCCCCAATAGAGTTGTTCTGTTTCTAACAATAGGTCGTCCAGTCACAGCCCCAATATCTGAACTAGAAGTTAATTCGGCCAATAAATAAGATAGAGCATCTTTAGAAAGATATGAATCCGCATCAATAACAAGCATATACTTGCTGTTAACTTGTTGCAAAGCAACATTTAAAGCCGTGGCTTTTCCCTTATTTTCCTTTTGCTCAAGAATAGTTAATGTTTCCCAATCGTCGAAAGATTTTTTTACTTCATAAAGTTTCTCCAAAGTGCGGTCACTACTCTTATCATCAACAATAAAGATCTCTAGGGAAGGGTAATTTAGATTACGTAGTGATAATAAAACTTCCTCAATCGTTTCTTCTTCATTGTACGCAGAAATAACAATACTAATTTTTTCAAATTCTTTTGTTTCACCAATTGCTTTCTTATCTCTTTCTTTCCACCGAGATAAAAAAGCACCACTTGCCCAAATGAAGGACAAGATAATCGGATAATAAACAACATAAACATCTACCATTGTTGAGATTATCATAGTTTTAATTTTCCTTTCTTTCTTTTTTTCTCTTAAAAGGGAAATTTAAAACTTTTCCCACAAAAATTCCTAGTAATGCCGCACTAGTAAAGGCTACTGGAATAATAATCGGTCCTGCTATCACTCGTTGACTTAAGTTTGGAATTTCATGCTTAAAAAATCCATAGACAAACTGATCCGTTAAATCGGATATAAGATAGATAGTTAAAGTAGCGGTAGATAGAGCCTTTAGCAACCTAACGCTCCATTTTGGAATGGGAATTCTCCACAAGATTGCTATAACTAATACTGTCATTGTGGCTGTTTGATAACCAAAATAATCATTGTGGTCTAGCCACTGAAATTCTTGATTCCAACTTGCAAAAGTGTCCGTCAAAGTAAAAATCGTAAGTGCACTTAAGAATGCTGTAACAAGTTTTCCTATTGAAATTTTCTTTATTTCATTTTGATAAGTATAAAGGTAAGCTCCAATAAAATAATAACTAACGGGATAACAAATTTGCCAATAGTCTGGAATAACTTTTCCAAAACTATTTAATAAAGAGGGTAAGAATGTTAGCAAACTTGCGATAAAGACAATATATAAATGATAATTTTTTATTTCTTTTTTATAATTCCAGATAATATTTAATAAAGGGATAAAAAGATAAAGTCCTAAATACATTTCAACATACCAAGAGTAAGAATCGGTTGAATAATCAAAAATTCCATTTATGGCTGTGGAGAAGTCGCTTCCTCTTCCGACAAGAGATAGAACTCCCCATACTAATAAAGATATGCCTATATATGAAATGATGACAGGAACTATTCCCAGAACATATTGAGCACTTAATTCTTTTCGATTCATTAAAAATCCAGTTGCCACTAAAAACAAGGGCACACAAGTAATTAAAATCGTTCTTATCCCAACCCAAAAAATTCCTAAAGTGGAATGAATTGTCATATCATAAAAGCCCGAATTTAATAAAAAATGGACCGAAATGACAAAGAATATTGCACAACTTTTCATTAAATCTATTGATGAATTACGTTTCATTTTTTTATATTTATAGCAGAAAAATTTTGCTCCTATAAATCCTTTCTCTAATTTGGGTTATAAACCGCTCAATTCAAAATTTACAATTGTTTTTCCTTTACATCACTAAGTTGTCTCGAAACCATGTTATTCTCCTAACTTTAATTTAGTATGGATTTATAACTATCGAAAATCATTAATTTTTGATTGCAATCCACCAATTTATCACAGTATAACATAACAAAAAGAAATATTGTAATATATAGCTTACAAAAATTACTTGATATCATCATATTATTCATTTTTAGTTATTATTAAACCCTATAAAGTAAAATATCAATCAATAAAAAAAGCGATATATCCTTTATAAACTAGCGCTTACGATGATTTTAAACATATTAAGTAATACTCTAAATTGCAAATTTAGAAATCAAAAACAAATATCAGCTTGTAATTAGTAACATACAAAAAAAGTACTTACTCAAGTAAGTATTTTTTTGCATTGATTTACCATATTTTTATTTTAAAAACTTCTTTTATTCCTGACAATATTAATGTAGGTAGAGCAGGAATAAAAATCACAAGTAGATATACAGGTAATGTTAACTGAGCAGTTCCCATCACACTATTGAAAAACGGAATGATTGTTACTAAAAATGAAGAAACTCCTGCAAATAACACTGCTCCAACAAGTCTAATATTCCCAAAAGGATTACGTCTAAACAATGTTCTTGAACTTCTTGCATCAAATACATGCCATAATTGTCCATAAACTAAAGTCAGAAAAGCAACTGTTTGTGCTTCACTAGCGTTCAATCCATTTTGAGCAGCCAGGAGAAATCCAAGATAAACCATCGCTCCCATAACTGTTCCCCTAATCAAAACCCTAGACCACGTGTGGTTAGCAAGAATAGATTCATTAGGGTTCCGTGGTTTTTCTTTCATCAAATCTGTTTCCGCAACATCATAACCCAAAGAAAAAGATGGAATCGCATCACTCACCATATTAACCCAAAGAACCATTAAAGCAGTCAATGTCGGAGTCATTGCTGCTACATTTCCAACACTACTTCTAAATAAAACTAAACCTAATACAAGAGCCAAAACTTCAGCAACATTTGTTGTCAGTTCGTGTCTCATAAAGTTTTTTATATTAGCATAGATAGTACGACCGCTATAAACTGATTTTTCTATCGTTGTAAATTTATCATCTAATAAAATGAGATCTGCAGAATCTTTAGTTACTTCTGTACCAGTAATTCCCATCGCCACTCCAATATCAGCAGCTCTTAAAGCTGGAGCATCATTTACTCCGTCTCCGGTCATAGCAACAACTTGTTGATGATTTTGGAGCTGTTTAACAATACGTTGCTTATGCTCTGGTGTCACTCTTGCATAAACATTAACATTTTTTACTTCTGCATAAAGCTCCTGATCTGACATTTCTTCAAGGTCAATTCCCTTTAAAACTGTTGCATTTTTTTCCTTTACAATCCCCAAATCATAGGCAATCGCACGAGCTGTTTTTTCATGATCCCCCGTAATCATAACCACATTAATATTTGCATCATGAAGTTGTCTGATTGATTCTTTCACTTCTTCTCGTGGAGGATCAATTATTCCTGCAACTCCCGTTAATATAAAATCTTTTTCTACGTCTTCCGTAGTTCCGTATAATGCCTCTTCTTCATCAACTTTTTTGTATGCCACAGCCAAGGTTCTTAGTGCTTCATCCGCATAATCATCTACCACTTTAATAAAGTTATCTTTTGACTGCTCAGATTGGTCAACTATATCTCCAATCAAAATCCCCGAAGCTTTTTCCATTAAAACATCTGGTGCTCCTTTGGTATAAACGTAGAATCCTTCATCATTTTGAACAATGACGCTCATCATTTTTCTACTGCTACTAAAAGGAAGAGTTCTTATAATTTTGTTGTTTTTTAATAGCTTATTCTTGCTATAGCCGGCTTTACTACCAAGAACGGTAAGAGCAACTTCTGTAGGATTACCAAAAGTTTTTACTTGCCCCTCAACTTCTTTGACACTTGAATCATTACACAAAACGATATTTTTCATAAATTGAGCAAAATTTACATTTTTTTCACCTTTTGCTACCAAGTGAATTTCACCAATGGAACGATATCCCAGACCATCCACATTATACAGGTGACCATTAGCATAAAATTTTGTAACGGTCATCTCATTTTGGGTCAATGTACCTGTTTTATCAGAACAGATGTAAGAAGTACTCCCTAAAGTCTCCACACTACTTAGTGTTTTAATCAGACCTTTATTTTTTGACATTTTGACTGCACCGATTGTCAATACTATTGAGAGAACAACTGGTAAAGCATCTGGAATAGAGGCAACTGCGAGAGCGATTGAGGTTGAAAATACTGAAGTAATTGAGTTAATTGAAAATTCTCCAGAACTGATTAATCCAAATACAAAAGTTAATAAAACAATCCCAGCGGATATTTTCATCAGTGTTTTAGTAAGTTTTTTTACGGTTTCTTGTAATGGAGATGATTTTATTCCCTCATCTTTCATCAACTGAGAAATTTTCCCAAGTTCTGTGTTTTCTCCCGTGGCTACGACTATTCCAATTCCCTGTCCATTTGAAACGATAGAGCCAGAAAATCCCATATTCGTTTGATCACCAATTTCGACGTTTTCATTAATGACCTCTATATTTTTTATTATAGCATCAGCTTCACCCGTTAAATGAGACTCAATTAATTGAAGTTCATCAAGCTCTAACCATCTTATATCGGCCTCCACAAAATCACCTACTGTAACTTTTACGATATCACCAACAACTAGCTCATTTGATGACATTTTTTCTAAGGCTCCATCTCTTAGTACAGATGCAAAACGATTGTTCATTTCTTTTAGTGAATTTAGATTTTTACGAGCACTGATTTCTTGCCAAAAACCTAAAAATGCATTTATAATAATCAAAATAGCTATAGCAATCGCTTCATATAAAGATTCTAAACCATGTTTTTTATCTCCAACTATTTGGAATGAATAAAATGAACTAAAAAATGATAGAGCGACTGCCCCTAATAAAACAATGATTATTGGTTCTTTAAAACTTTTAAAAAATACTTTTAAATAGCTTTCTTCCTTTTCTTCTGGAAGTTTATTTTCACCATATCTTTCTCGATTATCAGTAACCTGAGTACTCGAAAGTCCCCTATCTATCTTAACATCATAACTATGTAATAATTCTTCTTTGGATTTTTGATAAAATTTCATATCATCCCTTTCTAGTAAAAAACGACAAAAAAGAGCGCAAACCTCAAAACAATCTCCTCACCCTTGGAGATATGTCTTGAAGCTTGCGCCCAACCTAGTCGTTTATTTAATTAATTATATTTTAACATTATCCATATCGTAAGTCAATCCATTTTATATTGTTTTGACTACAACACAATATATACTTATATTAAAACTCAAATCATACCTTCCATTCTCAAAACAAATAAGTTCTAGTAGCCCCTTTAATAAGTTAAATGGTAAAATATTATTAGAATGTATGAATTCATATTATGTATTATAAAAATGAATTTATCCATTATTTTAAAGCTAGAAAGAATATCATGACTAAAAATTACTTAGAAATCCCTGAAGAACTTTATAATAAATTAAGTGATTATGCAGAAAATGACCAACTATCAATCCGTTTAGAAAATCAACAGATATTATTAGAAAATCCGAAAATTAATCATACCAATAAACAAAATTTAGCTTTACACTATTTTATAGTACCTAGTTTAGCATCTGGAATAATTGCATTGCTTATCTTTTTAAGTACCAATCATCCACAAATCGCATTTACGGGGAGCCGCCACCTCTCTGTTGCAAGTTTGAGCATAATTCTATCAACTCTTTTTGGTTTTTTTGGTTTCATATGGACTTATCTTCGCAAAAGTTGTGACTTATCCAAATCTAAATTTAAAATTTTTAGAGAAACTTTAACGCTATCGGTAGCCTATACAAGTATTTCTTTCGCTGTTCAAATCATTTTTTGGTACATAATTGGCAAAACATTTAGCGGAGTAACTTTTGACCCCTTTACTGCAGGGTTTCTTGTCTTAGTATTTGTTGGAATCATCTTTTATTTTCTTATTTCAGCAGCTCTTTCCATCACTTTACCTAATCTTATTTTGCTCCTCTTTACCACTTTCATAGGGGGTATTCTTGTTTCAATGGCAACAAACAATCAAAAAGATTGGTGGCAACATAACTTCAGCTTCTTAGGAACTGGTGAAGCCACACAGCACTGGCAGTTCAATATTACCTTAATATTTTCTGCTCTTATTCTTCTTACCATAACTGATTTTCTCTTTGCCGAGTTTTCTAAGAGTAGCCTTTACAATTATAAATTTAAAATAATTCGTATTTTTTATATTCTCATAGCATTTTTGATCGCTTTCGTCGGAATTTTTCCAGCCCAATCATGGACAATGCCTATACATAATAATTCTGCATTTGGTCTGGTTGCGGTTGTTCTTATTATGATTATCTTTCTTAAATGGTTAGTTCCCACCATTTCTAAAGAATTTTTAGCATTATCTTGGACTGCTTTGATAGCATTAATTTTGTCTGCCGTTGCCTTTATGGGAATTCACTATCTCTCATTAACGGTCTTTGAAATTATTGCTTTTGCTATAGCTTTTACCTGGCTCGTTATGTTTATCAATTCACTCAGGGGAATTATTCAAGAAGGAAACGAATGGCAAGTAAAGCTCCTTCAAAAGTAATTACCTCAAGCATCAGATAAGAAAAACAAAAAGGTTGAATTTTCAGAAAATTGTGTTATAATATTTTCACAAATACATTTTGGTTGGAGGTTCATCATGGAATTTAAAAGCTTACTGCTCCTTTCACTTGCTGCAGTTTCTGCAGTTGATCCATACTTACCCACAATTTTTATTTCAGCCACAACACTTGATGATATTGAATTTGAAGGATAACAATAACCATAAAATATTTTTTTAATTCATTTTCTTTTATTATCCAATAATAATTACTATGCACTCAACAAAAAACCATTGTTCCTTTCTGGCAGTGGTTTTTTTTTCAACAAAAAAAGACGCAAATGCGTCTATAAAAATTCCAATAAATGAATATTTTAATTATGAATTAAATTGCTGAACGCAAACGAGCGCCACCATTTTCTAAAACACGAACTGTACGAGGTAAAAAAGCGCGAATTTCTTCTTCATTATATCCAACATGAAGACGTTTTTCATCCATAATAATTGGACGACGCATGATTTGTGGATTTTCAGAAATAATTTTAATTGCTTGTGAAAGTGAAATATCTTCAAAATCAACACCCAAAGTCTTCACAAAGCGATTTCTACTTGAAATTAACCCTTCAACACCATCGTCACATTTTTGTAGAATTTGACTAATCTCTGTTGTTGATAAAGGATCCGCGATGAGATTTCTTTCGTTAAATGGGATGTGGTGATATGAAAGCCAAGTTTTAGCTTTTTTACAGCTCGTACAAGAGGGTGCTGTATAGATTGTGATCATCGTCTCTCCTTCGTGTATATTTATTTATCTAATAGTATTAAACATCAATGATTGTACAATTATACCATATTTATAGACTTAAAAAAAGACCTTTTCAAAATTTTTTCACAAATTTTTTCAATAAAAAAACCACTGAAATCAGTAGTTTTTTTCACTGCATTAGATATTATAATGTTGTTTTTTCAACATTGATGGATAAACATTTTTAGCCTTTTGTAACTCTCGTTTTTTTGCCTCAATATCATCAGTAATTTCGACAGAAAAATTCTCGAAAATTGTACGAGACTCTTTGAAAATGTATCCCCCATTTTTCAAGTCCTGCTCGTCATCAAATACAGCCAAATGGTGAGAGAGCTTTTTGAAAAATGTATTCAAAAAATAAGTTGGAATGTATAAATTATACATTGAAGTGTAGTTCTTCAAAAAATTATAATCGTAAAAAGGAACTTTTACATCACTTTGAGGATTAATTAATTCTTTATCACTCCCAGTAATTGGGCGATTAAGAATTTCAATCACTTTTTGATTAAGTGTGTTACGAACTTCAATTTCACGAAGTAATTTTTCAATTGTTAATCGTTTCTTATAACGATTTTCATCATAAATTTTGTAAATGTAGATGCCTGCAACCATTAGCCACGCGCCAATAATCAGACCAAAAATCATTGCAATAATAAGTTCTGTATTCATGTCATAATTATAACAAATTTGAAAGCGTTAAGAAAGTTTAAACTCTTTTTTTATCAAGTTTTAGGAAAAGTCATAAAAAAAGACAATATTCTTTGACCTTTTTTGACCAATGAGTTATAATATAGAAAAATAAACAAATGAATTCAATTTTATCTAAAATTAAATTCATATCTTATTTATAAAGGAGATTCAATCTATGGGTTATTTAGTACCTACCGTTATTGAACAATCAAGCCGTGGCGAACGTGCTTATGATATTTATTCACGACTTTTAAAAGACCGCATTATCATGCTGACAGGACCTGTTGAAGATGGAATGGCAAATTCTATCATTGCTCAACTTCTTTTCTTGGACGCACAAGATAACACTAAAGATATTTATCTCTACGTAAATACGCCTGGTGGTTCTGTATCTGCTGGTCTTGCCATTGTTGATACAATGAATTTTATCAAATCAGACGTTCAAACTATCGTTATGGGAATGGCTGCTTCTATGGGAACAATCATTGCTTCAAGCGGAACAAAAGGCAAACGATTCATGTTGCCAAATGCTGAATATCTTATTCACCAACCAATGGGTGGTACAGGTCAAGGCACTCAACAAACTGATATGGCTATTGTTGCTGAGCAACTTTTGAAAACTCGTAAACGTTTGGAACAAATCCTTGCTGATAATTCTAATCGCTCACTTGAACAAATTCACAAAGATGCTGAACGCGACCATTGGATGGATGCCAAAGAAACTTTGGAATATGGTTTCATCGATGAAATTATGGAAAATAATTCCTTAAAATAATGATGTAAATCTTAAAGGCCCTGATTTCAGGGCTTTTTTATTTTTCTGATTATCAATCTATTTTTTTAATATGTTTTTATAAAATCAATTAAAACGTCGGAAAATTTTGAAGTTGAAAGTTTTCCACCTAAATCAGCTGTCAAATTTCCATTCCTGAATGAAAATGAAAGAGCAATTTTGATTAATTCAGCTACCTCTTGCCAGCCTAAATACTCAAACATCATCACTCCAGATAAAATTAGACTAGAAGGATTTGCTATATTTTTTCCAGCGATATCTGGAGCTGTTCCATGAGTTGCTTCAAAAATAGCATGACCGCTTTTATAATTAATATTCGCACCTGGTGCAATTCCAATTCCTCCAACCTGTGCGGCAAGTGCATCTGAAATATAATCACCATTTAAATTAAGAGTGGCAATTACTTCAAAATTTTCAGGATTTAAAATAATCTGTTGGAGGAAGTTGTCAGCAATTACATCATCTACATAAATTTTTCCTGATTTTAATGCTGCTTTTTTCTCATTTTCAGCTTGTAAACTTCCTCTTTCATTTTTGATTTCATCGTATTCTAGTTTTGTAAAAGTTGGATATTCCCTAGCAACCTCATAGGCCCAATTTCTAAATCCTCCTTCAGTAAATTTCATAATATTTCCCTTATGAACAAAGGTCACTCTTTTTTTGTTCATTTTCAGAGCGTACTCAAAAGCCGCATTAACCAGTCGTTTACTTCCTTCAGGACTAACAGGTTTTATTCCTAGTGCTGAAGTTTTTGGAAAGCGAATAGAATGGACATTCAATTCTTTTTCTAAAAATTTTAATAAGTTGTGAGACTCATTTGTTTCACTAGCAAATTCAATACCTGCATAAATATCTTCTGTATTTTCTCGAAAAATTGTCATGTCAACTTTTTCTGGCGCCTTAACTGGGGATTTTATCCCTTTAAAATATTCAACTGGTCTTACGCAAGCATATAAATCCATTTTTTGTCTTAAATTAACATTAATTGAACGAAAGCTTTCACCGACCGGGGTCATTAGTGGTCCCTTTATCGCAATTAAATTTTCATTAATATGAGCGAGAGTTTCTTTGGGCAGATATTCTCCACAAGTCTCAAATGCTTCTCCTCCTGCCAATAATTTTTGCCATTCTATTTTCTTTTTTTGACCATAAATTTTTAGAACCGCAGCATCAAAAACTTTTTGCGCCTGAGGAAAAATATCTTCGCCAACACCATCTCCTCTAATATAACCAATTGCTGGATAATCTGGCACAACTAATTTTCCATTTTTCATCTCAATTTTCATAATAATTTTCACCTATTTTTTTATTTTTTCCGAATCACATAAGGCATTATACCGTCATTAGCATAGTAATCTAAATCCGCCTGAGAATCAAAGCGTAAAAGAACCTCAAAGTTTTTTTCGGCAGTACTTACAGTAATTTTTTCATGAATTTTGGGATTTTCTGGTAGCTCTATAGAAA
Organism: Lactococcus sp. EKM203L; assembly: GCF_011800585.1. Classification (NCBI taxonomy): domain Bacteria; kingdom Bacillati; phylum Bacillota; class Bacilli; order Lactobacillales; family Streptococcaceae; genus Lactococcus; species Lactococcus sp. EKM203L. Next base: position 40,025 of record NZ_JAALEQ010000006.1, read on the forward strand.
AACTTTCATAACCACTTAATCCTAAAGTTTCGGCATTTTCATTATCTAGAAACTGTAGGGGAAGAACACCCATCATGACGAGATTACTTCGATGAATACGTTCAAAACTCTCAGCAATTACAGCCTTGACTCCAAGTAATTTTGTTCCCTTGGCCGCCCAGTCTCGACTGGAACCCATTCCATAATCCTTACCAGCAAGAACAATTAATCCTTGTCCTTGTTCTTTATATTTTTTAGCTACCTCATAAATAGGTAATGTTTCATTATTGAATAGAGAATAGCCTCCCTCAAGAGGAGCAACAAGCTGATTTTTGATACGAATATTAGCAAATGTTCCTCTTGTCATTACTTTATCATTTCCTCGTCTTGACCCAAAACTATTAAAATCCTTATAAGCAAGACCTCGAGAACTTAGATAATCCCCAGCTGGGGATTTTAAAGGAATATTCCCTGCTGGACTAATATGGTCAGTTGTGATAGAATCACCAAATTTTGCTAAAACATGTAAATTTGAAAGTGAAGCTATCGGTTTATTTATCATAGTTAAGTTTTCAAAATATGGTGGATTAGAAATATAGGTAGATTCAGATTTCCAGTCATAAACTTCACTTTTCTTTGTTTTGATATTATTCCAGACTGTATTTTCATCAAATATCTTAGCATAACTTTCAGCATATAAATCACTTGTTACGTATTTTTGCACTAAATCATTCACTTCATCAGAAGTTGGCAGAATATCTTTCAAATATACCTTTTCACCTTCTAGATTAGTCCCCAGAGCAACAGTTGTTAGATTTTTACGAACAGAACCCGCTAAAGCATACGCAACTACTAATGGAGGACTTGCTAGATAGTTCGCCTTCACTAATGGATGAATTCGACCTTCAAAATTTCGATTGCCACTCAAAACACTCGTTGCAATCAGTTCTTTATTTCTAATCTCTGTTTCCATTTCACTTAAAAGTGGCCCTGAGTTACCTATACAGGTTGTACAGCCATATCCTACTACATAAAATCCCAACGTTTCAAGATAAGGAAGGAGACCCGCTTTCTCTAAATAAGATGTAACAACTTTTGAACCAGGAGCTAATGAAGTTTTAACCCAGCTAGGAACCGTAAGGCCTTGTTCTACTGCATTTTTTGCAAGTAATCCCGCCATCATCATAACATGTGGATTACTCGTATTGGTACAACTTGTAATAGCGGCAATTGCAATTTTTCCATCCTCTTCTTCCAGAGGTTTTTGTTTTTTAGCAAAGTCTTCAAAGTTATTTGCTAGCTCAGACAATTCAAGCATATCTTGGGGACGAGAGGGACCTGATAATCGTGTTGCTACTTCACTTAAATCAACATTAATCGTCTTATTATAGTATGGTTCACGTTTTTCGTCATAAAATAACTTATTTGCCTTTGCATAGGTTTCTACTCGCGCAACCACTTCCTCAGAACGATTTGTCGCCCGAAGATATTTCAAAGTTTCATTATCAATCGGAAAATATCCACAGGTGGCACCATACTCAGGAGCCATATTTGAAATTGTTGCTCTATCTGCTAAACTTAAATTTTTTAGTCCTTCTCCAAAAAATTCAACGAATTTTCCTACCACTTTTTCATCTCGTAAAATTTGTGTCATTGTCAAAGCTAAATCTGTTGCAGTAGCAAATGCTCCTAAATTACCTATTAATCTAACTCCTACTACTTCTGGAACAGGCAATGAGCTAGGCTCTCCTAGCATCACTGCTTCTGCTTCAATTCCTCCTACTCCCCAACCAAGAACACCAAGGGCATTAATCATTGTTGTATGACTATCTGTACCAAAAACACTATCTGGATATAAAACCCCATTTTTTTCGGTAATTACTTCACTTAAATATTCAATATTAACTTGATGAATAATACCTGTTGCTGGAGGGACTACTCTAAAATTATCAAAAGATTGCTCTGCCCATTTTAAAAATTCGTAACGTTCACGATTACGTTCAAATTCTTTTTTTGAATTTAACAGAAAAGCCTCTTCATTTCCTTGAAAATCTACTTGAACAGAATGATCAATTACTAAATCCACTGGAATTTCTGGGTTAATTAGTTCAGGATTCTTTCCTAATTCAACCATTGCGTCTCTCATTGCCGCAAGGTCAACAATAGCTGGAACTCCTGTGAAATCTTGAAGAACAACACGGCTTGGTAAGAAAACTGTTTCTTGACCAACTTCCCCTTTTAAATAGTCTTTAACGGATTGAATATGAGCCTGATTAATATTCTCATCATTTTTCTGTCTAAGCAAACTTTCTAAAAGAACTCGTAAACTATATGGAAAGTCTTCAATTCTTTCAGTTTCTGAGATATCATAATAATGGTATATTTTATTAGAAATACTTATTTTTTTCATCTTTCCCCCAACTTTATATAATTTTTTGATTCTAAGACACTTTCATAGGCTGGACGGATAATCTTATTCATATTAATTAGTTCTTCTATACGATGTGCTAACCAACCTACAATTCTAGCAATCGCAAATAATGGAGTAAATAATTCTTGTGGAATTTCTAATATTCTATAGACAAAGCCAGAGTAGAAATCAACATTTGGACAAATCGTTTTATATATTTTCCGATTTTCCGATATTACTTTAGGAGCTAGCCTTGCAACTTTTTCATATAACTTGAATTCCTCTTCCAATCCTTTTTCTTTTACTAAAGTCTCGACATAGGATTTAAAAACCTCAAACCGTGGGTCGCTTACACTATAAATGGCATGACCAATACCATAAATTAATCCTTGCTTATCAAAAACTTCTTTATTTAAGATTTTATGGAGATACTTTTCTATTTCAGCATCATCTTCATAATTAGAAATATTTTCTTTTATATTTTCTAACATTTTTGCTGCCTTAATATTAGCCCCACCGTGTTTAGGCCCTTTTAAACTGGAAAGGGCAGCAGCAATTGTAGCATAAGTATCTGTTCCACTTGAGGTGACCACATGAGTCGTAAAAGTCGAATTGTTACCTCCACCATGTTCCATATGAAGAATCAAGGCAATATCTAATACTTTAGCCTCTACCTCTGTGTAATGGCAGTCTGGGCGAAGCATTCGTAAAATATTCTCAGCGGTCGTCATTTTTGGATCAGGATAATGGATATAAAGACTTTCTTTTTTAAAATAATGAACATAAGATTGGTAACTGTAAATCGCAAGAAGTGGAAAATCAGCAATAAGTCCCAAAGATTGTTCTAAAACATTTTCAATCGAGATATCTGAAACTTTCTCATCGTAACTAGCAAGAGCTAGTATACAACGGCTCATCGAATTCATCACGTCACTTGAAGGGTTGGTTAAAATAGTTTCACGGACAAAAAATTCTGGTAGAGTTCTCCTACTGGCTAAAAGGTTTTGAAATCCCTGAAGTTCATTTGCCGTGGGAAGTTCTCCAAATAACAATAGATAAGTCATCTCTTCAAAACCAAAACGATTTTCTTTTCTTAAATCATTAATAATATCTTTAATATTATAAGCTCTATACTCTAAAATACCGGGAATTTGGTTTCCTTCTTTATCAAAAGAATGTATCGCCGAAATATTGGTTAAACCCGCTAAAACTCCTTTCCCATTAATGTCTCTTAAACCTTTTTTAACATTATACTTTTTGTAAAATTCACTAGGAATTTGTGAATTTTTAATCATTTTTTCTTCTTTACTTAATAAATTCATAAACGCCTCCATCTATTTCATTATTATACACTTTTTATTCCGAAAATTATATATTTTCTGAAAATTTAAATATTTTTTTGAAGAAAAATAAAAAACCTACCCAAAAGGTAGGTTTAATTTATATTAATTAATTTCGATTAACAAGTCTTGAGTTTGAATTGCCTCACCTTTAACCACATGAAGGTCAACAATCTCGCCATCAAATGGTGCTTCAATAGTTGTTTCCATTTTCATGGCTTCAGTAACCATCAAGGCTTGACCTTTTTGAACTTTGTCACCAGCTTTAACTAAAATTTCAAGAACAGAACCTGGCATAGTAGCTCCAATTTGGTTTGGATTTCCTGTTTCGGCTTTGCGTTTAGCCACAACTTGAGTTTGTACAGATTGGTCATTAATTACGACTTCTCGACGTTGACCATTTAGGTTAAAGAAGAGAACACGATTTCCAGCTAGGTCAGGTTCTCCTATTTCATCTAAACGAATGCTGAGTGTTTTACCTTTTTCAATTTGTACTTCAATTTTTTCATTGAGACGCATTCCATGTAAGAAAGTAGGAGTGTCAAGTAGCGTAACTGCTCCAAATTCTCTTTGCATTTTTTGATAATCAAGGAAAACTTGTGGATACATGATATATGAGATAACTTCGTGATCTCCTGGTTCATAGCCAATTTTTTGTTCTAGGTCTGCTTTAACAGTTTCAAAATCAACTTTTTCTGCGTGTAAGCCTGGACGGTCAGTAATTACGGCTTTATCTTTCACGATAATTTTTTGTAATTCTTCTGGGAAGCCACCCACTGGTTGTCCTAAATCTCCACGGAAGAATGATACTACAGATTCTGGGAAATTAAGTTCGTTACCACGCGCATAAACATCTTCTTCTGTTAAATCATTTTGAATCATAAAGAGAGCCATATCTCCAACTACTTTTGAAGAAGGAGTTACTTTAATAATATCTCCAAACATCATGTTAACTTTATGATACATTTGTTTGATTTCATCAAAACGATGTCCAAGACCAACTGCTGCTGCCTGAGATTTTAGGTTAGTGTATTGACCACCAGGCATTTCATGCATGTAAACTTCTGTCTGAGGACTTGTAATACCCGCTTCAAATGGTGCATAATATTTACGAACATCTTCCCAATAATGGTCAATTTGTTCAGCATTTTTTACATTAATTGAGGCATGGCGAGGACCATGTTCAAGTGCATAGTAAATAGATTGCATTGATGGTTGAGATGTTCCGCCAGCAAGACTCGCTGTTGCTACGTCAATAATGTCTACACCTGCTTGAGTTGCACCAGAATATGTAATAATTCCATTTCCTGAAGTATCGTGTGTATGCAAATGAATTGGCAAATCAACGGTATCTTTTAATTCTGAAATCAAACGATAAGCAGCTTGAGGTTTCAATAAACCTGCCATATCTTTAACTGCCAAGATATGAGCACCTGTTGCTTCTAATTCTTTTGCTAAGTCTTTATAGTATTGAATATTATATTTTGGTCGGCTTGGGTCTAGGATATCTCCCGTATAACAAATTGTTGCTTCTGCAATTTTCCCATTATCTCGAACGGCTTGAATGGATTTTTCCATTTGGGGTAACCAGTTAAGACTATCAAAGATACGGAAAACATCGATACCTTCATGCGCCGCTACTCGGATAAATTCTTCAATCACATTATCTGGATAGTTTTGGTAACCAACTGCATTTGAACCACGGAAGAGCATTTGGAACATGGTATTTGGCATGAGTTTACGTAGTTTACGTAGACGATACCACGGTGATTCATTCAAGAAACGGTAAGCCACATCAAAGGTTGCACCACCCCACATCTCAGCTGAGAAAAGTTCTGGTAGCCCTTGGTCAATCGCTTGGGCAATTCCTTTCATATCTTGTAAACGTAAGCGAGTAGCAAGCAAGGATTGGTGAGCATCACGTAAAGTTGTATCTGTTAATAATACTTCTTTTGTATTTTTAACATAATCAACAACAGCATCAGCACCTTGTTCATCTAAGATATTTTTGGCTGTCTTTTTCTTTTCAAGATTAAGAAGGGGTTGACGTGGTTCTTCCAAATGACGTTTTTCAGTATTTTCAATCCCTGGGAAGCCATTGACTGTAATCATTGATAAATAATGCAGCGTCTTTGTTCCACGGTCACGTAAGTGTGGGAAGTTGAACAGACTTGGTGTATTATCAATAAAGGTTGTTGTTGCTTGACCATTTGTGAAGTTTTCATTAGCAATAACATTAATCAAGAAAGGAATATTTGTTTTGACACCACGAATACGGAATTCATGGAGAACGCGGTCCATTTTTCTTACGCTGTCACTAAATTCATTGGCAAAAGTACAAACTTTTACTAAAAGTGAATCAAAATATGGAGTTACTTCATATCCAGCATAGGCATTTCCGACATCTAAACGTACACCAAAACCACCTGGTGAACGGTAGGTATCAATTTTACCTGTGTCTGGCAAGAATCCATTTTGTGGATCTTCTGTTGTGATTCGACATTGAATTGCTGAACCCAAAAGTGGAATTTCAGACTGTGCTGGAAGTCCAATTTCTCTATGTAAGTCTTTACCTTGAGCAATCAAAATTTGAGCTTGGACAATATCTACACCTGTGATAAGTTCCGTAATTGTATGTTCAACTTGAACACGTGGATTTACTTCAATGAAATAAAATTTATCATCTTTAACAAGAAACTCAACTGTACCAGCATTAACATAGCCAACATTTTTACAAAGTTTGACTGCTGCTTCACATATTTCGTTACGGAAGTCCAGTGAAAGTCCCACGGCTGGCGCAATTTCAATGACTTTTTGATTACGTCGTTGTACTGAACAGTCACGCTCATGGAGGTGAATAATATTTCCATGATTATCTCCAAGAATTTGGACTTCAATATGTTTTGGATTTTCAATATATTTTTCAACATAGATTTCGCCAGAACCAAAAGCTCCAATTGCTTCTGATTTTGCTCTAGCATAACCATCATGCATTTCAGCATCATTACGCGCAACTCGCATTCCGCGACCACCACCGCCTAAAGCGGCCTTAATCATAACTGGATAACCGTAAGTTTTAGCAAATTCTAAAGCGCCGTCGATATCTACTGCTCCATTTGTTCCGGGAATTCCTGGAACTTTCGCTTCGTCGGCAGCTGCTTTAGCTTTAATTTTATCACCGAAAATATCCAAATGATGAAGTTCAGGACCCACAAAAACTAAACCTGCTGCGCGAACTTTGGTAGCAAATTCGAGATTTTCAGATAAGAGGCCATAACCTGGGTGAATAGCATCTGCTCCTGATTCAAGGGCAACACGAATGATATCATCAATATCCAAATAGGCATCAATTGGTTTTTTTCCTTGACCGATTAGATAAGATTCATCTGCTTTAAAGCGATGAACAGAATATTCATCTTCTCTTGCATAGACGGCTACAGTAGAAAGTCCGAGTTCATTACAGGCACGAAAGACACGAACGGCGATTTCTCCACGATTGGCGACGAGTAGTTTTTTCATTTTGACTCCTTAATGAGGCTTGCTTGGAAAGGTAATTGGTCATTACCTTTCACTCTTTCATATATTATAAAAATCTTTTATACACTTTTAAACGACTGACAATTGTCAATCGTTTTCATAAGTTGGGACACTGCTACTATAATGATTTGAGAGCTCAGAAACTTCTCTTCGTTTCTCATCAGCTGAAATATTTAATGCAAATGCAATTCCCAACGATAAGACAAGGAAGGACGACCCTCCTTGTGATAGGAAAGGGAAGGTTACTCCTGTTTCTGGAATAATTCCGATTGCTCCACCCACATTGACAAAGACTTGAACTAACAATAAACCAGATACCCCAATCATAATGAGTGAGTTAAAGGCACTTTTAGCACGAATTCCAACAATTAACATTCTGCTTATCAAGAAAAAGAGAATAGCTAGAATAATAATTCCGCCAATGATTCCTAATTCTTCCACGACAATTGGAAAGATAAAGTCAGTTTGAGCTTCTGGTAAGAAACCATTTTTTTGAATCGAATTTCCTAAACCACGCCCTGTCCAACCACCATTAACTATAGCATAGTATGAATTAGCTAACTGGTGTCCAGAATTGGCTAAGTCTGTAAAAGGATTAACAAAAGCTTCAAATCGTTTATTGATATAAGCGATGGGTAAGAAACTTGGAATGATATTTCCACCTACAATGAAAAGAAATCCTAAGAAAATGGCCATCAAAGATAGAATTAATTTTGAATAGCCGGAATACCAACGCCAAGATATACCGCTGGCTCCAATCATTATCAAAGCAACTGCAGCAATAATCAAAGTATTACCTAGGTCAGGCATGATAAGGTCAACCAATAAAATGGCAACTACGGGTAATCGCCAACCACCAAACAGTTTCTGAAAGAGCGTCTTTCCTTTAAAAATCTCATTTATATCACGTTTTTCAATTTCTTCTTGTTTTGTTGAAAAAACTGAGGCTAAATACCAGATAATAAAAACTTTGGCAAATTCTGCTGGCTGCACAGTTCCGATTCCTGGAATATGAATCCAACCTCTGGCTCCATTTACGGGTGCTGTCAGAGCAAAACTGGAAGGCATTATTCTACAAAATATTAATGACAGAATCAAAATAACCATTATTGTTCCTATCATTTTTCTATTCTTAAGGGCTCTAAGTTTCAGACGGTAAATCACTGCAATCATAATGAGACTCAATAATACGAATGCTGTTTGGTTAATTACTAATTTATAAGGATTTAATCCTTTTTGTAACTGATCAGGAACCGTGGTTGAAAAAACCATCACAATACCAATTCCTGCAAGAATTAGGTATGGAATCAATATAGAGTAGTTTAAAAAATTATTCTTATTTAAATTCATTATCTTTTTTTCCTCATTCATATTATTATAGCATGAGTTGAATAATTTATAAAGATTTTCAAAGTGCTTATAAGTTTCTACCAACCAAAGATAAGGTATTTCCGAATATATTTTTTAAACTGAATTTTTTCTTTTATAAATAGTCCACAAAATTATGATTAAAATTTTTTATCTGTCTCTATCAACTGCTATTATAATGAAAAAATAATGTCTTTTTTTGCATAAAACACCTCTAATGAAATATTGTTTACTTTATTATATAATATTATCACAATTCTTAATAAGTGTACATAGTAAAAACTTATTATAAATAAAAAAAAAGCAAGATAATTCTTGCTGTCTAACCTTCACGATGAAGTGTAACAATTCGTTCTTTGGGGCAAAACTTCATTGTTTCAACTTTTTCCGGATGGGTTGCTTTATTTTTACTACTAATATAATTTTTATTCCCACAAGAACTACAAATTAATGTGATTTTTACTCTCATTCCATAATACTCCGTTTCCGCAGATATTTTCGGAAATTAATAAAGGACCAAATAATATTAACAATGACAAAAAGACTTGTCCCTACAATTGCTGCTCGATAACTGATATAACCTGCAATTGCTGATCCGACTAATGGACCGGTTACCATTCCTAAATTAGAACACATTTGTGCGTAAGCAAAAATTCTGCTGACACCTTCTTTGGGAGTAATTTTTGAAAGTAGCGAATTTACTGACGGCATCAAAGCACCAGTTCCAAAACCAAGAAGGAAGCGTAATATCCCAAGTTGGAGTGGGCTTTGCACAAAGGCCATTGGTAAATAAATAATAAATGTAAAAACTAGTCCAATCAAAATCAAACGATGTGAACCGTATTTATCTCCTAAACGTCCTAGAAAACTTGATGATAACATTGCCGACAATCCAACTGCTGACACAATTAAGCCTGAAATGAACATCAAATTGTTAGTGCTTGTCGTCAGGGTTTTGATATACAAGGTCACAAATGGTTCAATAGATTGCGAGGTGATTTGAATAATAAATGTTGTCACTAATAATCCAAAAAGAATTTGTTTGTTACTGACTTTATTAATAATTTCTTTACTAGATAACATTTCACCTTTAGCAATTGGTTCAAAGTTTTCATGAACAAAGAAAATGGTCAGTAAAGTTGCTAGGGCTAATAGAGCGCCGACAATCAAAAAGACATTTGCCATGCCAAACCACTCAGCTAATAACCCACCAAGTGAAGGACCAATCAGTGTTCCAGAAACCATTGCTGTTGCTAATGTTCCAAGGGCATAGCCTGATTTATCTTTTGGAGCTTGTGAAGCAATCATTGCTGTTGAGTTAGGGATATAGCCTGAGAAAAATCCCATTAGCAAACGTAATCCAAGTAACCACCAAACATTAGGGACAAAAGCTATTCCTCCCATTGTTAGGGTCATGACGATACTGGCACGTACCATCATCACTTTACGCCCATGCTCATCAGCTAGACGTCCCCAAATGGGGGCAACTAACCCTGAAGCTAAGGCTGGCAAAGAAAAAGCTAACCCTGAGTAAAGTTCAACATTCCCACCGCTTACGCCCAGTCCTTGAATATACAAGGGGAGAAAGGGCATGACGAGTGAAAATGATGAACCTACAAAAAAGCAGCCAATCCATGTTATAAATAAATTCCTTTTCCAATTAACTGTTTTCGTGCGATTCACCTCTATTTCTGTTCTTCTATCCTAGCTAGTTCTCGCTGGATTTGTTTTTTTAGTGCTTCAATCGTTCCAGAATTATCCAGAATAACATCAGCGACTTTTTGTTTTTCTGACAATAGCATTTGTGAGGAAATTCGTTTTTTAGCTTCTTCTTCCGTAAACTTATTTCTTGCCATCAGTCTTTCTAATTGTATTTTTTCAGGTAAGCTGACCAACCATATTTCATCAAATCCGGTATAATTGTATTCGATTAATAACGGAATATCCATAAATATTGGCTTATTTACTGACAGATTTTTTCCTTGACTCTTTGAATCAAAATTTTTACTGACAGACTTGTCAGTCATTTTTTTTAATAAGTCATCACGTCTATCATATAATTCTGTACGAATAATTTCATCTTGTAAGTTTGATAATTTCTCGCGCTCTTTTGGATCAGAAAAAACTAAAGCTCCTAATTTTTCACGATTTAACTGTCCATTGTCAGCAATAAAATCTAAACCATAAGTTTCTACTATTGCCTTGTAAAGTTTTCCGCCAGGTTCTTGTAATTGACGGACAACTTTGTCAGCATCAATCACTTGATAACCCTCAGAAATCAAAAAATCAACCACCGTTGATTTCCCACTCGCAATTCCGCCTGTCAATCCAATTACCATTTTCATTCATCTATTTTAGCATAAAATTTAACTTTCTTAAACTAAAAACAATAGTTTTTAACTATTATGATTAATTTTTTCGTAAAAAAAGTCTGTCAGTAAAACTGACAGACCGAATATTCATTAAATTTTAAGAATTAGATGTTTGAAGTATGCATTACTTCTTCATCATCGTTTGAAAGAACTTCATGGAAGACACGTTCAGTTAATTCTTGTTTTTGTTCTGGTGTGAGGTATTTAGTATTGACACAGTAACCAGAGATACGAACGATAACATCTTCACCACGCATGATTTTATCGTAAACATCTTTAAGGTCCATTACGTTCAAGTTAACGTGTTGACCTGCAAATTCAGTACCATTAATCAAAGCACCTGGTGTGAAGTATCCATCAAGAATTTGAACCAAGTTATCCACTTGTTCATCACGAGTTTTACCAAGTGCACGAGGTGAAACTTGAGTAGTCAATGAAATACCATCATTTGCATCTTTGAATTCCAATTTAGCCAATGAGCGAAGGTTTTGCAACCAACCACCCTTAGCTTTATTAGATGGGTTAGCACCTGGTGAGAAGAATTCAAGTTTAGATTTGTTTACTGTACCATCTTCATTGAGGAATACACCTTTATGCACTGGAGAATTACCAGTTTGTTTAGAGTAAGCAACGTTAGATGTAATTGTCAAAAGTGAAACAGTAGCTTCAGCATTTTTGTAAAGTTTGTGTGAAGCTAATTTTTCATGGTACATTTTCATGACAAGTTTAGCAATATCATCAGCACGATCATCATCTTCACCATAACGAGGGAAATCACCTTCTACTTCGTAATCGTAGATATAGCCATTTTCATCACGCAATGTTTTAACTTTAGCATATTTAATTGCTGAAAGTGAATCAACTGTATTTGCGAATCCACAGATACCAAATCCCATGTTAGCACGAACTTTAGTAGGCAAGAAGGCCATTTGAACTGCTTCATAGTTATATTTATCAGTCATGTAATGAATGATATTCATTGCATCAACATAAGTATCAGTCAACCAGTCGAGAGATTTGTCAAAGTTTTCCATAACTGTATCATAGTCAAGAATTTCGTCACGAACAGGTTCGATGTCGAATACTTTATAATCTTTATGAACGTCATCATAACCACCGTTCAAACCAGTCAACATTGCTTTCAAGACGTTTACACGCGCACCAAAGTATTGGAGGTTATGACGTCCTTCTTCATTTTCTGGATCAAGTGGTGAGACACAACAAGAGATACATGACATTTCGCCATATCCATCTTTAGCCATTGTTTCAACACCTTCATATTGAATAGAAGAATGCTTGTGGCTCATAGACATTGAATAACGTTTGAATGAGTAAGGAAGTTTAGAATCCCAAAGGACTGTCAAGTTTGGTTCTGGAGCATTTCCGATTGTATCAAGTGTGTTCAAGAAACGGTAGTCCATTTTAGTGACACGGTGACGTCCGTCATTACCCATACCAGCCATAGATGTTGTGATGAATGTTGGGTCACCAGAATAAAGTTCATCATAAGCAGCTGCACGAGCAAATTTCATTGTACGGAGTTTCAAAACGAAATCATCAACAAATTCTTGAATTTCTTGTTCAGTAAATGTTCCACGAGCAAGGTCACGTTCTGCAAAGATATCAAGAACGATTGGAACACGTCCAAGTGAAGTTGCAGCTCCATTAATGACACGACATACTGCCATATAAGCGATGTTAACCCATTGGATTGCTTCTTTTACGTTCATAGCTGGACGTGAAACATCAAGACCATATAAAGCACCAAAGTTTACAACTTCTTGCAAAGCTTGGTATTGCATATTAATTTCTTCTTTAAGACGAATGTTTTCTTCGTTAATTTCAGTGATTGCATCCCATTCTTTTGCTTTTTCCTTCATAAGGTAATCAGCACCGTAAAGGGCAAGACGTGCATAGACACCAATGATACGTCCACGAGAGTAGGCATCTGGCAAACCTGTTACAGTATGAGCATGACGTGCTTTACGAATTGCTGAAGTATAAGCACGGAAGATTCCATCATTTACAGAAGTCATTGTTTGTGACAAAACATCATGCAAGCCTGGGTCAACTGAGAGACCGTGTTCTGTCAAAATCTTTTCAGCAACACGAAGTCCACCTTTTGGCATGAAGTTTAAGCGGAAAAGTTCGCTATTTTGCATCCCATAGATGAGTTCAAGTTCTTTATCATTAGCATCGATATATCCGGCAGGGATTTTATCAATAGAGGTTACGCGGTCAGTATCGAAGGGAAAACCAACTTCTTCATAGTGAGCTTTTGTATCTTCAATAATTTTCTTTACTTTAAGTGTACGTTCTGTTGGCCCAGCAAGAAAGCTTTCATCACCATCATATGGTTTGTAGTTTTCTTGTACAAAGCGAGTAACGCTTGCTTTATCACGCCAGTTGGTTCCTTTAAAACCATCCCAAGCTTGTTCAAAGATATTTTCCGTAACTTCGGTTTTCATTTTGAAATCTCCTTTGTTCTTTCTGTTTCAAATTACAACTTCATTATATCATACAGTTTGAGAATAGCAAACAGAATTCAAGAGAAATTACAGATTCTTTACTAATACAGTTCCAATTATTTTAATATCTGTTATACTTTTTTAAAACGTTTTCATAAATAATTCACAAAATAGTTTTAACAAACATTGCTAACTTCATAATCTGCAATCACTAATTAATTTTTTCACAAAGAGCAAAAAAATGGAGATTTTTCTCCATTTTATAACATATCTTTTTTATGTAACCACCAAGTGACCCAAACACATAATAAAATTCCTAGAACTAAAATAAGCCAAACCATCCAATTAAAATTTTGACCAGGAATTGGAACATTCATTCCGTAAAAACCAACAATTACTGCTGGAATCCCTAGAACGAAAGTAGCTGATGTCATGATTTTCATGACAATGTTCAAGTTATTAGAGACAATGTTTGAGAACAAATCTCGGAGATTTTCTAGTAACTTGAGCTGAATCTTGGTTTCTGTATAAGCTTGGTCTGTTTCGACAAAAATATCATAAATCTTTTCAGCAAAACCGTCTTCATCATCTTCTCTCAAGTAATCAATAAAATCCTGAAGTACTTGCATATTATTGTGCAAGGCATCTTCAAAATAAATTAAACTTGCTTGAATGGCAATCAAATCAACAATTTGGTCGTTCTTTGTTGAATTTTTGATTCCCTGTTCAAGTCTGCGACGTCTTGTTCGGAAATCTCTCAAATAATCATGGAAAGTGTGTGTCATTTGATACATCACTTGAAAAATAACTTGATGTTTGTAGCGTTTATAATCATATTCACGCTCGAAAATTAAGCCATTATCAATCTCATGATTAAGTGCTAAAATAACCGATTCATTTTTAGTCCAAACCAAAGAATATGGAAAAGTCGCAACTTCTCCATAATTAGAAAGTGCAGGATATTGTAAGAGAATCAGATTATTATCATTATCATCTGTTTCAAAACGGGCATTTTCATAATCATCCAAAATTCCTGATAAATAGTCAAAAGGGAAGTCATAGTATTCAGAAATATTCCCAATTTCTTCACGTGTTGGATTGAGAACATAGGTGAAATTCTTCATTTCAGAGGTTGAAATTAATTTTTTTTCGTTGGATAGTTCATAATTTTTAATCATTTTCCTATCTATCCCTTCTTTTCCTGATAAAAGAGGATTGGAATCCTCTTAGTGTCCCTTTAATTGTAGCAGATTTTAGACTTTTTTTCCGAGTATTTTATTCTCTACGACTTAAGAAAACATTTACATTAACTATTGGTCTAAAGAATACTTTGTGATATAATAAACTTATTAACTTGAGGAGATTTTTTTTGAAATTCAAACACGAACCCCTAAATTTGTATCTAAACTTTAAAAAATCAGCTGAACAGTTTCCTGATAGCCCAATTATCTTTGATGAGGCTGTTGGAGCTTTCCCTGAACTAGCTCTTGAAACGACTTACCAAAAGACTCATCAAGCAATTGTTGATAAGGCAAGTCTCTTATCTGAGTTGGGAATCAAAAAATCGGATAAAGTCATTATTTTTAAATCAAGTGCTTTTGATACCTATCTTTTAGCTGTTGCTGTTTCTTATCTAGGCGCTGTTCCAGCAATGATTTCTTATCATCTTCCTGCCGAAACAATGGATATTTTAGCTGGACGTTTAGGCAATCCTTGGCTCATTTATGACCAAGTTACTGACAAAACTGTAAATGAAATGAAGAATCTTGAAGATTCAAAAAAACTTTCTGTCAGTAAATTTGCTTTGGAAAAACCTACTCAAATTGCTGACAGTCAGCAATTGGCCAGTGATGAGATTGCTTATCTCACTCATACTTCTGGAACAACTGGTGTACCAAAATTAATCGCTCACTCTGCTAATTCAATGGGTTGGCGTTGGGTGCTTCAAAGAACTGTAATGGATTGGATGCCTGATAAGGAAGAAATTTTAGCTTTCCATATTTCTCCTGTTCATTCTCGTTTCAATATAGGGGTTTCATCAGCAATGACCTTTGGGTTTGGCCTTATGCCCCTCAATGATTTATCAAAAGATAATCTTGTCAATCTTTTTGCTAAACATCAGCCTTATGCTTTTGAAACACATCCAAACGATTTTGTTCGTCTAGCGAATCTTGCAAAGCAAGAACCTGAGATTTTTGCTTCAATTCGTTACCTTCACTCAACTTTTGATGCAATTAATAAAGAAACAATGCACACTTTTCTTTCTGCCTCTAAACAAAAAGAGCCAGTTTTCCTACAAATTTATGGACAGTCTGAATGTGGCCCAATGATTTGGAAAAAGCACCGTTTATCAACTTTAGCAGACACTAATGCCCGTGAAATGGGGATTGGTATGCCTGGATTATCTAAAGCACGTATTGCCGATGAAGATGGAAATGAATGTCCTGCAGGTACGCCTGGAAGAATCCACTTCCTCTCAAAAGGAAGAGCTTTGACTTACTATAAAGAAGAAGAACGTTTTAATAAAGAAGTCTATGGTGACTGGTGGGATACTGGCGATTGGGGTCTCATGAATGAAGACGGAATTCTCTTTTTACATGACAGACAAGTTGATTTAATTGATAAAATTGAATCTAATTTGGCAATTGAAGATCTTCTGTTAGACCAACACGACTTCTTAGATGAAGTTGTGATTATTCGTGATAAATCTGGTAAACCACAACCTATTTTGGCTCTAGCTGAAAATGCGGAAATGGATTGGTCAGCTTGGTGGGCTTCAATTGTTGATTTGCCATTTTTAAATGAACCTATTCTTATGGCTTACGATGAAATTCCTCGTACAGCAACAATGAAAGTTCAACGATTAGCTCTTGAAAGAGAATTAGCTAAATAAGTGTTCCTAATTTTACTGACAGAACTGTCAGCCACTTATACATCAGCAAATTTATTATTAAAACTACTGACAAAACTGTCAGTAGTTTTTTTGCTTAAAAAAATTAATTAATTGATGTTAATCAATTAATTTGTTAGAATTTAATAAATGACACAGTGTCATAAATTTAATGAATTGGAGAAAAAATGCCTAAATCAACCTATTTCAGTCTATCTGACGAAAAACGCAATCGCGTATATGATGCCTGTTTAAATGAATTTCAGACTCATTCTTTTCACGAGGCAAAAATTATGCACATCGTAAAAGCTCTTGATATTCCGAGAGGGAGTTTTTATCAGTATTTTGAAGATTTAAAAGATGCTTATTTCTATGTCCTCTCGCAAGAAACCCTTGAAATCCATGATTTATTTTTTAATTTATTAAAAGATAATTCCATTGAAGAGGCTCTAGATAAATACAAATATCTCCTTCTTGAAAATTTAATTGATTCTCCCCAATACCAACTTTATAAATATCGCTTTTTAGATTGGACTTATGAACTTGAAAGAGATTGGAAACCCCAAAGTTCAGCAACCGTCCCAGCTAGTGAAAATGATAATCCAATTTCACAAGTATTAAAATCAGTTGTTCATAATCTCGTTTATAGATTATTCAGTGAAAATTGGACTGAGAAAACTTTTATTGAAAATTATGATAAAGAAATCAAATTAGTCACCGAAGGTTTACTTAATTATATTACTGACAGAAAAAACTAAAAGGAGATTTTATGTTTTTAGCACTAAGAGAAATACGTTATAATAAAGCTCGTTACACCTTAATCGGAGCTATTATTTTTTTAATCGCTTATGTAGTCTTTATACTGTCCGGACTGTCTGTAGGACTTGCCAGTCAATTTAAACAAGCTGTCCTTGATTGGAAGGCCGAAAAAGTCGTTTTATCAACAAGTTCAAATAATATTATTTCTGCTTCACAAATTACTTCTGATGATTTAAGTAATATTCATATAGAAAATGGTTCAGAATTATCATTGTTTTCTACTTCTATGCGCAAATCAAAGAGCGAGCGAGACAATATTGCTATTATTGCCCTGCCTGATAAGTCTAAAATCATGCCAGAAGTTCTTGAGGGAAAAAAATTTACTGACAATCATTTAGAAATGATTATCTCAAAAAAGCTGGCAAATCAAGGATATAAAATCGGTCAAGAAGTTTCCGTGGGAAATAATAATATTAAAATAAAAATTGTCGGAATTTCAAAATCCTCTTCTTATTCTGCATCGCCTGTTATCTATACCTCATTTTCCGCTTTGAATCAGATAAAGTTTGGTGAAAAAAGCACTTCAACTTCTTCTGTTAATGCTGTCGTTGTAAAATCTGGGAAAGTTAAGATTGATTCTTCTATTTCAAATCAATATAAAGTCCTCTCTATTTCTGATTTAATTAACGATATTCCAGGTTATTCTGCTCAAAATATGACACTCAGCGCAATGATTTACTTCTTATTTCTGATTGTACTGTTGATTATTGGAGTCTTTATGTATGTTATAACTCTTCAAAAAGTTCCGATTTTTGGCATAATGAAAGCCCAAGGAATTTCAAATCGCATAATAATGAACTCTTTACTTGGTCAAAGCTTTATCATTAGTTTAGTTGGCGTCTTCGTTGCTTTTATAGCAAGTTATGGAACTAGCTTTATCTTACCCGATGCAATGCCATTTGAAATTAGTCTTACAAACTGGTTGCTCTATGCTTTAATTCTCATCATCGTATCAATTATTGGGTCACTTTTTTCAATCATTACTATCCGTAAAATTGACCCAACGAAAGCAATTGGAGGTTAAAAATGAAAACAATTCTTAAAATGGAAAATGTAAAAAAATCTTTTGGTAGTGGTCATAATGAGATTCAGGCACTCAAAGGAATCGATTTAGCAGTCAATCAAGGAGAATTTGTTTCAATTATTGGTCCCTCCGGTTCAGGCAAAAGTACATTTCTCACAATTGCAGGTGGTTTACAAAGTCCAACTTCTGGGAACATTTCAATCAATGGCTTAGATTTTACACCATTGTCAGAAAAAAAACGTTCTAAACTTAGATTTAAAGAAATAGGTTTCATCCTCCAAAGTTCTAATTTGATTCCTTATTTGACTATTGAAGAACAATTTCTCCTTATTGATAAAATCAATCACGAAAAACTAACTTCTAAAAAAGGGATTGAACTTCTTAAATCACTTGATATTTTAGACTTAAAAGATAAACATCCTAGCGATCTTTCTGGTGGTGAAAGACAAAGGGCAGCTATTGCTCGTGCTCTCTTTAATGAACCAAATTTAATTTTGGCCGATGAACCAACAGCAAGTTTAGACACTGAGCATGCTTATCAGGTTGTTGAATTATTAAGACAAGAAGCTCATTTGAAGAATAAAGCAACAATCATGGTCACTCATGACCAAAGAATGATTAAAAATAGTGACAGTGTTTATAAGATTGAAGATGGACTCTTATCAAAAATCTAAATAAAATAAAAACTACTAGCTTACTAGTAGTTTTTTCATAGAATATTTTTTATAAAAAATAATCCTTCTCTAAATAAAGAGAAGGATTATTTCTAAATCATTCGTTGGTAAACCTTATTTTTTAAGGTTGTAGAATGCTTTAAGACCTTTGTATTGAGCCACTTCAGCCAATTGGTCTTCGATACGAAGCAATTGGTTGTATTTAGCCATACGGTCTGTACGTGAAAGTGAACCAGTTTTGATTTGACCAGCGTTAGTTGCAACAGCGATATCTGAGATTGTTGAATCTTCAGTTTCACCAGAACGGTGAGAAACGATTGCTGTGAAACCAGCTTCTTTAGCCATTTCAATAGCTTCGAAAGTTTCTGTCAAAGTACCGATTTGGTTAACTTTGATCAAGATAGCGTTTGAAGCATTTTCACGGATACCACGTTCAAGGTATTTAGTGTTTGTAACGAAGAAATCGTCACCAACGAGTTGAACTTTTTTACCAAGACGTTCAGTAAGGATTTTCCATCCATCCCAGTCGTTTTCGTCCATACCATCTTCAATAGTGATGATTGGGTATTTAGAAACGAGTTCTTCAAGGTAGTCAACTTGTTCAGAAGCTGAAAGTTTTTTACCGCCTTCACCTTCGAATTTAGTGTAGTCGTAAACACCGTTTTCGTAGAATTCTGATGATGCACAGTCGAAACCGATCATAACGCCATCTTCACCAGCTTTGTAACCAGCTGCTTCGATTGCTTTAAGGATAGTTTCTACACCGTCTTCAGTTCCGTCGAATTTAGGAGCGAATCCACCTTCGTCACCGACAGCTGTTTCAAGTCCACGAGCTTTAAGAATTTTCTTAAGAGCGTGGAAGATTTCAGCACCCCAACGAAGCGCTTCTTTGAATGTAGGTGCACCAACTGGTACGATCATGAATTCTTGGAAAGCGATTGGAGCGTCTGAGTGAGAACCACCATTGATGATGTTCATCATTGGAGTTGGCAATACTTTAGCGTTGAATCCGCCAAGGTAGTTGTAAAGTGGAACACCAAGTTCATCAGCAGCAGCACGAGCAGCAGCGATAGAAACACCAAGGATAGCGTTAGCTCCCAATTTACCTTTGTTTTCAGTACCGTCAAGAGCGATCATTGCACGGTCAATAGCTTGTTGGTCAGTAACTTCATAACCGATGATAGCTTCAGCGATGATGTTGTTTACGTTGTCAACAGCTTTTTGAGTACCAAGTCCGTTGTAGCGAGATTTGTCGCCATCACGAAGTTCAACCGCTTCATGTTCACCAGTAGAAGCACCTGAAGGTACCATACCGCGACCGAATGCACCGTCTTCAGTGTAAACTTCAACTTCAAGTGTTGGGTTACCGCGTGAGTCAAGGACTTCGCGAGCATAAATATCAGTAATAATTGACATTTTAGTCTCCTTATTATTTTTAAGTGCGTCTGCACTCTTAATACATCTTTGATTTTACTATTTTTTGAAAGATTTTTCAAGTGAAAATCTTCGCAAAGCTAAACTTCAAAAGGTTTTGCGCTTACATTTTGAAGTTTTGTTATCTGAACATTAATAAAAAAGGATAGAAAAATCTATCCTTATTTTTTTATTCTGTTTCAATTAAACCATAACGACCATCTGTACGACGGTAAACGACATGGGTTCCGTTACTATCAGCATCTGTAAAGACGTAGAAATCATGTCCCAACATATCCATCTGAAGCACTGCTTCTTCGGCATCCATTGGTTTTAAAGCAACATGTTTAGTACGTACAATATCTACGTGATCCTCAGCAACTTCATCGGCTTTTTCTAATGGTGCAAACTCATCGCCAAAAGCTTGTCCTGTTGGGACAGCATTGCGTGGTTTACGGTTCATACGTGTCTTATATTTACGAATTTGACGTTCGAGTTTTTCTTCTACAAAATCAATGGAAGAATACATATCTTGTGAAGTATCTTCTGCACGTAAAGTGACATTTTTAGCTGGAAGAGTTACTTCAACTTTAGCTCGTTTTTCGCTGTAAACTTTAAGATTAACATAGGCTGTTACTTCATGACCATCGTTGAAATATTTATCAAGTTTTCCGATTTTATCTTCAACATAAGCGCGGATTGCATCAGTCACTTCGACGTTTTCGCCACGGATATTAAATTTGATCATAAGAGTACCTCTTCAACAGTTCTTTTGTTTCAATGAAGCCCTTAAACTTTTGGAATTTTCAGGACTTCTGAATCTTTTCGAACTGTCCTTTCCTTTATTTCTAATTTAATTATAACATGAAACAGCTTTCATCTCAAACAATTTGAGCGATTTTAATTTTTTTATTAGATGCCCCAATTGAAACATGATTACCTGCTTTGATTTCACCAGAGAGCAATTGTTCACTTAAAAGGTCTTCAACTTCTTTTTGAAGAGCCTTGCGGAGCGGACGTGCACCATATTCTGGGTCAAAACCTACCTCAGCAATTAATTTCACCGCTGACGGTGTGAGTTTAACATGAATATCTTGTTCTGCCAGACGTTTAATCAAAGATTTACTCATAATTTTAACAATTTGTTCAATCTCTTGACTTTCCAATGAGTGGAAAACAATATTTTCATCAATTCGATTAAGAAACTCAGGACGATAATGACGTTTAAGCTCTTCTAATATTCTTGATTTCATGGCTGAATAATCAGCTGTGATATTTTTAGCGCCAAAACCAACTGTCTTATCATCACGAAGAGCAGTCGCTCCCAAGTTTGAAGTCATGATAATAATTGTATTTCTGAAATCAACTTTACGACCTTTAGTATCAGTCACAAAGCCATCATCTAGAATTTGCAACATGATGTTGAAAACGTCAGGATGAGCTTTTTCGACTTCATCTAAAAGAACAACAGAATAAGGTTTATTACGAACGCGTTCTGTCAATTGACCACCCTCATCATAACCTACATACCCTGGAGGAGCTCCAATCAAGCGTGAAGTCGAATGTTTTTCCATGAATTCACTCATGTCAACACGAATCATATTATCTTCACTACCAAACACACTGTCAGCCAGTGCTTTAGCAAGTTCGGTTTTACCGACCCCTGTTGGTCCAAGGAACATGAAAGAACCCATTGGACGACGGCTGTCAGCAACACCGGAACGTGCCCGACGAATGGCTCTTGAAACGGCAGAAATAGCTTCTTCTTGTCCAATAACTCGTTTGTGTAATTCTTTTTCAAGATTGATTAAACGATCACTTTCAGACTTAGTCATTTGTGTGATTGGAACACCTGTCAGTGTTGAGGCAACAGCAACAACAGCTTGGTCAGTAACTTCTTGACGTTTATCTTCTTTTACTGAGAATTTATAAATCTTGTCAGCAATTTTTTCAACTGCTTTTTCTTTTGTACGAGACGCTTTGATATCAAGTTTAATGACAGCTTCTGATAATTCTTCTTGAGCTTCCGCTAATTCTTTTTCTAAATCAAGACGTTTTGTTTGTTGATTTTTGACAGAAATTTTCACTGCTGCTGCAGCTTCATCAAGTAAATCAATGGCTTTGTCAGGCAATTTTCGGCTAGTCATATAACGAACACTGAGCATTACAGCACTTTTAATGGCTTGGTCAGTAAATTTCACTTGATGATAGTCTTCAAATTTTTCACGTAAGCCTTGCAAAATAGCAATCGCTTCATCTGGACTTGGCTCATCAACATTTATTCTCGCCAAACGGCGTTCTAAAGCTTCATCTTTTTCAATATATTTTTGATATTCATGATAGGTTGTTGCTCCGACCATTTGAAAATCACCACGAGCAAGCGCTGGTTTCAAAATATTTGCGGCATCATTGACAGAATCTATACCGCCACCAGCACCGATGATTGTGTGTAATTCATCAATGAAAATAATGACATCTGGATCACTGCTAACTTCTTCAACAATAGCTGTCAAACGATCCTCAAATTCACCTCTAAATTTTGTCCCAGCAACAACAGTCGCCATATTCAAGGCCATAATTCGACTATTCATCAAACCAATTGGAACTTGACCATTGACAATTCTTTGAGCCAAACCTTCAATAATTGCTGATTTCCCAACACCGGGCTCTCCAACTAAGACAGGATTATTTTTTGTTCTGCGGCTGAGAATATGAATCAAACGGTCAATTTCAGCTTCTCGTCCAATCATTGGGTCAAGTTTACCCAAGCGAGCTTCTTCGGTTAAATCTGAGGATACAGAGTCTAACGTTGGCGTCGTTGAATTTTCTGCAACTCCCTTTGCCATCTTACGTTTTGACATTGGAGTCACAGCTTTTTTACTTTCTGGAACTTTGAGTCCAGTTCTTTTCTCAAGCTCTTTTCGCAAAGATACAATATTGATTTTTTGTAATTTCAGAAGTTGAAGACCAAATCCATCTTCTACTTGAAGTAGGGCATAAAGCAAGTGTTCTGTTCCAACGGCTTCTGAGTTATTATGAATTGCTAAAAAACTTGCCGCAGTCATCACTTCTTCTGCACGAGGTGAAAAACGTAAAGTTGAACGTTTGACCTTAACATGACTTGATAAATCCTCTAAATCAATCAGTAAGTCAGAAGAATCAACATTCATTCCAGCAAGGAGGCTGTATGCAATTGAACCTGAGGTCGTTGCCATTGCAGCCAGTAAATGAGCACTTTCAATGGTGCCATATTGATATTGGTGAGCATACTCTTCCGCTTTTTCTAAAATTCGGTCAAGCGTTGGTGTATATTTTATATTTTCAAATTTCATCGTCACGGTCCAATCTGTTTATTATACTTTTCATCATTATACCACGAGTAAAGGGACTAATGGCTCCGTCAGTAATGACTAACAAAAGTAGATTTCCCTCACGTTCTGTCAGTACTTTCTCATCAAAGAGAAGTTGAACGATATCATGGGCAGCTTTACTTGAGAGATTAGCTGGAACTTTCTGGTAAAGAGCCGTTAAGAATTCATGACGAGCAGAATATTGATACTTCACAATTTTGATGTATCCACCGCCACCACGTTTTGATTCCACATCAAAGCCTTTTGAGGCCGTAAATCGTGTTTTTATCACATAATTAATCTGACTCGGCACGACATCAAATTGATTGGCTAAGTCCGCTCGTTTAATTTCAATGACTTGTGCTTCTTCTAAAAGCTTTCTCAGATAAGCTTCGATAATATCTGATGTATTTTTTTGACCTGCCATCGCTCCATCCTTTCTTTCATCCATTTTCTAAATAATCTTTGACTATTACTGACTATTATACCTGAAAAATATTATTTTTACCAAAAATAGCAATTTTAACTTACTGACAGACTTAAGCGTTGAAAAGTAAAAAAACCGTTACTAACGGCTTTTTTACTTATTATATTCTAAAATAATTAGTCAACTTTTACAATTTTAACTGTCATTTCGCCAACTGGAAGTGGTACATTTACGATGTCTCCAATTTTTTTACCAATCAAAACTCGAGCAATTGGTGATTCATTAGAAATTTTTCCTGAAAATGGGTCAGCTTCAGCAGTACCAACAATTTGATAAGATTCTTCGTCAGTTTCGCCAACTTCAACAAAAGTTACGTTTTTACCAAGTGCTACTTCGTCTTTAGCAATTTTTGCGTTATCAACAATTTCAGCATAACGAATCATTGTTTCAACAGTTGAAATACGTCCTTCGATAAAGGCTTGTTCATCTTTAGCTGCTTCGTACTCTGAGTTTTCTGAAAGGTCACCATAGCTACGAGCAACTTTGATACGGTCAATGACTTCTGGACGTTTCACAAGTTTTAAATTTTCAAGTTCTAATTTTAATTTATCAAGCCCTTCTTGGGTCATTGGGAATGTTTTTTCCATTATATTTCTTTCCTTTTTTATAAACTTTTTTCTCTTTTAATCAAATCTAAATTAATGATAGCTTAGCTACTTATCTTATCATTCACATATTTTTGAACATTTGCATTTTGTTCATCTAAGTTTTTAGCAAAATAAACTTTCCCTGTTGTTACGTCAGCAACAAAGTATAAGTAGTCATTTTGAGCAGGATCAAGTACTGCTTTAATAGATGATAAACTTGGACTATCAACAGGACCAGGGCCAAATCCAGTATTTGCATACAAATTATATGGCGAATCTAGGTTGGTGTCAATATTAGCATCCTCTGAAAGACTTGTTTTTTCACCAAGTTTACCTTCGGCATAAAGAATTGACAGATTAGAACCCAAAGTCATTCCAGCATTCATACGATTATAGAAGGTTCCAGCAACATTTCGTCGATCATCATCATTGTTGGCTTCTTTTTCAACCAAAGCTGCTAAACTCAAAACTTCATTGACAGTCAAATTCTTTTGAGCAATTGTATCATAGTAAGGAGTGAGCTGAGTATTGGCTGCTTGAATCATATTTTCAATGACTGATTCAACTGTCGATGATTTTGTGTAATCATAAGTCGCTGGGAACAAGTAACCTTCTAACTGATATTTGATTCCTGAATCTTTTGTTGGCAAGCTTGCGAACAGTTTAGGATAAGCCTTAACCATTTTAGCGATAAAGGTTGGGTCTTGAACGGTTTTCATGAAGTCTGCTTCAGAAAATGGCGTTTTTGCATTCTTTTCATTGCTTCCACTATTAACTGTCACAGCTTTAGCAATTTGTGTTAGCGTATAGCCTTCAGGAACTAAAATTTTACCTAAAGTTGGAGCAACAGGTTTTTCTGTTCCGCCTTCTTCAAGTTTACTAGCAATTGTAGATAAGCTCATGTTTGGTGCAAGATTATAGTAACCGCTTTTAAACTCTGAATAATTTTTAAATTTTGTATAATACTGAAAAACCATTCCATTTTTAATAATGGATTGTCTTTGCAAAATTTCACCAATTTGCTTACTACTTGAACCAGCAGGAATATTGATTGACTTAGCTGTTGCATTCTTAGAATCCAAAGGTTGAATGCCAGATTTTACAAAGTTATAGCCATACCAACCAGTTCCTCCAACAACTAAAACTAAAAGAACAACAATCACAGCAATGATTTTTCCTGCTGTTACTTTTTTCTTTTTCTTATTTTTGTTCTTATTCTTATTTTTCTTGCTAGAAGAAGTTTTTTTAGAAGAACTGTTGGTTCTTCTTGAAGGTTGATGTTTAACCATTTTTTCTGATTCTTTTTTTTCTGAAAATTGTTCTTGTTCAACCTTTTCATCTTGAACTTTTGATTCACTTCTTGAAAATTGAGGAGGAATATCTTGGTTTTGAATTTCCTCAGAAACCACTCCATCTAAATTTTGACGCAATGAATCGCCTTCTTCTGAAAGGTTTTCATTTTCTACAAAAGGTTCTTCTTCGTTTTCATCCGCTGCTGGAAAATCAAAGACGGGAAGTTTGAAAGGCTCAAGATCAACTTTCCTTGGTTCGATTTTTCGCTCAGGTTCTTCTGAGTCACTCCTGCTGGGACGTTCGAAATCTTCAGGGTCTGGGAACTTAGTTTCTGCTTGTTTCGCTGCATTTTCTTCAAGTTGGCGAAGTATTTTTTCTTTAAAACTTCCTCGAGAAAATTCAGTTGTTTCTTTGTCCACCAAATTTTTTCTCCTTATGATTAGCTTTCGCTCAATAATAAAATTTTACTTTTCCTAATTGTAACCGTTCTTTTAATTTTTTACAAATAAAAAGAGAATATTCATAAAAGTGAGGCTGATGCCTCACTTTTATGTGTTTTAGTCTTCATCAGTATCGTCTGAATCATCTTCATCGTCTTCTACATCGATGTCAACTTCTTCATCTACATTATCAAGTTCAACTTCCGCAAGTTCTGCGTCATAAGCAGCGACGTCATCTTTATCTTCGTCTTCTGCTTGAGTATCGTATGACATGTCTTCTTCAGTTGTTTCTTTTGCGCCTTCTTCATCTTCTGGATCGATTTCGTCTTCGATACCAAAAGCATTGACTTTTTTACGTTTTTTAGCTGGTTTTTCTTCTTCTTCGTCTTCAATTTCATCAAGAGCGATAACTTCTTCGTCAATCTCATCAATGGCGTACCATGAACGAAGTGCCCAGATATTATTTCCTAATGGAATGAAACTTCCGTCTGTATTGATTTCTGTATAAAAACGAGAAATACTAGCTTTAATTTCATCATCTGATTTTTCCAAATAATCTTGAATCGCTCTGATGATTTCAGAGAATTGCATTTCTTTGCCATTTTGCTCCAATAAAGCATGAGCAACTTCAATCATTGAAAGTTCTGAGATTTTTTGTCCTTCTAAGGCTGTAATTTTCAAGTTTTTACTCTCTCTTTTCCTAATATAAAATATAGGCTCATTTCCTAAAAAACGAACGCTATGTGGATTTTCTTTTTATAGTGTATATCAAAATTAGCTTGCTGTCAATATTTTACGCCAAAAAACCTCTGTTTACTTGCTTTTAGCTTAACTATACTCTCTTGTTTTTATCAAAAGAATACTAATAACATTTATTGGCTACCGACAGTAAAGAAATTAATAGTGCATTAGAACTTTATAATCGTAATCTCCGATTTTTTCGCGACCTTTAAGTTCATCAAGTTCGATAAGGAACGCACATCCGACAACAATTCCACCCATTTTTTCAACAAGTTCAATTGTAGCAGCAATTGTTCCACCAGTTGCAAGCAAATCATCAACAATCAAGACACGTTGTCCTGGTTTGATGCTATCTGAATGCATTGTGAGTGTGTCTGTTCCGTATTCTTTTTCGTAAGTTGCTTCAATGACTTCACGAGGTAATTTACCAGGCTTACGAACTGGGGCAAATCCTACACCAAGTGCAAAAGCAACTGGACATCCAATGATGAAACCACGTGCTTCTGGACCTACAACCATATCTATTTCTTTATCTCTTGCATACTGAACAATTTCGGTAGCAGCATAGTTATAGGCATTTCCGTCTGCCATCAAAGGGCTGATGTCGCGAAAAACTACGCCTTCTTTAGGATAGTTTTCAATTGTTGCAATATAGTCTTTTAATTCCATGTTTTTGTTACTGACAGAATTGTCAGTGCTCCTTTTTTCTAACATAAGTTCGTTATTTTTACTGACAGCTTTATTATTATGAGTATAGCTGATTTCGTCAGTAACTTTTTATAAAAACGAAATTATTTTTCTAATAAATTTTGATAAATTTCTTTGACGGGTGCTAAAGCAAAAAGTTCTTGCATTTTTACAATTTTTTCTAGTTCTTGATAAATTGTACTCTCAGAAATTTCGCGTTTATCGGCCGTCTTATTAACGGTCATTAAGCCATTGTCAATGCTGACAAATTCAAGTTCCTCAAAGATTTTTATCATCTTGACAAGCAAGAGATGAGGGATTTTCAAATAATCCGCAAGTGATTTTAATTTATAGCGAATATCAAATTCTGGAAATTGATAAATTGCTTTATAAAGTCTTGCAAATTCTTCTCGTGTTCCACTTCCTGTTAAATAATAGCTATCAGTGATTTTATTTTTAAAATAAATCATTTTAAAATCATCCGACGCTGCTTTACTGACAGCTTCTTTTAATACTGACAAACCTGTTAAATCTCCAGGTGTCTCTTCGATGACAAGCACATCTTCCATTATACCATGTTTTAGCTGATTTTGAGAAAAAATATTGGCCTCTTTTGGGATAGGAATTTGTTTACTTCTTATATCAAGAAGTTCGACACCAACTGAATCAGCATCTTCAATCATTAATTGAAGACTCGTATTTCCATTCCAACTATTACTTGAAAGTGTTGCGACTAATTTTGTTTGTGCCTGTTCGAATTCCAATTCTTCTGAACCATGTTGGAAATAAACGGCATCAATTTGTTGCTTTTCTTCCTGAATTTTTAATTTAAGATGAGCATTGTCTTTCCCCATACTTCGGCTTTGAATCACCTTATAATCTTCGATTAAAAATCGAGGCTTAGGATTATCCATGCCAAAGGGAGCCAATTTTGCTAAATTAGTGATTGTTGAGAGCGAAATATCGTCTAAGTGGCAACGGTCAGCAATTTCTAAGGGACTTTTTTTAGACATATCTAAATGATTGTCCACGATATAATCAATCATCGCCTTTTTAACTGCTTCTACGTTTTCCAGACTTAAAGTCATTCCTGCGGCTTGTTTATGACCACCAAAAGCAATAAAAAGTTCACGATGGGCATTTAATGCCTTGAAAATATCAAAATTTTCGATTGACCGAGCAGACCCACGCAAAATCCCATCTTCTTGGGCCAGCATGATTACTGGCTTATGTATGGCTTCTAACAAGCGACCCGCAACAATTCCTAAGACACCTTTATGCCAGTCCTTATGATATAAAATCTGAACAGGTTCATCTGTCAGCATACTCAGAGCTTCATTGTGAATTTTTTCCACAATTTCTTTTCGCTCTGAATTTTTTTGGTCAATCATTTTGGCAATTTCATGCGCTTCATCTTCATCCCAACCTGTCAGCAATTCAATGGCTGGGTTTGGGTCATCGAGACGTCCCAAAGCGTTTAAACGAGGAGCAATTTGAAAACCAACCGTTTCCTCAGTGATTTTATCAAAATCAACCCCAGCATACTTCATTAATTCTTGTAGGCCGGCACGCTCTGTTTGGGCCAAAACTTTTAGACCATGAGCCACTAAAATTCGGTTTTCATCAGTCAAACTGACCATGTCAGCAATTGTACCAATTGCAACTAAATCAAGCATTTCACTGGGTGCATATTCTAAAAGAGCACAGGCAACTTTGAAGGCGACACCAACTCCTGCCAAATATTTGAAAGGATATTGACTGTCAGGATGTTCGGGGTGGACAATGGCATAAGCAGGGGGAAGTTGGTCAGGAATTGAGTGATGGTCGGTAACAATTACATCCACTCCATTTTCCTGTGCCCAGGTAATTGCCTCCAAGCCAGCAACCCCATTATCTACAGTAATAATAAGATTGATATTTTCATTCTTAATATAGTACTGATAAACGTCAAGATTTGGCCCGTAACCGTCAGTAAAACGATTGGGTAAATAAACTTGAGCCTCAGCTCCTAATTCATCCAGAGCGGATTTCATGACTGATGATGCAGTCATTCCGTCAGCATCATAGTCACCATAAATTAAGATATTTTCACCTTGCTCAATTGCTGATAAAATACGCCCTGTTGCTTTTTCCATATCATGAAGTAGAAAAGGATCATGTAAATTTTCTAAACTTGGCTTTAAAAATTGCTCAATTTCAGCTTCTGCATGAATTCCTCTTTGATAAAGCACGCGACTTGTCAATTCATCTAATTTATGTTTTTTCGCTATCTTTAGAAAATCTTCGGAAATGGCTGTATCAGCCACTTTCCAATCATATTTTGCTTTTATCATTTTAATTCTCTTTATCTTTTCTATGCTCAATTCAATTATTTTAGCATAAATTACTCGAAAAAAATGGCTAAGTTTAGAGATTATTTTTCTTTTATTTAATAAAATCCTAAACTTTTCTATAATTTACTGACAGAAATAGCATTAAGCTTCTATCAGTAAAAAATTCTATTTGAAATTAAAAAATTTGGCAGAGATAAAATCAAAAAGCGAAGGAAAAATAGCTCGCAATTTGGCCGCTGTGGATAAAGTCCAAGGTAAATTGATTTCTCTTTTCCTTTTTCCCAAGTTATTCACAACTTTGTCAGCAACTTTAGATGCTGAAATTGCATTTTTCCCCACCTTTTCCAGATAATCTCCATTATCTTTGTGAAATTTGGTTTTTACAGGTCCAGTATTCACAGTTGTCACAATTAATTGTGGATTTTCCATACGCAAAGCATCTGAAAATGTAATCAAAGCCGCCTTAGAGGCAGCATAAATTGATGATTTACCTGTTGGTAACTTTCCAGCAATTGAAGCAATATTAATCAATTGAACTTTCGGTTCTAATAATCTGGTCAACTGGATTGGCATTAACGTATTAATGACAAACTGTTCTGTAATTTCCCCATCAGTAAGTTCAGTGAATTCTTTAAAAATACCAAAACCAGCATTATTAATCAAAATATCCACAACAAAAGATTGTTCATTAGTCAAAAGTTCATCATTGGTCAGTAATGTAACATTTTCAAGCTGACCATAGCGTTCAATCAGAGCCTTACGGCTACGTGAAACCAAAATTAAATGGTCATTTTCTTTAGATAAAGATTTGACAATTTCTTTAGCAATATCACCAGTTGCACCTGTAATTACAATATTTCTAACCAATTTTTTCCTCGTAAAAATCCTTAACCACAAAAGTGTTGGAATGAACAGTTTGTGCCTCACGCACCAATTGTCCAACCAAAGGTCCAACATAGCGTGCACTAATATGAGTCAATAACAATCGATTAACTCCGGCTTCTTTGGCGACGTCTGCTGCTTGTTTAGTCGTTGAATGACCATGTGCTTTTGCCATTTTACTTTCATTTGCTTCATAAGTTGCCTCATGAACCAATAAGTCTGCTCCATAAGCTAAGCGTACTGCAACATTCGATTTTCTTGTATCGCCTAAAATCGTGACTATTTTACCAGCTTTATCCGCTCCGATATAATCTTTAGGATCGAAAGTTTTTCCTTCGTACTGAACAATCTCACCTTTTTTTATTTTACCAAAAAGGGGTCCGAAAGGAAGCCCAGCTTCTTTTAAAGCATTGGCATCGAGTTCACCTATTCGATTTTTTTCTACGACGCGATAACCCAAGCAGAAAATAGTATGGTCAAGCAAATCTGTATGGACTTCAAAACTATCATCTTCAAAGATTTTTCCAGCCGAATCAATTTCATGAAAATTGATACGATAAGCTAAGCGTGAACCCGAGATTCTAAGAGCGGTCAAAACAAAATCTTTAATTCCCACAGGGCCATAAAGCTCCAAATCAGTTTGTTCATCTGAACTTTGAAAACTCCTACTAGACAAAAAACCAGGCAAGCCAAAAATATGATCCCCATGTAAATGTGTAATAAAAATCTTAGTAATTTTTCGTGGCTTAATTGTCGTATTTAAAATTTGATGTTGCGTTGCTTCACCACAGTCAAAAAGCCAAATTTCATTACGCTCATCAAGCATTTTCAAGGCAATTGCCTGAGTGTTTCTTGATTTAGAAGGCTGACCAGCCCCAGTCCCTAAAAATTGGATTTCCATTGAACCTCCATCAGTTTCAACTCACCTTAAGGCAAATTAAAACTTTATTTTCTCAAAAATGAGAATTATTTTCTAAAACAAGAAAAGATTGTGAAACTTCCCCACAATCTTTTCTTCAATAAATTAGTGACCCGTGCTGGGCTCGAACCAGCGACCCTTTGATTAAAAGTCAAATGCTCTACCAACTGAGCTAACGAGTCATGCTTAAAGCGTCATTTTCACGACGAAATATATTATAACACAGACTTTCTGAAATTTCTAGTCTCAGCTGTAATTTTTTTATTTTTTTAAAATTTATTATTTATTTATCTCTGATAATGGCCACACACATGTCCAATTAATCATTTTTTTCATCATCAAAGGGCAGTAAAAAATGTGACCAATCCAAAAATTATACCTGGAAAGTTTGCCGTTGCCAAAGCTAAATCTCTAGGCTTTTTGCCAATTCCATAAGTGACCCAAAGTGTACAATTAATTGCAGCAACAAGGGGCTGAATAGGATTTCCTTTGATTCCACTAAGATTGTTAGCAATTTGCGGAAGATATGACACATACATCATTACCGACATCCCAGTCGCTACCCAACTTAAATACTTAATAAATTTCTCTTGATTCATAAAAGCCCTCCTGTAAAATGATAATATCAAAAAACTCTCGGTTTCATTCTAACTATTTTTTAAATTTAAAACCTAGTCATTTTACCTTCGAGTCAATATCTTATTATAACATATTTAGGATTCTATAAAACGCAGTCATTGGCACATGTTTAGCACAAAAACAATAAAAGCCGCTCAACCGAGCGGTTTATTTACTTAATTAAATGCGTCCGGAGGGAATCGAACCCCCATCTCAAGAACCGGAATCTTACGTGATATCCATTACACTACGGACGCGCTACAATCACTTTATTCTACCTAATTTCAAAAAAAATTGCAAGAAGAAGCTTGCTATAATAAAAAAAGCTATCCATCGATAGCTTTCCATTTTTACTTTATTTACCTGCTTTAATGGCTGATAAAATCTGAGTCCTTAAACTTTCTGCTCCTTCAGCTCCGCTTGGAAGGAAAATGGTTGAATTTCCACCTGCAGCAAATTGATTCAAGGTATCTAAATATTGGTTAGTTAACAAAATCGCCATAATTTGTTCTTCATCAAGCGCCACACCAAGCTTTTTGATTTCGGTAATTTGTTGAGCCAAACCGTCAACAATAGCCTTACGTTGTTCAGCAATCCCTACCCCATGCAGACGGTCTTTTTCAGCTTCTGCTTCAGCGGCAGTTACAACTTGAATTTTATTAGCATTTGCCAACATTTGGCTGGCATCTTGTTTACGTTGTGCCGCATTGATTTCATTCATAGATTGCTTAACTTCAGCATCAGGTTCTACTTTAGTAATCAATGTTTTTACGATAATATAACCGTAAGTTTGCATTTCTTCAGCAACTGTTTTTTGAACTTCAAGAGCGATTTCATCTTTTTTCTCAAAAACATCATCCAAAGTCAATTTTGGTACTGCTGAACGAAGGGCATCTTCAATATAAGCCTTAATTTGTTCACCTGGATTCATTAACTTATAGTATGCATCTTTGATGGATTGTTCGTTTACTCGATATTGCGTTGCAATATTCATCGTAACAAAAACATTATCCGCAGTTTTAGTTTCAACTGTCATCTCTGTTTGTAATAAGCGCAATTGAACTCGAGCAGCAATCCGATCAATTCCCCAAGGAAGTTTCAAATGAAAACCAGGGTTTGCAGTAAATTGATACTTCCCAAAACGTTCAACAATTGCAACAGTTTGTTGTTTAACAACAAATACAATTGTACTCAAACTAAAGATTAAAATGAGCAGGATAATTGCTAAAACAACGAGTGGAATAAAAATCATAAAAGTTCCTCCTTATATTTGACCAAAAGTTACTGACAAACTTTTCTGTCAGTAATTATGAAAAATTCAGTCTTATTAATTACTGACAGCATCGCCAGTAACCGTTTTCACATAGTCTATCACTTATCAAAGATAAATGCAATTTTTTTGATAGTTTATTAACTAACGATTAAAAACCTTTTGTAATATAGATAAAGTGTTTACGTCCGTCACGCCCAAAGCATAAAGGACTTAAGAAGCCAATTTCTTCGGCTTGTTCTAATAAATCTTCAATATTATAGCCGGCTAAGCGAATATATTCCCCATTTTCTGCTTGTTCTGTTAGTGCTGTTAGGTCTTTCACTTTCTCAAATTCACTTT
The DNA here is from genome assembly GCF_011800585.1 of Lactococcus sp. EKM203L. NCBI lineage: Bacteria > Bacillati > Bacillota > Bacilli > Lactobacillales > Streptococcaceae > Lactococcus > Lactococcus sp. EKM203L. The sequence goes on from NZ_JAALEQ010000006.1 coordinate 74,268, forward strand.
GAAATTGAGCAGGTTTCATTGTCAATTTTCCGTCTTCTTCCACTAATAGATAATGCGGGAAAATCTGTGCAATTTCAAACATCAATTCGGCTGTCACTTTTACCGGAAATTCACTGAAAATAATTGCTTCTTCTGCGTCATTTTTATATGAAAAACCAAATGATTTTCCAGAAAGATTGAGTCGAATAAATCTGAAATTTTCATAACCATTTTTTCCTTCAAGTTGAAAATCTGGATTTTCTTCAAAAATATCAAAAGCTTTAGAAAGTTCAAAGAAATAATCTGTTGCATCTTTCGGTGAGCGTTTTTGATAAAGTTCAGCAAAATAAGCATTTAAAACTGATGCTGGTGGAGTCACCAAAAGTCTTTTATCTTTTACATTGGTCAAGGCAGCTAATCTATTTTCTAAAAAGATATGGTCTTGAGCCATGAAGCCACCATATTTCATTCCCAAATCAATCCATTTTTTATCAGTCATTTTTTCTCTCCATTTTTAATAAAATTTACTTATAAAGTCCTTTTTTCAATCTTTTTCATTATAACATTTTTAAGGAAATGCGTCAGTTCAAAAACTGACTGACTTTATCAAAAACTGGGTCAGGATAATTTTTTGAAAAAACATCTTCAAATTCGACAGACATTCGATTTTTAAACCAAGTCAATTGTCGCTTGGCATAGCGTCTTGAATTTCTTTTGACCAACTCAACAGCTTCTTCCAAACTAATGTCCCCTGAAAAATAAGGGAAAAATTCTTTATAACCAATCCCTTTTGCCGCTTGAACTTCTGGTGCTTGCTCATACAAAGTTCTAGCTTCATCTAATAAGCCCTCACGCATCATTTGATCAACCCGTTGATTAATTCGATCATAAAGCACTTTTCTGTCAGCATTTAATCCTATAAGCAAAAAATCATAATCAGAACCCAAATTTTCATCTTGAGAGCCGAAAGCTTGCAGCTCCAAAAAACGAATCGCCCGTCTACGATTTAACTCAGGAACTTCTGGATTTATTTTAATCACTTTTGCAAACAATTCCTCATCAGATAAAAGAGATAATTCTTCACGAAGTTTCATCATCTCCTCATGATTTTCCTGTCCGCCAAGATGATAACCTTCGATAAGAGATTGAATATATAAGCCAGTTCCTCCGACGATAATTGGCACTTTTCCTTGGTCAAGAATTTCTTTAATTAATTGATTAGCTTCAATGACAAAATCATGAACCGAAAAATTTTCTGTCCATTTACGTACATCAATCAAATGATGAGGAACTTGAGCTTGTTCAGCCATAGTCACCTTAGCGGTTCCAATGTCTAATCCTTGATAAACTTGCTGAGAATCACCAGAAATAATTTCACCATTAAATTTGATTGCTAAATCAATGCCAAGTGCTGTTTTCCCCACAGCTGTAGGCCCGACAACCACTAAAACTTTATTATTTTTCATTTATTTTTTATGACTCACTCTCACCATTTTCATTCTCTATTATTTCAGAAATAGCCTGTAAATTCAAGCACTGACAAGAAAAAATTACTGACAGCTCAATTTCTATCAGTAATTTTTATTCTATTATTCTTAAAGTTTTTATGCAGCAAAAACTTTTTGATAAATTCTTTTTCCACGATTCATTAACGATTTTCGATAATCCTCACGTCCCACTATCAGAGTCATTTTACTAAAGATATAGCATGAAAGTAGTGTGACCGCAAAGTTAGGAAGTGACAAGAATGTTAATAAGGAAACACTTAAAACGACCACATCGACCATAAACAAAACCTTGTCAATTTTAAAGTTCCATTGCTCCTCCAAAATTCGGCTCAATAAGATTGATCCTCCAAATGTTCCTTCAGAAATAATAACTAATCCTGCCCCGAATCCTGAAAGAAGTCCATCGAAAATTCCTGCAAAAATAACATGTGAGAATTGGAAACCAGTAACTCCTAATGCTTCATAAATCATTAACCAACCACTCATGGCAAGCGCTCCAGGAATGCTCAGTAGTAAAATTCTCCGCGGAAGCGAACGTCCTCCGAAAATGAAAAGTGGTACATTTACCAAAAAGAAAGTCAAGGCTGGGTTGATGCCAAAAACAAAATCCATAAGTACAGAAAAACCAGCGACACCATTACTTGCTAGACGATTAGGGATGACGAATAACTGAACTGAGAGTACATAAAGTCCGACACCTAAAATAAGTATGAGTAAGTCCCTCATAAACTTTTTGTCAATTTTTACACCTATAATTGTCATATTTCTTACCTTCTTTCTTTATCATTTATTTATTACAACTGCTACTAATATATCACATGCACCTAATCTTAACCTTAACCAGTTAATTATTAAAGAGTCTTTCTTTTTAAAATGTGCTTCGTTAGCGTTTTCACATTTTTTGATTTATAATGAAGGTAGAGCAATTTTTAAATAAAATATAAAGGAGTCCACTAAATGAAAAATAAATTTATCCAAGGCTATCTCATTGGAAAATCTGTCGAAATTCTTGTTGCAGGTACAGCCCTGTTAATTGCCAAGAAAAAAGGTTATCTTCCTTCTGCTGACAAGGCCGAATTTATCGCTCAAAAACGAAAAGAAGCCGCTAGAAAACGACTTGCTCGTTAAAAATTTTACTGACAGAAATAAAAACTTACTGACAGAAATTTTGTCAGTAAGTTTTTTTATATTATTTAATGAGTTGCTGAAGCTTCTGCTTCATCCACCTGTTCCAATCGTTCATGAATTTCCAAATTACGTACATCTGAAAGAACCAAGGGAACTGTTTCAACAGTTACTTCCGAGAATTGAAGACCAAACCAACGAATTGGGGAAGCCGTAATTCTCTTGATTTGTGCTTTAGTTTGAAGAACAAAACGCTCGAAACCTGGCATTTGACGTGCATTCATTAGCTTTTCTTCAACAACGACAAAGCGGAAATCTCCAACTTTACGTCCTGGAGTGATACTGTAATGTTGATGCTGACGTGGCAAACGTCCTGATTCCATCAAATCCGTCACAATTGTTCTTAAATAACGCGGAACTTCTTGACGCATACGGAATCCAAGATAGAGATTCACACGAACAATAAAGTCAGTATCCATCATGTCTACTTTATACTCAGAAGTATAAGGCTCGTCAGTAACTTTTACATTTACAAACCAATAACATTCTGCACGTTTTGGTCGTTTATCCAAGATTGAATATAAGATTGAACGGTCAATCCATTCATGGTCCATTTTGCTTGTTAAATAAACCACATTTGTTTGATATAAATCATAAGATTCATCATGACGCAAAGCATTAAGTTGATTTTTATACTCATTAATATTCAATGATTTGATATATTTCATGACAATCTTGTGTGACTTGTTCCAGATGAACATCACGAAGATAATTGCCAAGGCAATCAGAACCACAATATATGCTCCGTTGATAAATTGGACAAGAGAAGCAGCAAAGAATGAGCCTTCAATACAAAAGAGACCGATAGAAATAATTGCAATGGCAATTTTTGGCGTTCCTTTTTGAATTAAGAAATAAGTCAAAAGTGTTGTTGTCATCAACATAGTGATGGTAATGGCCAAGCTATAAGCGGCTTCCATATGTTCTGAAGTTTTAAAATACAAAACAAAGAATGAAGTCGTTACCCAAAGAGCAAAGTTAACTGCTGGGATATAAAGTTGTCCCAAAGTTTGCCCTGGATAATAAATTTTGAACAATGGCAAAAGTTTCAAACGAATCGCTTCAGACACCAAAGTAAATGAACCCGAAATCAGTGCTTGAGAGGCGATAATCGCCGCCAATGTTGATAAGATAACGACATAAATAACCATATTATCAGGTAAAACAGCAAAGAAAGGATTAAGTTTTTCAATGTGTTCACCACGGTGAGCTAAAAGCCAAGCTCCTTGTCCACAGTAAGATAAGATAATACAAATCTTAACAAATGGCCAGCTGACATAAATATTTCCACGCCCAACGTGTCCTAAGTCAGAATAAAGTGCCTCTGCCCCTGTCGTTACCAAGAAAATAGAACCCAAGATAAAGAAACCAGCTTTATTTTCTGGACTAAACAATAAGTGAATCGCATAATATGGATTAATTGCTTTTAAAATTGATAAGTCAAGAAAAGAATTAATCAATCCACTTACACCCAAAAAGCCAAACCAGATAAACATAATTGGTCCAAATAAACGACCAACCAAACTTGCTCCAAACCTCTGAATCAAAAAGAGAAAGGCAAGGATTATCAAAGTTGTTACCATGACTGCCGTCTGATTTGAGTAAACATGTGTTACTCCTCTTAAACCCTCGATGGCTGACGTGACCGTCACCGCAGGAGTCAATGCTCCATCCGCTAATAATGTCGCCCCACCAATCATTGCTGGAATAATCAGCCATTTTCTCATCCGTCTCACAAGGGTAAAGAGTGAAAAGATTCCCCCCTCATGATGGTTATCTGCTTTCAAAGCAATCAGAACATATTTAACAGTTGTAATCAATGTTAAAGTCCAAATTACAAGAGAAACAGCCCCCAAAATAAAGCTTTCAGAAAGATTTGCTAATCCTCCCTGTCCTCGAACAATGGCCTGCATGGCATAAAGTGGACTTGTTCCGATATCACCGTAAACAATCCCTAATGCAATCAGGAACCCTGCAGATGTCGCTTTATTAAACGACCGATTATGTAAGTGTACTTGACCCACTTTTGTAACTCCTCAACTTTCTTCAACGAAAATAGTCAAATAAAATAAAACGAAGCGTAGCTCGTTTTTTAATAGCTTTATTATAGCAGATTATCCCCTGTTTATTCAAAAAAAACTGCGGGAAATTATATTTATTTATTTCTCACAGTTTTATATATAATACAGTAATCATCACAAAAGCGATGATAGCAACAGTAAGCTATCTTTTGATTGCTTTTATTTTATTATGATTCTCCTTGATTTTCTTCTGAAATTCGTTCGTGAATTTCCAAATTTTTAACATCCGAGAGAACCAAAGGAACAGTTTCAACCGTCACTTCTGAAAAGTGAAGACCAAACCAACGTGCTGGCGAAGCTGTAATTTTTTTAATTTGCTCTTTTGTTTGAAGAACAAATCGTTCAAAGCCAGGCATTTGTCTTGCATTAATTAGTTTTTCTTCTAAAATAATAAAACGGAAATCTCCAACTTTTCGTCCTGGTGTAATACTATAAGTTTGATTTTGTTGTGGTAATCGTCCTGACTCCATCAAGTTGGTCACAATCGTCCGTAAATACCGAGGAATTTCTTGACGCATATGAAAACCGAGATATAGATTAACACAGACAATAAAATCAGTTCCTAGCATATCCACTTCGTATTCAGAAGTATAAGGCTCATCTGTAACATTAACCTTCACAAACCAGTAAACTTTAGCTTTTTTAGGACGCTTATCCAAAATAGAATACAAGATTGAACGGTCAATCCATTCTTTATCCATTTTAGCCGTTAAATAAACGACATTCGTATGATAAAGGTCGTAAGTTTCATCTTTGCGGAGTTTATCCATTTGTTCTTTATAATCATTAAGATTTGAAGAATTAAGATATTTATAAAAAAGCTGATCAGATTTATGCCAGATTGCCATAACAAATAGAATCATGGCAGCAATAATCACAACGACATAACCGCCATGCATAAATTTTACAGCGGAAGCTGCAAAAAACAAGCCTTCAATAAAGATAAAAACGGTGAAAAATAGGCCAACCAATACTTTTTTAACTTTTTGATAGTGACTTAAATAGACAGTTAACAATGTTGTTGTCATAAGCATGGTTACTGTGATTGCTAAACCATAAGCCGCTTCCATGTGAGCAGAACTTTGGAAATAGACAACAATAAAACTCGCTGCCAACCAGAGTCCCAAATTTACGGCTGGAATATATAATTGTCCGAAAGTTTCTCCTGGATAAAAAATTCTTAATCGAGGAAGGAGTTTAAGACGAATAGCTTCTGACACAAGAGTAAATGAACCAGAAATCAATGCCTGTGAGGCAATAATTGCCGCCAAGGTTGCTAAAATTACTGAAAAAATGATTAAATTTTGAGGAAGGACAGCAAAAAATGGATTGATATCTCCTAATGATTTTCCGCGATTTTGTAAAAGCCAAGCCCCTTGCCCACAATAGGATAGGATGATACAAACTTTAACAAAAGGCCAACTGACATGAATATTTCCCCGACCAACGTGTCCTAAATCGGAATAAAGAGCTTCTGCGCCCGTCGTTGCCAGAAAGACTGAACCTAAAACAAAAATTCCAGCTTTATTTTCTGGGCTTAAAAGTAAATGAATTGCCCAATAAGGATTAATTGCTTGAAGAACAGAAAAATCACCAAAGAGATTAATCAAACCCGTAATTCCAAGAAAACTAAACCAAATAAACATGACTGGTCCAAACACTTTACCAACGATTGAAGTTCCAAATCGTTGAATTAAAAATAAGACCGCTAAAATCGCCAAAGTAATAATAACAATCGGTAATTGCTGCTGACCAAAAGCTTCATGAAAAGCTGGAATTGACCTCAAGCCTTCTATTGCTGACGTAACCGTTACGGCAGGTGTTAAGGCTCCGTCAGAAAGCAAAGCAGCACCACCAATCATTGCCGGAATAATTAACCATTTTGCATACTTGCGAACGAGAGTAAATAATGAAAAAATTCCGCCTTCATGATTATTATCCGCTTTTAAAGCAATCCACACATATTTGACTGTTGTAATTAATGTCAGCGTCCAGATAATGAGCGAAAGTGCCCCAATAATTGACGTTTCTGAGATTCGCTCAAGCCCCCCTTGGCCTTGGACAATTGATTCCATTGTGTAAAGAGGGCTCGTTCCGATGTCGCCATAAACAATTCCCATTGCGATGATGAAACCGGCACCTGTTGCTTTATTAAATGAGCGATTAGATTCATAACCCATTCTAATTTCCTCAACTTTCTCTAGTTCCATAAAATTTATCAAAGTAAATAATTCACATTTGATTACCTAAATCATATAACAATTTCTTGATTTTTTGTTAAAAAATGGTCTAAAGAATACTGCAAAATTTATAAGAAAAAAAGCTAGAAAATTCTAGCTTTTAATTAATTATTTTTCAACTTAATCTTCTGTGTACCAGTCGTAGTGGAAGATTCCAGCTTTGTCTGTACGTTCATAAGTGTGAGCACCGAAGTAATCACGTTGGGCTTGAATCAAGTTAGCTGGAAGATTTTCAGAACGATAGCTATCGTAGTAGCTAATTGCTGATGTGAATGTTGGAATTGGAATTCCTGCTTGAACAGCAAGTGAAACTACATCACGAACAGCTTCTTGATAACGTTTTGTGATGTCTACAAAGTAGTCATCAAGCAAGAGGTTTTCAAGTTCGCTATCTTTGTCGAAAGCATCAGTAATATTTTGGAGGAATTCTGCACGGATGATACATCCAGCACGCCAAATTTGTGCAATTGTACCGTAAGGCAAGTCCCAATCAAATTCTTCAGAAGCTTTACGAAGTTGAGCAAATCCTTGAGCATAACTCATAATTTTTGAGAAATATAGCGCTTTGCGGATTTTTTCAATGACTTCTTTTTTATCGCCTGAGAAATTAACCGCTGGGCCAGATAAAACTTTGCTTGCTTTAACACGTTCATCTTTATAAGTTGAAATGTAACGAGCAAATACTGATTCTGTAATCAATGGAAGTGGTACACCAAGGTCAAGGGCAGACTCTGAAGTCCATTTACCAGTTCCTTTGTTTCCTGCTTTATCAAGAATTTTATCAACGATGTAGCCTTCGCCTTTATCATCTTTACGTTTCAATACTTCTTTAGTGATTTCAATGAGGTAGCTATCAAGTTCGCCTTCATTCCATTCTTCAAAAATGGCTTGAATTTCTGCATTGCTAAGACCAAGAACCCGTTTCAACAAATCATAAGATTCAGCAATCAATTGCATATCGCCGTACTCAATTCCGTTGTGAACCATTTTAACGTAATGTCCAGCACCGTTTGCTCCCATGTAAGCCACACATGGTTTACCATCTTGAGGAGCTTTAGCTGCGATTTGTTCAAAAATTGGTGCAACCAAATCGTAGGCTTCTTTTTGACCACCAGGCATCATTGATGGGCCTAAAAGCGCACCTTTTTCACCACCAGAAACTCCTGTACCGATGAAGTTAATACCTGAGTCTGCAAGTTCAGCATTACGACGCATTGTGTCTGGGAAATGAGTATTTCCACCATCAATCAAGATATCGCCTTTATCCAAGAGTGGTAAAAGTGATTTAATTGTCGCATCTGTCGCTGCTCCTGCTTGAACCATGAGCATGATACGACGTGGTTTTTCAAGACTTCCAACAAATTCTTCAAGTGTTTTAGTGAGAACAAGATTCTTATCTTGATGTTCTTTATAAACTTCTTCAGTTTTTGAAGTCGTACGGTTGTAAATTGCAACGGTATAACCACGTGACTCTACGTTGAGTGCAAGGTTTTTCCCCATTACAGCCATTCCGACAACACCAAAGTTTGCTTGTGCCATTTGAAATCCTCCAGAGTATTTCTTTATATTCTATAATATATAGTATAACGCAATTTATTTCCAATTACCATAGTTAAGTATGTAAATATTTTACATGACAAAAAAATCTGCCTTAAAGACAGATTTTAAATTTTATTCTTTTTCGTCAGGAAAATTTGTTAATTCTTTGGCTTTGTCAGCAATTTTTTTCGCTTCTTCAGCAAGAGACTCAGTATCAATATCTTCTTTCACTTCATCTTTGGCATCACTGAACTTAGCCACAACTTCTGCGGCTTCTTCTGAGATGTCTGATTCATTTTCATCAAAGAGTTCTTCTCCACTGTCTTTCATTGAATTAATTTTTTCAACGACAGCATCTTTAGTATCATTGAAGAAATCAACAACTGAATCTTTAGACAGTTCACCTGAGTCAACTTTTTCCATAATTAAATCACGTTTTGAAAGCAAAAATTCTTTGGCCTTGTCAGCTGAAATTTCACCTGAATCAAATTTTTCTTTGATCTCATTAAATTTTTCAGCTGAGAAATCAAGAGCAGTATCTCTCATTCCAGTCAATGTTTCTTGAGGGTTTTCTTTTAAATCATCATAAATTTTTCCAGCCCCTTCGCGGAGTTCGCTTCCTTTTTTAGGAGCTAAAAATAGAGCAGCTGCGGCACCAACTAAAGCACCAACTAGAAATCCTGTTTTTTTTGACATCGGTTAAGTCCTTTCTTTCGTAAGCAAGTTTAATTTACTTTTACACCCGCTTCAGTTTTATCTTTTTTAACAAAGAATTTTTTGGCTGTTTTTGCCAAAACTACTGCTGAAGCTGAGGTTGTTTTTCGTTTTGTTGAACCTCTATTAAGACGTGTCACAAGTTTACGACTTGAAGCATTGATGTCTGAAACACTTTCAGACAAGTCAGCAACCGCTGTAAACAAAGGGTCAATCGTGGCGACTTTCCCATTAACATCATCAAGCAAGGTATTGGCTTTAGTCATTATGCCATCAGCTTGATGAAGTAAGACATCTACATCGCTAGAAACTAATTTAACCGTACGGTTGGCTTCTTCAACAACCTTAGAAACTTTATGTAATACAATAACTAAGAAGACCACCAATACAGCAAATGCTATCGCGATAATCAATAATGCAATATTTCCCACGTTTCCTCCTCTTTATTCGGGTATAAATCAGCACCCATTTTTTCAATCTTCTTTCATTTTGATGAAAGCGATTCTATTTGACTTCATTATAACAAATTGTTTCGCTATTTTCTAATATAACTTACATTTTTTTATGACAAGAAGTCTATCCTTCAGGATAGACTTCTTAATTTTTTTTCATTCTGCGATAAATAAAGAGAACAAGTCCTACAATTACTAATAAAACTGAAAGCCATTGTGACACACGAGTAGGTCCTAACATTAGGCTATCTGTTCGCATTCCCTCAACAATAAAACGAACGGCTCCATACCAGACGAGGTAGAAACTAAAAATATCCCCACGTTTTAATCCTTTAATTCGATGCCTAAAGACCATGACCAGAATAAAACCGCTTAGTGTACCAATACTTTCAAAAAGGAAGGTAGGCATTCGATAATGACCATCAATAAACATTTGATTTCTAATGAAAGCAGGTAGCCAGTCTAAATTTGAAACAATTTTTCCATAGGCTTCTTGATTGACAAAATTCCCCCAACGTCCCATTGCCTGAGCAAGAAAAACACCCGGGATAGTAATATCAAGCAAATCTAGCGGATGAATCATTCGATAGTAGCTAAAGACAAAGAGGACAATTGCTCCAGCGATTAAGCTTCCATAGATGGCTCCGCCACCATCCCACATGGCAATGATTTGTGAAGGATGTTGACTATAGTAAGACCATTGGAAAATGACATAATAAAGTCTCGCTCCAACAATTCCTAAAGGAAAGGCAAAGAGAACAAAATCAATAATATCATCGGTTTTTATATTACGCTTTGGGGCTTCTTTACATGCGAGCCAAACGGCTAATGCGGCACCGCCCACAATAAAAATAGCATACCAGTGAATGGCTAGCGGCCCTAATTGGAGTGCAATCTTATTTAAAGCTAAAAAGGGAAATAGATTATTCATATTTTTTATCAGTTTTCTAAATTTACTGACAGAATTTTCGGTCAGTAATTTCTAAGTTTTATCTTATGATTCTTTATTATGACTGATTAAATCAGTGAGACGGTCTTCAAAAGTTTTTGTGGCATCGAAGCCCATTTGCTTAGCTCTAAAATTCATAACCGCAGCTTCAACAATTACTGACACATTCCGCCCAGTTTTTACAGGAATGCGGGTTTGTGGGACTTCAACATCAGAAAATTCAACAATAGTCGGTGCATTTCCCAAACGGTCAAAAGATTTTTCCTTATCGTAGTATTCTAAATATATAGCCATATCAATATCCGTTGAATCTTTAACAGCACCAGCACCAAAAAGACTCATCACGTCAATAATCCCAACGCCACGAATTTCAATCATATTGCGCAAAATTTCTGCGGGTTCCCCAGAAAGTGTGAATGCATCCCGTTGAAAAACATCTACACGGTCATCAGCAACTAATCGGTGGCCACGTTTGACTAACTCAAGACCAGTTTCTGATTTACCAATCCCACTAGCCCCTTGAATAAGAACGCCGACCCCAAAAATATCCATCAAAACACCATGAACAGTCGTTCTTTCAGCTAAACGTTCATCAAGAAATGAGGTCAATACTGAGTTCAATCGGCTGGTTGCTTCACGCGATTGAAGTAAAACAATGTCAGACTTTTTAGCTGCTGCCACCATTTCACTAGGAATTTCTAAATTACGTGCAACAATAACAACCGGTGTTTCTTTAGCCATGACTTTTTTCAAGAGGTCATAGCGATTATCTCCAACTACAGTCATCATGTATGACCATTCTTTCATCCCAAAAAGTTGAATTCGTTCGGGTGTGAAATAATCAAAATACCCAGCCATTTCTAAACCTGGGCGCATAATTTCTGAAGTTGTAATTTCTTTTTGTAATGCTGTTTCTGTTGAGTAAATCACATGAAAATGAATTTTGTCAAGTAAATCTTGAACTGAAACCGCCATTGTAAGTCTCCCCTATTATTTCATAAATAAGAACAACTGACAGAGAATATTTTTTCGTCATAAAACTTTGTCAGTACTTTTATAATAAAAATTGTGATAAAAATCACATTTTCATATCACGTATAAATTTATCCAAGCGATAAGCAAGGAAGATTCGGCGTAATAAAAGAAAGCCGAAAAACGTGGCTAAAAACCACGAAGCAGATAGGAAGGACCAGCTGAAAATCCAAGCTTCAAGTACCGTTCCAATCATAAAAGAATAAAATCGTTGTTTAGGCATGCCTCTATTATGACATTTTTAAGCCAGAAATGTCAATGGATTGTGTTGAATAATACTTAATAAAAAAAGCTTTTTATTTTCTAAAAAGATTTTCAATTTGATGATTTATTTAGCAAAGAATTTGATAATTAAAAAGATAAGTCCAGCATCAACCAATAGTCCCACGTACCATGAGAGATTGAAATACCATTTTCTAGTTTTATGATGACAGAGATGCCCAGCCAAAATTGCTCCAATCCCTCCACCTAAAAGTGCTTGTGCAAGTAAAAATTTTTCAGGAATTCTCCACAGATGATATTGGGCCTTGTACTTATCCACCACATAAAAAACAAAAACAATAAGATTCCAAACTGCTAATAAAACTAATAAATAAAGAATCATTTTTCTCCCTTCACATCTATACTAAATATCATTAGATTTTAAATTCTTTCATTTTCTCAACTCGAAGAGCCCCTTTTTGACCACTAAAAGTCCAACGTTGTTTAAACGCCCGTCTTTCCTGAGTATTTCCCGCAATAGTTTGACCAGAATTAACAGAAACAAGGTAGTCAATAGCTACAAAATAGAGGTCAACTTCAAATTGATTATCTTTTACTTCTTTATAACGCGTGATTCCATCCAAAACCACACTACGCGTGTGATTAATTTGACCTTTGTCACTCATCTTTTGGAGAATTTTTTCATGTTTTTCATATAAATTATCACCATAAGATTCGGACAAAGCTCGTAAGTCATGTTTATCCCAAGCATCTTAAACTTTTAGAAAAATTGCTTCTATTTCTGCTGACAAAGCTGAATCATTTAATGTCTTTTCTTGAAAATAACCTCTTTTTTTAAAGGGAAGTTTAACTCTATTTCTTATAAAATAAAATCCGAGACCGGCAAGCACAATCAGCCATTTCCAAATCCTTCCTCTATTATACCTGCTCCCCATTCTAGATGTACTCGAATTAGAAGTATAGCTATTAGAACCAGTATTACTATAATGGCTGTTAGTATTTCCACCTCCAAAATTACCGCCAGTTCTTGTACTTCTATTTCCTCCCCCTCGAAATCCTCCTGCTGTTGCAAAAGCATGAGGTGTGACTAAAACTAAGCCACTGATGAGCAATAAAATAACCACTTTCTTCATCATTTGATTCAAAAATTATTTCCTTTTCTTTGTCACTGATTTTATTATATATATTTTGTTATTATACCCTATTTCCCTTTTTATTTGAAACATCTGTTAAATTGCTACTTTTAGTGGAGTCTATTAAAAGAGTGTGATATAATTACCTCATGAAAAAACTCATGAATCTTTTTAAGTCTGAAACTGTTAGATATCTCATTTTTGGAGTCCTAGCAACAGCAGTTTATGCCTTTGTCAAATGGTTAACTTGGCAAGCTTGGCATTCTGGCTGGGGTTCAGAAACTGCCGCTCAAGCTTCAAGTATTATTTTTGCATTTTTTACCAATAAACTTTTTGTTTTCAAACATGAATCATCAAACTTATTACGTGATTTCATCAATTTTACTTCAGGACGAATTGTTCTTTTACTCCTATCCATCTTTATTAACTGGTGGTTCATTGATCAACATCCTGATATTTTGATGAATCTTTTTGGACTTTCTAAAAATAATATGGTTGCTGCTCTTAACCTCGTCGTTCAAGTTTTAATTATTGTTATTAACTATCTTTATTCAAAATTCTTTGTCTTCAAAAAAGATAAAAATTTAACAGAATAAACTAATTTTTTACTGATAGAAAATTACTGACAAGATGAAAAAAAATACTGACAGATTTTCTGTCAGTATTTTTTTTCATTTTTATTAGTATTTTTTATTTTCTAATTTCCTTGATGAATTCAACAATTTCACCACGTCGTGTTTCAATCTTACCAACTTTTGTTTTTTGATAAACAGCATTTAATATGGCGCCAATAATCAAAACGCGGGCGATGAAAATAAACCAAATCATCAGTGCAAAGACAACCAATGACCCAATCAATTTCAAGTCATCTAATCGCTGAAGAGCAAAGCTAACATATTTTGCAATCCAGTTGGTTAGAAAAACAAGAACAAAGGTTGAAAATATTGTTCCAGGCATGGTGTATCTCAATTTTCTTATTTTAACATTTGGTAGGATAAAATAAAGCATCATCAAAGATAAAAAGGTCGCTACAGCAATCGCTGGTAAAGTCATATTGTGTAAAGTTCGGTAGAGATGATCATCAAAAGGAAATAAGCGATGAACTTGTTCAAGAATTAATTGTCCAAAAGTAGAGAGAACAATTGAAAAGTAAAGAAAGAGTAAAATCGCAAATCCGGCAGCTAAACCGATAATTCGACTGACAATAAAATCTCGATGATTAAAGACTTCATAAGCTTTATTCATTGACATTTGTAGAGCAGATAAGGCCCTTGAAAAGGTCCAAAATCCTGCTAAAACAGAGAGTGAAAGTAAGCCTGTATTTCTTTGATTTAAGAGATTATTAATGACTGGTTCAATTCCTTTGTAAACATCACTTGGGAGTTGCTCAGACAAAAAGCTCAATAAAGCTGTTGTATTGATATGTAAGAAGGGTAAAATATTTCCAACAATCAATCCTAGAGGAAAGATTGCAAGTAAAAGGTAATAAGCAACAGCAATTGAAGACAGACTCATTTCTGAACTTTTGAAAAAAGTCATAAAAGTTGTCGTTAGCTCAGCAATTTTTTGTATAACTTTTTTCATCTTTCCTCTCATCTGTTTTTCCTTTTACTTATTAATAAGTCCGTTCTTCGCCTTGAGAAGTCAAAATCACAGGACCATCTTTAGTGATAACAAACTGGTGTTCGTATTGACATGATAAACTTCCGTCAAGTGTAACGTAACCACGTTCACCATCATGGTCAATTTCCCAACCCCCAGTGTTAATCATTGGTTCAATGGTTAAGACCATTCCTTCGCGTAAACGAAGTCCACGTCCAGCACGTCCGTAGTGGGGCACCATTGGTTCTTCATGCATTGTTGGTCCAACGCCATGTCCTACAAGGTCACGAACGACACCATAGCCACGACTTTCAGCGTATTCTTGAATAGCTGCCCCAATATCACCAATGCGGTTGCCTACTTTGGCTTGTTCAATTCCAAGATAGAGACATTCGCGGGTCACATCCATCAAGTTTTTTACTTCGTCAGAAACTTGGCCTACAGCATAAGCCCAGCAAGAGTCAGCAACGCCACCGCGGAATTCTTCTTGATATTTAACCATTGATTCAGCATCGTCAAAATTAAGTTTTGAAACATCAACAGAACCATCTTCAACCAACCCGAGAACCATGTCAACCTTAATCAAATCACCATCTTTAAGAATTTGATGACGTGGAAATGCGTGAGCCACTTCATCATTCAAACAGCAGCAAGTAGCATAAGGGAATGGATTATAATTTCCTTCATCCACTCCGATTTGTAAAGGTAAAACATTTTTTTCTTTACAAACTTTGCGGACATATTCTTCAATTTCCCACATGTCAATCCCTGGTTTAATCAACTCACGAAGCCCAATGTGGATATCTGCCAAAATTTTGCTACTACGTTCCATTTGCTCGATTTCACGTTGCGATTTTAATGTAATCAATTTATTCTTTCCTTCTAAAGTTCTGAGAAAAACTCAGTTCTTTTTATTTAAATTAATGTTTTGAAGTGACTCATACTTCATCGAAAAATAAATTTTCATTTACTGGGGTTACTGAATCCTTATAAGATAGTATTTATGACTTTATCTATATGAATTTTCTTCGACAATCATGAGCCTTTTCAAAATTACTTTGAATGCTAATTCAACTGAACAGATTTTTTTGTAATCCAAAACAGTCTATTTAGTATAAATACACTTTATTTTACCATAAATTTCCCTATAACTAGGTGTTTTTTATATAAATTGGCAGTAAAACTTCATCTACCAATTCATTAATTTGCTTATCATTCATGGATTGACCTTCAAGGAGCATATGATAACGGGTCATCTGGAAAGGTAAAAGCTTAGCTGTTTGCCCAATTTTTTCACGCGCTTCCCCTCTTTCCTGAGCCCTTGCAAGCAAGCGTTCCATAATAATCAGATTACTTGGAAGGACATTGCCAACGGTCGATTCAAGAACATTTTTTCCTTGCGACTGCATAAATGAAACGAAGGCCAGAAATCCTTTGGGATAGAGTTTAAAATTTTCTCTCATAAAGGTTAAAAGTTCAATTAAATCTTGCCGCAAGCTCCCACTGTTAATTTCTTGGTCTATCACATTTCCTCGCCACTCAGGATTTTGTGAAATATTGAAACGGACAGCTTCAAAAATTAAGTCAAAAACATCATCCCAATAACGATAAAGTACACTTCGAGTGGTTTTGGCTTCTTTTGCAACATTTTGAAAGGTTACTTTTTCATAGCCTTCATTTTCTAAAATATGAACTACAGCTTTATAAATTGCTTTCTTAAGTTCATCCCCTCTTCTTCGAGAATGATTAGGTGATTTTTTTTCTTTTTCTTCAAACATAAGAGACCTCGTGTTTCTTAATTCTATTATAACATCATCTTTATCTAATACCAAAAAATCAAATTAGATACAAAAAGAATCTTATTGTTGACAAAACTTATTCTTAGGTTTATAATAATTTTGTGCTTAAGATACAAAATGTATGTTATTTTTAAATTATAATTCCTAAGTTTTAATAACTTAGTTTTCGCTCAGACGAAAGAAAGGATTAACATGGCAAAATCAAAAAAGAATGAAAAAGAAAAATTGCCAAAAGAATTGACGCGAAATGCTTGGATTTTAGTCGTTGGTGCTATTGCTCCAATGCTTGATTCAACCATGGTCAATATCGCAATCAACAAACTTCAAAGTGACTTACATACTTCACTGGACATGATTCAGTGGGCAATTACAGGCTACGTTCTTGCACTTGCTGTAGCCGTCCCTGTCTGTGGTTATGTTGTCAATCACATTGATGGAAAAAAAGTAATGCAGTGGTCACTCCTTAGTTTTGGACTTTTTAGCTTTTTATCTGGAATTGCTTGGAATATTGATAGTTTTATCATTTTCCGAGCTGTTCAAGGATTTTCAGCTGGTTTTATCACTTTACTGATGACAACCCTGCTAATGCAAATTACGCCTCCAGATAAACTTGGTCAATTGATGGCTGTTGTCTCAACTCCTATTATTCTTGGACCAATTATCGGGCCAGTACTTGGTGGTGCAATTGTATCTGGAGCAAATTGGCACTGGATTTTCTATGTTAATATTCCGGTAGTAATTATTGCAGTCCTCCTTAATCATTTTTATCTAAGTTCTTTCAAACCTTTCAACCCTAAAGCTAAACTAGATTGGTTTGGAACACTCCTTTTGGCTGGCGGTTCTGTGGGATTAATTTACGGAATGATGAAGGGTTCAACTAATGCTAAAAATTTTTTCAATAGTCAAATGATTACTTTTGTCATCATTGGCTTAGCCTTGTTTGTTATTTACGGAATTTATAATCGCATTCGCAAAAATAATACTGTTCTTCCGCTCAGATTTTTCAAATCTAAAAACTTCACTGCAGCGAATATTGGAATCTTTTTAGCTGGAATTGCTTCTAATGGACCTATGCTTTTACTGCCACTTTTCTTTCAAAATACAAAAGGCTTTACAGCCGTTGAAGCAGGTCTAATGTTGATTCCCCAAGGGATTGGTATGATGGTGACACGACCATTGATTGGGAAGATGATTGACCGTATGGGAGCTCGTCCTGTAGTACTTGTTTCCCTGGCTATTTCCCTTCTTGGAACAATTCCTTTCATTTTTGTTCACGAAAATACAAATTTGATTTGGTTGGGATTGGTTTTATTTGTTCGTGGAATGGGAATTGGTGGTTTGCAAATGCCAATGATGACTGATATTTTCATTGGTTTAGACAAACAAGATATTCCTGGTGCATCAGTAGGACAAAGAATCATTCAAAACGTTGGTTCATCTTTTGGTTCAGCCGTCATCTCGGCAGTTGTGACGGCGGTTGTGACGTCTGAAATTGCTGGACAGATGACAACTAAACTACATCAATTAGCGGCGATGCACACCAATTTAACACCGACTGTCATTGCAAGAGCAAAAACTTCTGTTGAAAAAGCAGTCACGCTTAATGGTTATCAACTTGGCTTTCTTGTCTCTTCGATTGTTTTAATTGTGATTGCTATTCCAGCCATGTTCCTTTCACAAAAGAAGGTCAACAAATAAAATTCGTAGTTTTTAGCTTTGATTTCACTTGTTTTTTGATATAATTGAATTGAATTATCTCAATAATAGATAGATGAACTTTAATCAATTAACTGAGCTTGGAGCGCTAAATTGTATGGCTCCTTGCATCTTATAGGAGAGTGAAAAAATGCCATTAGCAAAAATTGTATATGCAAGTATGACAGGAAATACTGAAGCTTGTGCCGATATTGTCGCTGATAAACTTGAAGAATTAGGTTTTGAAGTAGAACTTGACGAATGTTCTTCTGTTGATGCCGATGAGATGGCTGATGCTGATCTTTGTATCGTTGGAACTTACACTTACGGTGACGGTGAATTACCTGACGAAATTGTCGATTTTTATGAAGAATTAGCTGAGGTTGATTTATCTGGTAAAATTTACGGTTGTTTCGGGTCAGGTGATACTTTCTATGATGACTTCTGTATCTGTGTCGATATGTTTGAAGCGCAATTTGAAAAAACTGGCGCAACAAAAGGAGCTGAACTTGTTCGTATTGACTTGTCTCCTGAAGATGAAGACGAAGCTCATCTCGAAGCCTTTGCGGAAACTTTGGCGGCTCACTTTAACTGATTGAGTTAAGATTAAATCCGTAAAATCTACTGACAAAAATAAAAAGAAAATGGGAATGAAAAAGCTATTGACGAAAATCTCGTCAGTAGCTTTTCTTATCCACCGATTCCATGCTCACGTTGGTCGCATTGAACTGATGGAATTTCCGTCAGTAACTTTTTTGATGTCTATCAGTATTTTTTTATTTATTTGACCATTTCAATTTCACTGTCAAAATATTGCTCTTGAAAATGAACTGCTTTTTCAATTTCTGATTTTGTGAAATTTTCAGTTGGACTGGTCAGTACCCATTTGTCCTCAACATCATCTTTTCTGTGGACAATAGCAATAAGTTTTCCAGTGAATGTCTGAAGGACTTTTTAATTTTCGGGCAAATTTGACAAAATATAAACATCCTGTTCTTCGCCGTCTCCTGCAATTATTCCTTCAATGTATCCGTAATTTATTGGATAAGTTGTTCCATGATGAACATAACCCATTGGGCGGTCCATTTTTGCAGTGTAAATCTTCATATCCACCTCCATTTTTTACTGACAGCACCGAGAAAAATTCTGTCATAGGATAGTCGTTAGCGCTTGAGCGCTTACAAATATGCTAGGAGTTTCTGTCAGTAATTTTATAATGAAAACATCAAAATTCCAGCTGCTACAGCCACATTTAAAGATTCTGCTTGTCCTGGCATGTCAATATGAACGAGTTTGTCAGCAGCTTTAATGGCTTCGTCAGAAACTCCGGCTCCTTCATTTCCCATAATCAATGCGAAGTGTGGTTCATTGATTATTTTATAAGACACAGAATTTGCTGACAGCGTGGTCGTCAATATTGAAATGCCGGCTTTTTTAAGTTGAGCAAAACAATCTTCTTTAGCCATTCGTACAAGAGGTAAATGAAAATTTGAGCCTTGCATAGACCGCATGACCTTTGGACTGTAAATATCTGCGGTTTCGCCAAGCAATATAACAGCCGAAAAGCCAGCCGCATCAGCTGTTCTAATCATTGTCCCTACATTTCCTGGGTCTTGTACGTTTTCTAAAAGTAAAAATTTTGCTGCTGAAAAATCAATGACTTCTTCAATTTTTGTCACTTCAGCAATCAGTCCTTGTGGACTTTCGCTGTCAGCTAAAGATTTCAACACTTCTTTACTGACCAGATTTACAGATAAGTCTGTCAGTGATTTTTCGGACCCAATCATTTCTGTCAGTTTAGTCAGTTTATTTTCTTCAATAAAAATTTGCTTTATTGAACGACCAGCTTTCAGCGCTTCCTCCAACAAATGAAAGCCTTCGATGAGATATGAATTTTTGCGGTATTTTTTTGTCAGCAATTTTCTTGCTTCTTTAATTTTTTTATTATCTTTTGAACTGATGATTTCCATTCTCTAATTATATCATAGCCAGTAAGGCGAAACAAAGTTTTACATTGCCAGTATCCCATTGCATTGATAATCAAATGAAGTGTAAGATAGCTGTTGCCACTTTACTGGCTTACAGATATGCTAGTTGTTCATCTAAAAAGGATAATTTCCCACTGAGTGATTGTGACTTATGAAAAACATAGATCCCTTTGGTTTGGACAGTAAAGCATAAGCAGTGAAACTTTTATCAGATTTTTGTCAATCTTGCTGGTGCTTATGTTATAATAAAAGAAAACGTTTTAATTATTATCATTTCAACAACATAAAGCTAGGAGGTCTTAAGATGTTCAAAGTAAAAATGATTGTTTCTGGGCGCGTTCAGGGTGTCGGATTTCGTTATTTTGTTATCATAAGTGCGCGTGAACTGGGCATTTTAGGGCGTGTTTGGAATAATGATGACGGTACAGTTGAAATTCTCGCGCAAACAGAGGATGAAAAAAAATTAGAAGAATTCACTGCCATTGTTCGTGGGGAAAAATCAAGTAAAGGACGTCTTTCACCCTTTGCTAAAGTCACTGATGTCAAATCAAGCCCTGCAAATTTTCCTGATTTCACAGACTTCAATATCAAATATTAGAAATTAAAAAATACTGACAAAAATCTTGTCAGTTCAATGCGACCAAGACGAGCATTGAAGCGGCAAATAAGAAAAATTACTGACGGAAATTCCGTCAGTAATTTTTTACATTTACATTTTATTCTTTATCAGCAAGTTTATCCACAAATTCCAAAACGGTCAGTAAATTTCGCTTATCAATATGATAGGAAACAGCAGCTTTGACCGCAGGTTTTGCACAAAAGGCAATCCCAATACCAGCTGTATTTAGCATTGGAATATCATTTGCGCCATCACCTACAGCAACAACCTCAGATAAATTCAACTTATTTTCATTTGCCCATTGTTTGAGCCTATCAACTTTGAAATCTTTATCCACAACCGTCCCATGAGTTTTTCCAGTCAAATGGCCATTTTCCACAGACAAACGATTAGCAAAAACATAATCTATTTTTAAATCTCTCGCGATTTTATCCACTATTTCATGAAAACCACCAGAAACAAGGCCAACTTTCCAGCCTTTCGCATGCAAAGTTTCAATTAATCCCGTTGCACCCTTAGTTAAATGAATTTCTTTGTAAACATCGTCAAAAATAGTTGTGGGCAAACCAGAAAGCAAAGCCACCCTTTCTCTCAAAGATTCCTTAAAATCAATTTCGCCAGACATGGCGGCAGCCGTAATTTCTGAAATCTTATCACCCATACCCGCTTTTCCCCCTAAGAGATCAATGACCTCTTCTTCAATCAATGTGCTATCCACATCCATCACAAGTAATCCTTTTGCAGCCATTTTCTTCCTTTTCCATTCGTTTTTTAAACTATACTCTGATTTTCAATTAAGCGAACACGAATAATATTATCAGCAGCCTCAAAACGTGAAACTAAAGCCGCCAACTTTCCTTCATCTTTTTCATCCAAATCAAGTAAAGTATAGGCATAATCTCCTTGACCACGATTAACAATATTAGCAATATTAATATTTTCTGCTGCCACCGCAAGTGAAATTTGAGCCACAACATTAGGCACATTTTTATTGATTAAGGTCACACGATAAGGCGTATTCAACTCTTGCAAAACACGTGGAAAATTGACTGAATTAATAATTTCGCCAGTTTTCAAATAAGTTTGAACAGAATCCAGAGCCATTCTTGTGCAATTTAAACTGGCTTCCGCCGTTGAACCACCTAAATGAGGAGTTAAAAAAACTTGTGGATGATGATAAAATTTTTCAGAACCAAAATCCGTTCCAAAAAAGCGGACAATTCCCTCATCAATCGCTTTAAGCACTGCTTCTTTATCCGTAATCTCATCTCGTGCATAATTGAGCAAAATCACTCCCTTTTTACACTTAGATAAATTTTTCCAATTGAGCATTTTCGTCGTTTCATCCGTCGCTGGCGTATGAACCGTGATATAATCTGCCTTCTCAAAAATCTCAGCCAAATCATTCACTCTTTTAACATGATGTGACAAGTTCCAAGCGTGCTCAATTGAAAGATAAGGGTCATAACCAATAACTTTCATTCCTAAACGCTGTGCATCATTGGCAACTTTTGAACCAATATTCCCAAGGCCAATTACCCCTAAAGTTTTTCCTGAAATTTCAGAACCAGAAAACGCCTTTTTCCCATGTTCAACCGCCCCATCAATGGTATTATCATCACCTTTTTGACCAGTCAACCATTTGTTTGCTGGTTTTAAATTACGCGTTCCAAAAATCATCATTGACAAAACTAATTCTTTAACCGCATTGGCATTCCCACCAGGCGCATTAAAGACTACAATCCCTTTACTGGCACACTTTTCTATCGGAATATTATTAAAACCAGCACCAGCACGTCCAATCGCCAAAAGCGCTTTGGAAAATTCATAATCGTGGAAAGGCTGAGCCCGACAAATAAATGCGTCAGATTCAGCTTCTGACACTTGATTAACAAGAAAGCCTTCGCCAATTTCATCTAATGCAATTTGGTCGATATTATTTCCAATTGTTTTGATATGATAAGTCATTTATATCCCTCTTCAAATTCTTTCATAAATTTCACTAATTCAACAACCCCCTCTAAAGGAAAAGCGTTGTAAATACTTGCTCTCATTCCTCCCACGGAACGATGACCTTTGAGTGATTTGAAACCTTTTTCTTCAGCTTTTTGGGTGAATAGCTCATCCAATTCTTGACTTGGACTTGTAAAAACAACATTGCAAATCGACCGCTCATCTTTATTTTTGATTGGGTTCTGATAAAAGTCAGATTGGTCAATTAAATCATACAACAATTGAGCTTTTCTCTGATTCATTTCTTCGAGTTTTTTTACGCCACCTTGCGCTTTTACCCATTTGAAAACCAGCCCGGCCACATAAATAGCAAAAGTCGGTGGGGTATTGTACATCGACCCATTTTCAACCAAAATCTTATAATCCATCATTGATGAGAGGCTTTCAGCTTCATTTAGTAAGTCTTCACGAATAATGACAATGGTTAAACCAGCAATACCTAAATTTTTCTGAGCTCCAGCGTAAATTAAGCCAAATTTACTCACATCATAATCAACCGCCAAAATATTTGAACTCATATCAGCAACCAAAGGAAGGGTTGCAAACTCAGGCAAATTTTCAGGAAAAATACTTGTTCCTTCAATCGTATTATTCGTTGTCAAATGGAGATAGGCCCCATTTTTTTCATCAATTTTAGATTTATCAATTTTCAATAGATGATTATAATTATCTTTTTTAGTTGAGCCCAAACTAATCGGTATCAAATCAAGGAAATGACTCAATTTCACCGCTTCATCATAAGCCTTTTCACCAAAGGCGCCCGAAATATTGTAATAAGCCTTTTTGCCAATTGCCAAATTCATTGGAACCATTGAAAATTGACTGGAAGCTCCCCCTTGTAAAAACAAAATTTTATAGTTTTGAGGAATCGACATCAAATCACGCAAATCGTTCTCAGCCTCATCAATTACTTTTTGGAAAGCCATGGAGCGATGCGAAATTTCCATCACTGACATGCCACTTTTTTCAAAGTCTAACAGTTCTTCTTGAACCTTCTTCAAGACTTCCTTTGGAAGTACACTGGGTCCTGCGCCAAAATTATAAATCATCGATTTCACTTCCTCAAATTATTTATTAATCACTATTATAGTATAATTTTCTGATAATTCAAATATAAAAAAATACTGTTCGACAAAAAAGCACAGTCAACTGTGTTTTTCTGTCTTAACAGTAATTTACCAATTTAATAAATCAAGTAAGAGCATGTTCCATTCAACCTCTTTGGCATAGAAAATATTCCCACCATTAGAGTAGAGTTTTCCTTTATTATAAATCAATGAATCCAGAGTCAAATGATAATAAGTTTCACCCGTTGTATTTCCTAAACTTGGCGCAACGACATCACGAGAATAATCCTTAGAAAGAGCGATAGTGTTCTTTCCACCATGAGCAGCTATGTAATCAACATAGGCCTTCCCATAGTTATAAGCCTGAACTCCTGCCCAAGCGTCAACCTTTTTTTGTGAAGCATATTCTAAAACTTTTGACAAATTAGAAATACCTTGTTTAATACTTTCTTGTTCTGTTGAGAAAGTATTTGTTGTGCCATTCAAGCTTTCACTTGATTGCATAATATCAACTTGTTTTCCTTTAGTTTCTGTATAAATAATTGCCAAAGCCAACTTTGTATCACCACTCAAGCCTTGTGCTTTAAGGCTTTTTTCGACCTCTGCCTCATAAGACATTACGTGTTTCACATTTTCATGCATACGGTAAACATAAAAACCACTGAATACAAGAAGTATCAGTACTATTAATCCAATTAATTTTTTAAACATTTCACTTACCTAAATTTTCTGACTGCTCTTATTCTTTACTAGCACATATCATTATTTTTTTGCAGTCATTTTTTATATAAGTTCTATTATAACACTTCTCTTTTAAATTTAGCTTAACATTAAAAAATTAGACAAATTTTCTTTGTCTAATTTTTTGATATTATAAGGGAAATTGACGAGTCAGTTCTAAAGCTGCTTTCCTAACTTCCGCAAGTTTTTCTTGATTATCGTGATTAACCAAAGCTTCTGAAACCAATTGTGCAACTTTTTTCGCTTCAACTTCTTTAAATCCTCTTGAAGTAATCGCTGCTGCTCCAATTCGCACCCCTGAAGTTTTAAATGGTGATAATGTTTCATCAGGAATTGCTTCTTTATTGAGTGTGATGTGAACACTATCCAATAAATCTTGAGCTTCTTTCCCATTAATTCCTAAGTCTAAAACTTTAAGATTAAGCAAATGATTATCTGAACCACCAGCTATCAATCGTAAGCCTTCCACTTTAGCAAATTCCTCAGCCATTGCTTGCGTATTTTTAATGACTTGTTCAATATAGGTTGTGAATTCTGGGTCAAGTGCTTCTTTAAAAGCTACTGCTTTTGCTGCAATGACATGTTCTAAAGGCCCACCTTGAGTTCCAGGGAAGATTGCAGAGTTAATTTTCTTGGCCAAAGCTTCATCGTTAGTTAAAATCATTCCACCACGTGGTCCACGGAGTGTCTTATGAGTTGTTGTTGTAACGACATCAGCATAAGGAAGTGGATTAGGATGCGCACCAGTCGCTACCAATCCAGCAATATGAGCCATATCAACCATTAATTTTGCTCCAACACTATCAGCGATTTCACGGAACTTAGCAAAATCAATAAGGCGTGAATAGGCAGAAGCGCCAGCAACAATCAGTTTAGGTTGAACTTCTTTAGCAATTTTTAAAATTTCATCATAATCTAAAAGCTCAGTTTCAGAATTAACTCCATAAGGAACAAAATGATAAGTTTTTCCTGAAAAATTGACTGAAGCCCCATGAGTCAAGTGACCGCCAGCATTTAAATCCATTCCTAAGACTGTGTCTCCAGGTTGAATTAATGCCATATAAGCTGCCGCATTGGCTTGAGAACCTGAATGAGGTTGAACATTGGCAAATTTTGCACCGAAAAGTTCTTTTGCTCGTTCAATAGCCAAATTTTCTACGACATCAACTGCTTCTGTTCCACCATAGTAACGTTTCCCAGGATAACCTTCGGCATATTTATTTGTCAAAACAGAACCTTGTGCTGCCATAACTGCTTTTGAAACAATATTTTCTGAAGCAATTAATTCAATATTTTGTTGCTGACGAATTTCCTCAGCATGAATGGCTGCCCACAATTCTGGGTCAAAACTTTCAAAATCTTCTTTATCAAAAATCATTGGTTCTCCTTGTATGTCTTTTGGGATATTTTAAAAAATATAAGTAGAATTTTATAGTCATTGGCGCTATAAACTTAATCAGTTAATTTTAGTTTACTTTCGCAAGCAAACTTTCAACTCTAAAACTATTATATCGGCTAAAAGCTCTTTTTTGAAATAAGTTGGCTTGTAAATCTCATCATTGCCAAAGAATGTTCGGAAATTTTTAGATTACTTTTTTCAGCTTATTTTATTCAATTTGACCAAGTTCAGGAACTTTTTTAAGTAATTCTTCTTTAGTAACAGCCCCTTGACGCAGTAATTTTGGTTTTTCTTGCGTCAAATCGATGATTGTTGTATCTAGTCCATAGATGCTATCATCTTGAACAGCGACTGCGGCATTTTCTAAAATTTCAGGACTTAAATCGGCAAAGAAACTTGGACTTTTAGAACCACTTAAATTGGCAGAAGGTCCGACCAAAACACCGACTTCTTTGATAATTTTTTGAGTTACTGCAATATTTGGCATTCTAAAACCAACAGTACTTTTTCCAATATGAATCCATTCAGGAACATCTTTAGATGCCTCTAAAATAATAGTTAAAGGGCCAGGAAGAAAGGCTTCCACAATTTTTTGAAGATAAACTGGTTGATTGATTGAATATTTTAAAATATCTTCAAAGCTTGAAATATTCATATTTAAAGCTTTTTCTGTTGGACGTCCTTTGACTGAATAGAGTTTTTGGACTGCTTCTTCATTCATCGCATCTGCAAAGAGACCGTAAACTGTTTCTGTTGGTAAAATAGCTAACTGACCAGATTTTAGTGCTTTGATAGCTCTAGCTGATAAGCGGTTTTTATTATTATTCTCTTTTTCTGACTGCTTGTCTAGTTCTTTTTGTAATGTTTTTGCTTCAATAAAAAGATTTTCTCTGATATTTTTCAAATCATCGGGTACTTTGTAGGGACGACGAAAGAGAAAACCAATAATACCATAAAATCCACCTTCGACTTTTTCAAGTTCGTTAGCAAAATTATTGAGTCCCCCTTGCACAAACTTCAAATTTTCTTTAGCTTGGTCTATCTTGTTTGACTCAACCAAAGTTTTGATATCTTTTAATTGCACTTGCAAAAAAGAGGACATTGTTCGTAAATCATTTTCAACTTTCATTTTAACTTCTTTCTTAAATATATTTTATCTTTTAACTGAACTTTTCCTTCAAAAATAGGATGATCATAATTATCAAGAAAATAATTGGAAATTTTATGAGTAATTGTGAAGCCGCATTTTTCATAGAAAGCTACATTGTTTGAAACATCATCTGTTCCAAGAATTAGCTCATCAGCTGCTAAATTTTCTTTCAAATATGTGATGAGTTGTTTCATCATTTGCTGACCGAATCCTTGTCCTTGAAAACTAGTTTCTACCGCGAAATTCTCAATTTCAAAAGTATTTTTTTGTTTTTTTATGACTACAGCACAGGCAACGGTCTTGCCATTTTTTAATGACAGAGTAAACAAATCACCATTTTCCAGATAATTTTCTAAATGTGGTCCATCATCAGCTAATAATAATATTGGTAAAAAATCTTCTTTTTGCTGAAATACTTGTTCAAAAATTAAAGAATTCATTTTTCTCCTTAAATATAGCAACAGTAGCTTTTATCATTTGACACTAATCATTCGATCTTTTCCAAATATATCCTGATGAATACTAACAAGCTTGTCAGTAAATTTTTCTTGAAAAATAGCTTGCACAGCTTGCCCTTGCTTATAGCCGATTTCCAAATAAATTTTTCCATTATCAGTCAGATGATTGACCGCTTGGTCAGCAATTTTTTGATAAATTTCTAATCCCTGATTTTTCGCAAAAAGCGCTAAATCAGGTTCATATTTAATGACAGAATTATCCATTTCGTAAGTTTCATCAAAAGCAATATATGGCGGATTAGAAACGATAATATCAAAGCTGTCAGTAATTTTATCTAGTACATCTGATTGAATGAATTCCAAATTAGCCTGATTTATTTCAGCATTTTCAGCTGCTAAAGTTAGTGCCTCTTTAGAAATATCAGAAGCTTTTACTGACCAATTTTCACGCGCATGAGCAAGAGAAATGGCAATCGCTCCTGACCCCGTTCCAATATCTAAAATTTTGAGGGAATCATTCTCATTTTCAGCCAAAATCATTTCCACTAATTCTTCAGTTTCAGGACGAGGAATTAAAACACGCTCATCGACCTTCAATTTCAAATCACGGAATTCTGCCCAACCCACTATATATTGTGGAGGCTCATTTTGATGAAGACGTTTTGACACTTCTGTCAGTAATTTTAATTCTTGGTCAGTAATTTTTTCTCGCATTAAATTCAACCAAGATAATTTATTAAGTTCATGTAAATTTCGCCAGACAAATTCCAACTCAAAAGGGTCTTCTAAATCTGCTGACAAAGTTCGCACAGCTTCAATCCAAAGCATTTTTCTTTTTCTACTTTCCAATATTAATTATTTTTCTAATATTTTTTTAAATTACTCTTCCAAGTATAGCAAAAAAGCCCAATAAAATCAGGCTTAATCAACTTTTCAGTTTAATGTAAATCCTTGCTTTTTCAAAAATTTGGCAACATCCTCACGCCGTGGATTTGTCAGAAAATTGCTCATTTCCTGCGTCCAATCAGTAGACTTTTGATGATGACTCCGATTGGCATAGTAAGCTGAAGTTTGTTCATTATAAGCCTGTAAATCACTCACTGCCACACGATTATAAGCATTAACTGACAAAATATTTGTTCTTGGTAAACGTGGTTTAACTTCATTTCGTGTTTTTGGCATCCCAATTGTAAGACCAAAAAGTGGAACAGTCAATTCTGGTAAATCCAGTAACTCTGCCACTTTAGCAATATCATTACGAATCCCACCAATATAACAGATTCCAAGCCCCATAGATTCTGCAGCTATCGCCATATTCTGTGCAGCAATTGTAGTATCAACAATGGCAACCGTCAATGCTTCCATATTCTGGAGAGCCTTCACATCCTTATTTTCCGTTTGTAAAATCTGAGCTTGTCGATACCAGTCAGCCACAAATATATAAAAAACACCTGTTTGATTCACATAATCATCTGAACCTGATATCTTAGCCAGTTCACGACGTAAATCATTATCCGCTATCTCAATGATTGAATAAGCTTGTAGAAAATTAGATGAAGCTCCAGACTGTGCAGCTTTTAGCAACAACTCCTTGACATCAGCTGACAAAGGCTCTGCTTTAAAATCACGAACTGATGCGTGGAGCAACATTTTTTCAATCATTGGATTCATGATTGTTTCATCATTCATCAAAATAAGTTCCTCACTACTAATAATTTTTATAAATAATCATTATTTTACAAGATTCTCTACTAAATAAGAGGTGAAATTCGAGTTAAAAGATAAGCACATAAAGGGATTTTTACTTCTTGAGCTGGAAAAAGCAAAGCATACTGCTTTCGATTTTGATTTGTTTCGGAAACCAACTCTTCTAAAGTTCCAAGTTTTGCTCCAAGTTCTGAGAAAGATTGACGTAAAGGATTTTTACTATATTTTCCCAATTCAGACAAAGGTAAACTTTTCTTGGTCCGACTCCAGTCTTCATCTTTTTTTACTTCTTGCCAAAGTCGACAATATTGCTTTTCTTTATAATTTTCAATTGACATCCGAGTTCTTTGCGCTCGGTGCAAATGTTTAGAAAGAGACTCTATCTTTTCAGCAACTACCCAAACATCTCCATTTCCCCCCCTACAATAAAGTAAATCAAAAGATAAATCAAAGCCTTTGACCTTAAAAATAGTCACATCTGTTGAAACATTATTCACCTTTTTCGAAGTTTGCATTTTCCTATTTTCATGTCCCACTTCTCGAATAACAAAATCTTCAAATTCAAAATCCATTATTTATTTAATTCTTCTAATTTTTTAGTTTGGTCATAGACAATCAAAGCATCAATCACTTCATCCATTTTCCCAGATAAAATACTATCCAACTTTTGTAAAGTCAAGCCAATCCGGTGATCAGTCACACGGTTTTGTGGGAAATTGTAAGTTCTAATCCGCTCAGAACGATCCCCAGTTCCGACAGTTGATTTACGTTCTGCATTTTGCTTATCCAATTCAATTTGTTGATAGTAATCAAAGACTTTTGTATTCAACAATTTAATAGCTTTATCCCGATTTTTTTGTTGCGTCCGTTCTTCTTGCATTTCCACTTTAATCCCAGTTGGTAAATGGACCATACGTACCGCAGTAGCAACCTTATTGACATTCTGTCCACCAGCACCAGAGGCATGGTAAATATCCACACGTAAATCTTTTTGGTCGATTGTCATCTCAAATTCTTCAACCTCAGGCATAACAAGAACAGTAGCCGTTGATGTATGGACTCGCCCTTGTGTTTCGGTTACAGGAACACGTTGTACTCGGTGAGCACCAGATTCATATTTCAATTTTGAATAAACAGATGGACCAGAAATTAAAGCTGAAACCTCTTTATACCCACCAATTCCGGTGATGTTTGCTTCCATAATTTCAAACTTCCAACCTTGTGATTCAGAAAAATGTTGGTACATATTCAACAAATCACCAGCAAAAAGTGCAGCTTCATCACCACCAGCAGCTCCACGAATTTCTAAAATAATATTTTTTCCATCATTTGGGTCTTTTGGTAAAAGCAAGATTTTGATTTCTTCTTCCAAAAGCTCTTTTTGTGATTTTGCTGATGAAAGTTCTTCTTTGAGCATTTCTTTCATGTCATCATCAAGTCCACCTTCGCCAAGCATTTCTTCACTATCAGAAATTGTTTCAAGAACTTTTTTGTATTCATTATAAGTCGCTACTTTATCACGTAAATCTGCTTCTTCACGCGATAATTCCATAAAACGCTTTGTATCCGAAACCACCTCAGGGTCAGACAATAACTCACCCAATTCTTCATATCTTCCAACTATTGATTCTAACTGATCAAACATTTCTCTATTTCCTTTAATTATTTTTTAGTTTGTAATGGTAAATTTTTGGCCATATTGACAAACGAATCCCATTGTGTCACATCTTGCAGCATGTCTTTTTTAAAAATCATCACTTGATTTCTACCTTGAAAAAAGTGCACACGATCTGAAAAAATTTCAACATTACGTACATTCATTTGAGCTTTAATTTGTTCCTCTGTCACATACATATCAAGTTCTTGTGGCTTAAAATTTTTCAAAAAACGACTTTTCAATTGCCAATGTAAAAAAAGATTTCCTAAAACAAGAACAAGCAAAGCAGAAACAACCGGCCAAAGCCATTGCCCCTTACTCATAAATAAATTAATAACCAAAAAAATAAGCATAATTCCTGAAAAAACAAGCATCATCCGCTTGGTCATTTGACCAAGAATTCTTTGATAATCCTCACCAGTAATCGTTCCTTTAAAATGATAAAACATCGAGTTCCTCCCTCTTGATATAAAGTCTGTTCGTGTAAAATTCTAATCTTATTTTTTAAATTTCTGGCTTAAAATAATGTTTACGACAAACAGGAATATAGGTTTCGTTTCCACCAATTTGCAACTGTTCACCTTCATAAACTGGTTTTCCATCAATTGTCCGAATCACCATTGTTGCCTTTTTACTACAATACCAACAAATCGTTTTAATTTCTTCAATTTTGTCCGCAAGCAAAAGCAAATATTTTGAGCCTTCAAAAAGCTCATTACGAAAATCATTTTTCAAACCGAAAGCCATGACTGGAACATTTAGTTCATCCACAACACGCGCAAAATCATAGACATGTTTTTTATTTAAAAATTGTGCCTCATCAATCAGTACACAAAAAGGTTTAGCAGACAGGCTGTTCACATAATCAAAAACAGACATTTCCTCATCAATTGCGACAGCTTCAGCTTTCATCCCGATTCGACTAGCAACTGTCCCAACCCCTGCGCGTGTATCTAGACTAGAAGTCATTAATAAAACAGGCTTACCCTGTTCCTCATAATTATGAGCCACTTTCAAAATCTCAATTGATTTCCCTGAATTCATCGTCCCATATTTGAAATATAATTGCGCCATTACTTTTCCTTTTATTTTTTTAGCTTCTAAACCATTGATATCAAAAGTTCTGTACTTCAAAATCCCTAAAGATTACTTCATAAACTTTCTCGATTTCTCTAATTTTTACTCTACGAGGTCAAATTAAAACACAACTTAAATTATATCATATTTCATTTATATTTTAACCCTTCTCTCTGTTTTATTAATCCATCAAAGGTTGGAAATGTTACTTCATTTAATTTATATCTTTATAATTTCTTAGTAATAAGATCCTTTTATCTATTTTCTTATTTTTTATTGCACTCGAGATGAAAACACCTATTCTGGAATTTTTTAAAATAAAAAAACCAATATTTTTTTTATTGACTTTTTTACTTTTTAAATTTTTAATAAGATCCTCGCTGATTTTTGTATTTTAAATTCTGCATTAACTATCGTTATCTTTTATTTTCAATATATTATCAAAACAAAAAATAATAAGAGTTTTGCGCTCCCTAAACTTAGTAAAAAGTTTAATTTTGGAAAACTGATTTTAGAATAATCTTTTAGATAGCCTTTATCGTTACTTCAATATTACCTTGAGTAGCGCGAGAATATGGGCAAGTTTTATGTGTTAGTTTCAAGAGTTCTTCTGTTTCTTCAGTACCCACTCCTTCGATATGTCCTGTAATATCAACTCCTAATACTACATCTGGAATTTCATTTTGACTTAAATTATAGAGAGAAACTGTAACTTCAATAGTTGATTCACCCTCTATATTTTTTGATTTCTTAATATAGTCTAAAGCACTATTAAAACAAGCGCTATATCCTGCAGCAAATAATTGCTCTGGATTTGTTGCTCCTTCAACCTTTCTGCCTGGTGCAACAATATCTAAATTAAAACTTTTATCTGGAGAATGGACTTCGCCATTTCGACCGCCAGTATTTATCATTTTTGTAGAAAATATTTTTTTCATTGAAATCTCCTTTTTAAATTGTTTACAATATAATTGTACTAAATACAATTATGTTTGACAAATATATAGATTCAGATATAATGAAATGATAGGAGAAAATATGACAGACAATATTCTTAGCAAGGAATTATGTTTTCAATTATACATTGCTTCAAAGGAAATCATAAAAAAATATAATTCTTATTTAAATAGATATTCGCTTACTTATACTGGTTTTATCGCTATGTTAGCAATTGAAAACAAGATGACAATAAATAAATTAGGCGATGAACTCTCTTTAGATTCTGGTACATTAAGCCCTCTGCTAAAAAGATTGGAAGCAAAAGGATACATTATAAGAAAACGTTCTGATAAAGATGAAAGAAGTGTTGAGTTATTTCTCACAGATAAGGGAGCACAAGTTAAAAAGGAATTACCTTCTATCTCTCTTGAAATTGGTGACAGTTTAGTTTCTTGCAACGAGAATATTAATTATGACTTACTTCTCTCGCAATTACTTACTTTAAATAAAAGTTTGAAAACAGAAATTTAAATATTTATGCTTATTTATATAAAAAAACCTGACCTAAGTCAGGTTTTTTTATTTATTGTGCATCTTTTACAGCCTGATCAGATTTTGCTCGAGTATCTTGAACTTCTCGCAATGCTTGATCATTGTCCTGTCCAGACTTTTGCCTTAAATCATTAAGTTGTTGGTTTAATTGAGAAATTGTTTGGTTTGCTGTATCAACCTCTTTTTGTTTATCAGCTACTTTTTGATTTCCTTCTGCAATTTTTGTATTGATTTCATTTATCTTTGCATTAATTTCATTTTGTTTGTCAACATTAGCTTGCGTTAATTGAGTTTGCAAAGAATTGACTTGTGAACTTTGTGAATCAACTGAACTTTTTAAGTTTGCTATGGTCTGATTTAAATCAGAAATTACTTGATTTTTACTTTTAACCCGATTTGATAGTGTATCAATATTGTTGTTAATTGTCTGAATTTCTCCATGTCCAGTCCAATAATTATCCGCTAATGATTTAATACCAATACACGTACTAAAAACTATTGCAAAAGTGGTGGCTGCTATGATAATTTTTTTCATTTTCATTTTTATTTTTTCCTTTATTTTTTTCAAATTACACACACAAAGAGCATTGTACCATATACATTACATCAAAACAATACCAATTATGAAAAAAACTGACTTTTTTAGTTATATAAAAAAACTATACCCCTTAAATGTTTGTTAAACAATACTTAAGAACAACACGAAATGCATAACATATAAAACATGCATTATACCACTTTGATAACATATACGAAAATCCCATATAAAAACCAAAGAAAAGGTCTACATTCATGCTTTTTTATGCTATAATTTTCCAACCTCAAAATAGGAGAATATAAGATGAAATACTTTGTACGCCTTGCTACAGAGCAAGATAAACCCGCAGTTGCTAAATTCTATGATAATTCTTTACCATTGATTGATGAAAAACAAACGAGTTGGATAAAAAATATTTATCCCTCAATTGATACAGCTCTAAAAGCAATTGACTTATCTCAGCTCTTTGTTTGTTATGATTCAAATGATATTGTTTCAGGGACTGTGATTCTAAATAATCAATCAGATAAAGAGTATGAAAATATTACCTGGAGCACTCCAGAGCTTGATCCTAATCAAATATTGGTAATCCATACTTTAATTATAGATCCTAAAAAATTAAATCAAGGAATCGCAAGTACCATGATCAACTTTATAAAAGAATTTGGCAAAAGCAATAGTATGGTAACTATCAGATTAGATACTAATTTTAAAAATACACCTGCACAGAAACTTTATGAAAAACATCAATTTGTATTTCGCGGGAGAACCAATCTCAAGAGCTTTGATAACAAAGGATGGGACGATTGCGTATTTTATGAATTTTGTCTTAAATAATTAAAAATATAAAAATAAGTAAAAACCACTATTTTTTTTAGTGGTTTTTTATTTTATAAATTTTCTTTTTTAACAATATTTTTTAATTTATTTTAAATTCTACCCATTAAATGTTATTATGATTTCTTTAATTCATTGCTACTAAGAGGACTAGTAATATTTGCATATTTGAACTGATTAAATATTTTTCTTAAAAATTGTAATTTTTCCTAAAACTTACATCAATTATTCTTAAATATTTTTAAATAATGAATCAAATACACAACATCTTTGCCCTTCTCTAAATCTAACTGTAGCAGAAAATAAACTCTTTTTTTGGTGGGAAGGAATAAACTGAGGTATTTTCCTCAACACCTTTTTACTATTTTTTCTGATATTATTTATTGATTAATGGTTTTTTTTAGAGTATAATATCAGATAAACGGATTTTTTGTATTAAATATGTTACTGAAGGGGAGAAATGGATAAACATAAATTAAATAACTTTTTTGACTACTCACTTGAACCTCGCAGAGCTATCCTTTTTGAAGATGTCAAATCAAATTACGCTTCTATTGAGTGCGTTCAACGAAATCTTAACCCTTTGACAACTTCTCTTTGCGTCATGAGTCGTGCAGATAACACTAAAGGTTTAACGCTTGCCTCTAGTCCTACTTTTAAAAAAGTCTTTGGAATGAAAAACATAAGTCGTGCCAGTGATTTACCCTTTATTATTGAAACAAGAAAATTCAATTTCCCACAATGGTATCGAACACATACGGATATTTACGGACAACGGGCTGAACCAACTTTGCAGTATGTCGCTTTCATCGAATCTTGGGCAAAACGAACATGGCTTGTTCCGCCTCAAATGCAGCTCTATGTAGATTATAAAATCAAAGTTACTGAAATTCTAACCAATTACACATCAATTGAAGAAATTCACTCTTACTCAATTGATGAATCATTTTTAGATATCACAGAATCTCTTAACTTCTTCTATCCTGATATTAGAAACCGATATGAGCAAATGAATCTGATTGCTTTAGATTTACAACGTGAGATTTTGGATAAGTTAGGGCTTTATGTAACTGTAGGGATGGGTGATAATCCTCTACTTGCAAAACTTGCCATGGATAACTATGCCAAACATAATCAGAATATGAGAGCATTAATACGGTATGAAGATGTGCCTAGTAAACTCTGGACTCTTCCTAAGATGACTGACTTCTGGGGAATTGGAAAACGAACTGAGAAACGTTTGAACAAGTTAGGAATCAGTTCTATTAAAGAGCTTGCAAATGCTGACCCTCTTCTCCTTAAACAAAAATTAGGCACAATTGGACTCCAACATTTTTTCCATGCAAATGGAATTGATGAAAGTAATGTAAGGGAAAAATATATTCCTAAATCTTCTAGCTTCAGCAATTCTCAAATTCTACCTCGTGACTACCATAAACAAAAAGAAATAGAACTTGTGATTAAAGAAATGGCTGAAAACTTAGCGATAAGGCTAAGAAAGGGAGGAAGAATGGCAAGTAATCTTTCACTTTATGTGGGTGCTGCAGCAAGCTCTGAACACTCTTCTATTAAAATTTCACGCAATATTGAAGCAACACAAAATACAAAGGAACTGCAAGACCTCGCAATTCGTTTATTTCGTGAAAAATATCAAGGTGGAGCAGTAAGGCAAATAGGAATAAGTGGCAATCAACTCTCTGATAATTCGGTCAAACAACTTTCTTTATTTGAAACTGTTGAAGAAAATCAATCCAACGAAAAGCAGGAATCCCTTCAAAAAGCCATTGACGAAATCAGAGAAAAATTCGATTTTCTATCCATTCAAAAAGCAAGTAGTTTATCCGAAGGTTCACGTGTGATTTATCGAAATAAACTTATTGGAGGTCATGCAGCAAGTCAAAATAAGGAGGATAAAGATGTCAGTTGACCGTTCTTATAGTTCCTATGAAGTCATTCGAGCATATCAGGATAGAGGAATGATGAAATGGGGATCATTTGCGACCGGAGAGTTGACCGAGGCCCAAAATGCATTTGTTAAAGAGCAAAATAGTGATAAAATCTTACAACCTTTATCACATCACATTATACTTCATCTTCTCAACCAGTCATTTACTAATCAAGTACAAGTCAAAATTAAATATCAATCTAAGGATAAAATAACTGAAGTTTTTGGTTTTGTATCAGAATTTATCAATAATCAAGTTAGAATAAAATCCACAGATAAAATTCACCTCATATCTATCGAAAAAATTATAAATATTTCATAATTAATGAAAAAAGCATGTTATGTCCAAACATGCTTTTTTATTACTATAGCTTCTTTGAATACAATAATTTCATAAATAAGAATAATTTTTAATATTTATTCAGATGACATCTCATGATATAATTGTTTAAAGAATAAGTTCAAAAGGAGAAGATTTATGGAATATCAACTAAGTTCAACATCAATGGCACCACTAGTGGAGATTAGTCTTGACAATAATGAAGAGATTCAAATTGAGTCTGGAGCGATGGTCTATCATAACGCTGCTGTTAAACTTGAAGGAAAAATGAACAGCAATGGAAAAGGAGGACTTGGAGGTGCTTTAAAAGCTCTTGGTCGTTCAATTACAAGTGGAGAAAGTTTCTTTATTACTAAGGCAAGCGCAATAGGTGCAAATGGTAAAATTTCGCTTGCTCCTGCTAGCCTTGGTTCAATCAAGGAAATTCTTGTCGGTCAAGAACAGTGGAATCTTAACACAGGGGCATTCCTCGTTAGTGAGGGTGGTGTCCATTACATAATGGAACGTCAAAAATTAGATGGAGCATTATTTGGAGGAACTGGTGGTCTTTTTGTGATGAAAACACAGGGCAGCGGAAAGATGTTAATCAGCGGTTACGGGGATATTGTAGAAATAGCTCTTGATGGAACAGAAGATTTTGTAGTTGATAATCAACATGTTTTAGCATGGACTGAATCTTTGAGTTATTCAATTGAAGTTGCTTCCGGAACATTTGGTTTTAAGACAGGAGAAGGGTTAGTTAATAAATTTCGAGGTAAGGGAAAAATCCTGATTCAAAGTAGAAATGTTGAAGCCCTCGCACAGTCAATCATTCCATTCATACCAAGTAAAGGATAAATAAAAAGTCACTAAACTTTAGTGGCTTTTTATTTTATAAATTTCCTTATTTTTCAATAATATCTTGTTGTTTTATGTATTTTAAATTTTGCACACTATTTTCACACTAAATTTTATTTTAGTTTCTATCGTATATTGCTACGCTAACATTCAGTAATAATTCTATATCTTAAATTGGTTTTGAACATTCTTTAGTTATTCTAATACATTCAAATCTTTTTATTTATTGAAATGCCACGAACTGAAATATCATTATATAAACTAAAATATAAATAAAAACAAAATTTCTGGCACTTGATTATCTTAAGCTTGTATTTCTAATAATACTGTGATTTTCGTAGAGACCGAAAAGCCAAAGCTTTGGAACCTCTTGGACTTTTAAATATCGACGGAAATCTAAGTTCAATTGGGTATAAAAGCATAGTCAAATTTCGGACTAACTTACTCTGTTTTAAACTTCGAAATAGAACCATTTTATGGCTTCATAGTGGGAAATAGGAGCACATCTCTAATAGTTGTTGTATTAGTTAAGAGCATAACAAGTCGGTCAATCCCAATCCCTAATCCTCCAGTAGGGGGCATTCCATACTCTAAAGCCTCTACATAATCATAATCTATACCAGTCGCTTCTTCATCACCTAATTCTTTATCTCTTGCTTGATTTTTAAATCTTTCTAACTGATCTATCGGATCATTCAATTCAGAATATGCATTAGCATATTCATGCCCACCGATAAACAATTCGAATCTCTCAGTAAACCTTGGATCTTCTTTACTCATTTTAGCAAGAGGTGTTATTTCTTTTGGGTGGCCAAAAATAAACGTGGGTTGAATCAAAGTTTCCTCAACAAATTTTTCAAAGAATTCATTAATGATATGCCCAATTGTAAAATGTCTTTGTACCTCAATACCATGATTAACAGCAATATTTACTGCCTCTTCAAAGGTCATCTGTTTTCTAAAATCGATCCCTATTTTTTCTTTTATTGCATCAACCATATGTAATCTTTTAAAATTCTTAGATAAATCTATTGAGGTTTTCTTTCCTGATAACTCTACCTCAACTACTGTACTTGAAGCAACGGATAATGCTGCACTTTTAAAAATACCTTCTGTTAAATTCATAATATCTCTAAGATCAGAATAAGCTTCATAACATTCTAACATGGTAAATTCAGGATTATGAGTATTATCCATCCCCTCATTACGAAAGTCTCTTCCTATTTCATATACTTTTTCCATTCCACCAACAATTAACCTCTTCAAATGCAACTCCGTAGCAATTCGAAGTGTCATATCTATATCTAAAGCATTATGATGAGTAGTAAATGGTTTTGCTGAAGCGCCGCCAGCTTGATTTTCCAAAACTGGAGTTTCTACTTCGAGGTATCCTCTATCATCCAAATACTTTCTCACTGAGCTGATAATATTGCTTCTCATCCTAAAGCGTTCTAAACTTTCATGATTAGAAATCAAATCTAA
Organism: Lactococcus sp. EKM203L; assembly: GCF_011800585.1. Taxonomy (NCBI): domain Bacteria; kingdom Bacillati; phylum Bacillota; class Bacilli; order Lactobacillales; family Streptococcaceae; genus Lactococcus; species Lactococcus sp. EKM203L. The sequence goes on from NZ_JAALEQ010000006.1 coordinate 113,744, forward strand.
GTAGCGTTTACGATAACGAGTTTCTGTATCAGTGAGGCCGTGCCATTTTTCAGGAAGTGGGCGCAAAGCTTTTGATAGATGCGTTAAACGAGTAGCTTTAACAGTGACTTCACCAGTGTCAGTTTTCATAACGTCGCCTTCAACACCTAGAATGTCTCCCAAATCCGATTTTTTAAAAATATCGTAATTTTCCTCACCCACAATATCTTTACGCACGTAAATCTGGATTTGCCCCTCTCGGTCTTGAAGGTTGGCAAAGCCAACTTTACCTTTGCCACGCTTGGTCATCATACGCCCAGCAATCATTGCTGTTAAAGCTTTTGCTTCCAAATCTTCTTTACTGTCTGCGTCGAAATTTTGATGTAACTCTCCTGAATCTGTCGTGCGTATAAACTTTTTCCCAAAAGGACTAATCCCCTTTTCACGCAACTCTTCCATCTTTTCACGCCTAACTTTCATTTGGTCATTCAACTCGATGCTTACTGTCATTATAAATCTCCTTTGCTCCTTGCTTTATGTTTTTTCTTTATATAGTACTTTTTTAGATCTAACATACTCAAAAAATTTTTTATAATAATACCACTTTTCAGATCCTGTTGCAAAGCTCCTCATAATTCTCTAATTAAGTATAAAATATAGGAATCTAAAACTTTGATTTTTTTGGAACTGGAATTAGCGCTTATTATATTTTATAATAGTATTAATATAAGGTGTTAAATGTTTATATGTGATTATTTGAAGTATAAATAAAGTGTAAAGTTAGCTAAAAAATCAAATTAAGCTATAATTAAAGATACTTTTTGTAATTATTTAGTATGTTTAGAATATAAACTATATAAAATAGAGGTCTAAAAAATGGATAAAAAAACAAAAAAATATTCTGAAGAAGAGCTTGCAATTGGAATTATTTTCAAAGAATTTCGAATATCAAAAGGTTTTTCCCAACTAGAAGCAGCTGGTAACGAGATTTCAGTTACACATCTTTCAAATTTTGAGAATGGGAAAACTGTCATATCTACAAATCATTTCCTTAATATTCTACAAAATATAAATGTAAATATGTTTGAATTTCAAAATTCTTTAAATCAATATTTTCAAAAAAAAGATTTATTACTTTTTAACATAGAGATGGCAGATGCTTTTGCTGAGAAAAACGTATCAAAATTACGTATGATTACTGAAGAATTGCATAAAAAATTAGAAATAAGTTCAACTATCTCAACCACCAAAAAATACAGACTTGATTATATTCGTGCAAAATCTATTCTCTCTTTTGTTGATTCATCTTATTTCCTTACAAAAAGTGAAATAACTTTTTTAGAAAACTACCTTTATAATCTTAAAGAATGGGGACAATATGATATAGCAATTTTGGGACAATGTGCACAATTTTTAGATTTTATTCATCTTATAGAACTATCCGATCGAATGATCAATCCTTCACAAAATTCCATCAACATTCCCTATGTAAAGCAAGCTATAATTCAAACTGTTCTTAATATAATTAATATTTTTGTAGATGCAGGGTTATACACTCCAGCTAGAAAATTTATAAAATATCTTGAAAACATTAAAATTAACGATAACTATATGTTTGAAAAATTTACTTTAGTCTATAATACTGCACGCTATAATTATAAGATAGGCGACGAAGGTGCACTTGCTGTAATGAATGATTGTCGAAAAGCCTTAGAATTCTGTAAATGCTTTAATACTTCAAATTGGATAGCCGAAGAAATAATCAGGATAAAAAATCAGAACTCAAAGAACAATTAACAAACTTTATCATCAAAGTAGTTAGCTCTATTCCAAAGTTTCCAAAATGAGTAGACTAACGTCAAATAGTTATACATAAAATGAGCTATATTTGGATTATAAAATTGAAGTTACGGATATTCTGACCAATTATACATCTATTGGTGAACCTTTTTTGACCATCACAGAACTTCTTAACCTCTTATATCCTAGTATTCAAACTAATATGAACAAATAAATCTTATTGCTTTAGATTTGAAACGTGAGATTTTGAATAAGTTAAGCCTTTATGTAACTGTAGGGATGGGACAATCCTCATTTTTCAATGGTATCTTGTTGTTTTATGTATTTTAAATTTCGCCCACTAAATTTTATTTTAGTTTCTATGATACATTGTTATAAAGGAATCCATTAATATTTCAATAGCTAAAATATAATTGTGCCATTACTTTTCCTTTCCCCGTTTTACCTTCTAAACCCTATAAGATTCTTCACTAATTTCTTTCCCTATAATATAAAAAGATAGAGCAATATTTTTCTTGCTCTATCTTTTTATATTGTTAATTATTTTTTACTTTGTTTCCGCAATTTGTAGAACTGGTTTTTTTGAACTATAAGTGCTCAAGTTCTTAGCGAATGCTAGCAAAAGGGGATTAGTGTTATGTTTTTCGATAGCTTCCTGTGATTCCCAATTTTCTATCATCACAAATTCTAGCTGATTATCCGTAGATTCATAAAGAGAGTATTCCAGACATCCTTCATCCTTTTTGGAAGCTGAAATCAGACCTTCTATCTCTTTTAAGAATTGAGATTTTTTATCTTCTTTAATATAAAATTTAGCATTTACAATAATCATAATTTTTATTCCTTTTTATTTATTAATATTTATTTTTCAATTTTTGGAAAAATAAATACTTGACGAGTCAATGATTGATAAGTCATATAATAAAATATTTTACTTGTTTTTGCAAATATTTTAGATTACACAGAATAAAAATTTATATGATTTCTTTATTTTCTCATTTAAATAAAAAGAACTGCCTTTAATGACAGTTTTTAAGTACTATTGTAAAATTAGATATGATTAAATTTCCATAAAAGCATAATAGTTACCCGAAGGGCTTTGGAAATTAAATGCTTTTTTCCCGTTAGCATCCATCAAGTCGCTTGTTGTAGGAGTAATTTTCTTTAATTTTTCATTCATCTCTTCTATATTATCTACTGTGAATAGTAATGAAGGTTTATCATTCGCAACTTCGGGTGAGACTTTTTTTATAAACTCGATATCCCAAATTTGTAAAAAAGCATTGCCATCTGATAGCGGTGCAATTACAACTGAATCTGAGTTTTCCATCTTATGTCTTTCAATTTCTAAAAAACCGATTGACCTGAAAAAATCTACTTCTTTTTCTACTTCTTTTACATAAAGATTTACACAGATATTAAAAGCCATATTTATTTTCCTTTTTTCCTTTAACACTATCATTATATCGCTAAAATATTTAATCTATCCACTAACTTCTTTTAGCTCCCTAGCTTACAAATTCTTTATCTAGATAAGGAAAATAGAAATTAGTTTTCTAAGCTTTGTAGCTCTTTTAATGCAGGTTTTGGTATTTCTTTCTCTTGGACCTCATTCCAGTTTGTTACACCTTTATGCTTGTTATAAGTCAGTTCTAAATAGGCTTGGTTTCTTAAATTATGACTAGCCATAAACTTTACTAACTTTTTATCTCCTTTTGAATTGAAAGAATCAAGTTTGTAGTGATAAATTACCATTGGTGTATGATCATCAGCAGTCGTCTCTTCCCGCTCACCATTAACTAATATTTGAACATAGTAACTTTCCCCACCATAATTCATTTTATAATATGTATATCCAGAAGCGATTATCATAACCATAATAGCTAACAATCCTACTAATACTTTCTTCACAATATATTCTCCTTTATTTTATACCCTTATTATATCAAGGAGCTGGATTAATAAGCTTACAATTTTGAAAGCATACGAATGTTGTTTTATATAAGAATAAAAAGGAAATTACTAAAATTATGGGCCTTTATGATTGAGAACTTAGTCTACAAGCCCTTTTTACCAATAAAAGGAACAAACTTCGGGGTAGTTTTTGCATATTCTTTAAAATCTTCACGATTCTTATATTTTTTTTCAAGAATTGGTACACCAGATACAAATAAAAGGAGACTAGTAATCAATAGTGGACTAATAACCAACCAAAGCGTTGATAAAGTCGTCAAAGAGATTAAGAATATTCCCCACCAACACATTGACTCGCCAAAATAATTAGGATGTCGTGTTAGTGACCACAGGCCACTAGTCAATAGTTTTCCTTTATTTTGGGGTAGTTTTTTAAAGACTTCTAACTGACGATCTCCAAAAACTTCAAAGATAAAGCCAAATATCCAAATTATTATACCTAAAATTTGCCACCAATAAAATTGAGAATTAACATTTGAATTGACTTGAATAATTGGGAGTGAAATAATGATTAACAAAAGATATTGCACCATAAATACCGTTAGAAAAGCTTTCAATTTTGGAAAATTATTGCCCCACCTTTTACGCATATTTGTATAGCGATAATCCTCGAGTTTATTCCAATTTCGTCTTCCTAAATGAATTGCTAAACGTACTCCCCATAATATGACTAATACTAAGATTAGGCTATTTTGAATCGTAATTCTCGGAGAAAATAAATAAGAGACCACAGCTGTAAGAACAAATCCTCCGCCCCAAGCAATATCTATCAATCCGTAATTCTTCTTAGATGTCGCAATAAGAAACCAACAGATGAAATAAAGTAATAAAGTTACCAAAACGGCTATATAATTCATTTGACCTCCTTTAATAGTCCGGCAATTGCTAAACTTCCAATCCCTGCAGAAATTCCAATTGCTGCTGAACTGTCTATAATTTCACAGTTTTTAGTAGTTTTTTCTTTCAATAGTTCATTTATCTTTAAAGCTGATTCTTCGGATAAAACATGTGTCAAAGCTAATTCTTCGATTTGTCCTTCTTTTGACAATAGGTTAATTTTTTTCAAAATTTTATCCATACTCTTATTTTGACTAAAAGAAGCACCAATCAGCTTTCCGTTTCCTCTTTTATCAAGACTAATAATTGGATGCATTGAAAGTTTTTGTGCGGTTTCTCCCAAAATTTTTGGAATTCTTCCCGAATTTATCATTGGCGATAAATCTTCTACTGCCACATAAATAAATATCCGGTCAGTTATTTTTTCTGTTTCATTAAGTACTGATTCAATAGAACACTCTTCACTAATCAATTTGGCAACTTGTTTAACTAGTAGTCCTTGAGCCACTGAATTTAATTTGGAATCTATAAGATGTACTCGGTTTTCTAAGGATTTCTTTGCTGTAATTCTTTGGTTGAGAAGTTGATAAGTGCCACTTAGTTTTGAAGAAACTGAAATCACGATGATATGTTCATATTTTCCTTCTAAAAAGGAGAAAAGTGAATCAACAGATTGAATGCTTGGTTGAGAAGTTGTCATTTTTAAATTCTTATTATACTTTTCTGAAAAAATTTGAGGATTGATTGTAAGTTTATCTAAAAAGGCTTGCTCACCTACTGAAACATTCAAAGGTAAAACAAAAATTTGATTTTCAAGTATAAAATCAGCAGATAGATCGGCAACAGAATCTGTGACAATAGCAATGGATGATTTTCTATTTTGTGATATTTCATATTGTAATTGCATATCATCAACTTTTTGATAGATAATTGTTCCTGTTTTTTCTAACAGTGCTAATATATTTTCCGGATGGTTAGTATGGATATGAATCTTTATTTGTTTTTTATTTCCAGCAATAACTAAAGAATCTCCCCATTTCCTTAGTGATTCTTTTAAGTCCTTTTCTTGTTTTAGGGGTTCTTTGATAATAAATTCTGAACAATACCTATTTTTAGGTGCTTCAGATATAAAGTGTTCTTTAATATCTTCTGTATTTAATTCTTTTATGCTGGGGATAAGTCCTTCTTGTATCTTACTTACTTTTTCTCCACAGTAAGCGTCAGTAAAACCAGATATAAAGTAGTAAAAACCCTTCGCTCCAGAGTCAACGAGTTTATTCTTTTTTAAAATTGACATCTGAAATTGTGTTTCCTTAAGAGCTTTCCAAGCTTCTCCTTTTGCTTCTAGCAAGGCTTTTTCAAAAGATGTACTTTCTTTAAAAGTAATCAGTAATACTTCTGCCCATCTTTTCATAACTGATAAAATCGTTCCTTCTTTGGGCTCAATCAAAGAATCATAGGCGCTCTTTACTGCTCTGTTGAAAGCTAAAACAAGTATCTCTAAGTTAGTTTCATATACACTATAATAATCTGAAACGGCATTTAAGTACTGGGCAAAAATAATTCCAGAATTTCCCCGAGCCCCAATGAGTGCTGCCGAAGCTACTTCATCAAATAAAAGGTTCGTTGAATAATTATTATTAGATAAATTATCAATAATGGTTTGCATTAAAGATGCTAAATTACTACCTGTATCCCCATCGGCAACTGGAAATACATTTATTTTGTTTAGTTCATCCTTTCCGTTAATAACCTTTTGCGCTCCTGCTATGATACTTTCTAGTAGACGGTCTTCAGATTTTACCTTTTCCATTCTTTATCCTTCCATAAACTTTGTAATCACAAGAAATGAAAGACTTGCACTCAAAGAGCTTACAAAAGTCCCCCAAATAATATCAATTATTGTTACCATTAGTGACCAGTCTTTAATTGATGCCAAATTTGTTAAATCGTATGTAGAATAACATACTAATCCTAGTAGAGCACCACTCAGTAAGACATAAGTTATACTATTTTTTTCAAGTCCGGGCATTAATACAAAAAATGTTAGTGCTCCTAGATAAATAATATAGAAGATAATGGCCGGAATAACTTTAAAATCTCCCATCAAGTTACCAATATTTGGCTGATAGATTTTTTTATTTGCAAAAAAGAGCCAGCAAATATCTAAAATTAAAAAAATTACTCCACTTATAATAAAGGGTTTAATAAAATTCATTATTTTTCTCCAATCAATAACTTTCAGTTTTACAGATGTATATACTCATGAATATCAAAATTTTTATATTATATAATCACTATTTATTGCCCAAACCATCAGATTCTCCTCAAATTATTTAGTTCAAGATAGCAACTGATATACTCAAATATGTTGCGAAAATAATCCAAATAAAATAAGGAATTAGAAGGAATGCAGACCACTTATTAATTTTTGAAAATTTAATGATGCAGAGATAAACAATAAAATCTAGTAAGAGAATAATAATAACTTCTAACCAAAAATAGCCTTTGAAAAAAATAATACTCCAAATAAAGTTTAAGATAAGTTGTATTCCAAAATAGAATAAAGCATTTTGTCCCTCACTTCTTTGAGTTTTCAGCTTATAAAAAATCAAATAGGCGGAAATGGCGATAAAAGCATATAATACAGGCCAAACAATCCCAAAAAGATAGTCTGGTGGAGCTAGGGGTGGGAGTTTAAGATTATTATAAATCCCCTTAATATCCCCCGCCAAGAGGCCAGATAGGCCACCAATTAGTTCAATTCCTACAATAAATAATATTAGTTGTCCCAATGCTTTTAGTTTTTTACTAGTCATAATTTCTCTCCCTTTTAATATACATGAGTTCTTTTGATTACTATACTTATATTATTACATAAATAGTGAGTCAAGCTGTCTTATTCGCTTGATAACTTTATAACTTAGTATAATCATCTTTAATTTGTTAAAAAATAAAAATGTCACTGGAAAAATTTCCAGTAACATTTTATAAGAGTTATTTTTAGTAGTTTTTATTATTTGTAAGGGAATATCTGTGAGGGAATTGAACCACTCGTAATGTAGCTTTTAAGGACTTTATCAGCATCTCGTTTTTCTTTTATTACACTTACAAATTTAGCTTTTGCATCAAATTTTTGATAATCTTCATCATTAAGAATCAATAGCTTAGAAGTAGCACTGTATTCTCCTAGAACAATATATTTTGTACTTTTAGGTTTCACTGACTGTCCTTTATCATCAGTTATTGTTTTATCTTCCTTTCCTGTCCACAAAGCTGGCTCGGCTGATAAGTTTTCTACTGTCTTAAATTTAAACTTGTCTCCTTTTTTGGTTACGTTATTAAAAACTTTTTCATTTATTAATTTATTAGCAGCTTGAGTATTCAAGACTAAGACATCTGATTTTGAACTGTATTTACCTTCTACAGTTAAACTTTTATCAATATATTTTTTATTATTCTCTAATATAGTATCTGCTTCATCCTTATTATCACTATACATGATTATACCGTGAACATGAGCAAAATTTTTTTTGAAAAAGTCATAACCGAGAAATCCGGTAATGGCAATTGGTACTATGATAATTAGCGCTATTAGTATTTTCTTCATTCTATATCTTTCCTTTTTTTCTTTTTACAATTTAGCTACTCTTTCATTCTAACATCAAGTCCGATGCCTCCTTCTTACATTTTTGTAATGAAAAAATGAGTACTAAAAACCTCAAGAAAGAGATTCTTTCTTGAGGTTTGCTAACTTTTTTAAATAGGAAGAAGGGAAATAATGATGAATAGTAAGACACCTCCCAATACACTAAAAAGAATAATTTTTCTATGTAGAAGTAATGCGATATATTCACGAATTAAGGCCGTAGGTAAGAAATAAAGTGCTGTGGGTGCCCCTACTCCTTGGGCTTTTAATTTTACTCTTTGCGCATATAAACTTCCTCTGAGAACATGATAATTATTGGTTGAAAAAATGATTGAAGGGGGCATTTCTTTATCTGACCAATCCTCATTAATTATCCTTTTAGAAAATAACATGTTCTCATAAGTAGTGGTGGATTTATCTTCAAAAAGAATTTGATGATTAGGAATGTTTTGTGATTGAAGGTATTTTCGCATGGCGAAGGCTTCTGATACAGGCTCATCCGCTCCCTGTCCGCCACTAACAACAAATTTGGCTGTAGGATTTTTCTGGTAATATTCAATTCCTTTGTCCAATCGACTCTTCAACAAGGGTGGAACTTCTTCACTTCTAACACCTGAACCCAAAATGATAATATAATCTATCTTTTTTTGTAAAGGAATCATTTGGCTCATCCATGAATATAAAATATAGGCTGCAAACAAAAAACAGAGAATTATATCAATAAGTAAAATATAAAGAAGAATGTACCAGATTATTTGTGGTATTGTTTTTGTTGAAAATGTGAATAACATAAAGAGTGCTGGAAAGGCAATAAGCAAATTTAAGCCAAATAGAGCAGATAATTTTGCAGTGGCACTTTTACCTTCTTTAGTTCTCATTGTTTTTGAGTTAAAAATGAAATATCCACAAACCAATAAAAATATTAAGGGAAGGATTCCATAAGCAATGATCAAGGTTGCAAAATCACCGGACGGAAGATAAAGATAAATAAGGTTTAATAATTCAAAAAACAGAGAGGCTAGGCTCAATATCAAGCCTGAGGCTAGAAAAATTCCTCCTATTATACTTCGTTTATTGATTTTTAATCTTAGCAGGCCAATTAGCATGATAATCAGGGAAATTATTAAAAAAGCCATTCAAACTCCTTGGGTTTAATCTATTCTATTATAACATAGCCTTCTATCCTAATCTCTTCACGTGTATTAAAAAAATCCCACTGTTCAAATGTGAGATTTTTGATTATTAACCCAAATGCATAAAAAGAATTGGATATTGATTTCCTTGTTCGTCAATTGGATTTCTTTTATAAACTTTAAAGCCTAAATGCTCATAAAATCCTTTGGCTTGCGGATTTTGCTCATTCACTACAAGTTCATTTACCGAATAGTTTTTTATTGCTTCTTCAAGCAACTTTCTACCGAGTCCTTTTTTCATGTGATTAGGGCTAATAAACAACATTTCAAGTTTCTCACCAACAATTCCCATAAAAGCAATTGGTTTTTCATTATCGTCAAATTCCACAATTAAATGTTCGATAGCTTTAAGAGCTTGTGGGACATATTGTTTTATATCTTCAATTTCTTTAACTGACAGAAAAGAATGTGTTTCTTTAACTGAATTTTCCCATAAACTTATCAATTCTTCTATGAGTTCTTTATTTCTCATATCTTTATTTATTTCTTTCATTTTAATCCTTTCTTATTTGAAAAACTTTTTTAATAGTGAATCAAAATTTCTAAATAGTGATTCTGAAAATAGTGAGAGTAAGGCAACCAGAACAAAACTATCCAAAGAAATTTTGCTGATAGAGAAGAGGGAATTGAACATGAAACCTGAGATAATTATCCCAACAATATTAAAAATGATAATTCCCATTTTAAAACGGTTGAGTGGTGCACTGATTTTAGTTAAAATCATAAATCCAACAACAGCTAGTAAGATAACTGCTGAAGTTGAAATTTCTGATGCCGTCAATTTGAAGGCAGCTCCAGCAATAACGACTCCTAAAACGGCCGTAATTTCAGTCAAGCTGGCTGGTAATGCTTTTAAGATAACATTTTTAATAAAATCTTTTTCAATTCGTTTGTCATTTTCTTCTAAAGAGAGTAAGAATCCCGGAATCCCAATGGTGAATAAACTGATAAGTGAAAGTTGTGAAGCTTGTAAGGGATAGGTGAAGACAAAGATTGCTGAGATAATTGCCAAGATGATTGAAAAGAGATTTTTTACAAGGAAAAGAATGGCTGAACGTTGGACGTTATTGACGACTCGACGTCCTTCTGTGACTACTTGTGTCATATGCCCAAAATCTGAATCTAATAAGACAACTTGTGCAACTTGGGTCGCGGCATCACTTCCGGAAGCCATGGCAATGCTATAATCAGCACTTTTCATGGCTAAAATATCATTAACACCATCTCCGGTCATTGCGACAGTATGATCTTTACGTTTGAGGGCTTGAACGAGACGGCGTTTTTGGTCAGGTGTCACACGTCCAAAAACAGTATATGATTCAACCGCTTGGTCTAAATCTTCTTTCGTTTTCAATAAATTTGCATCAATGAAACGTTCAGCTCCAGTAATTCCTGCTCTTTTTGCAACTGCCGACACGGTTTGAGGGTTATCACCTGAAATAACTTTGATATTGACTCCTTGCTCTGCAAAGTAGTTAAAGGTCGATTTAGCATTTTCTCTGATGGGATTGGCTAACACAACGTAGCCAAGTGCGTAAGCCCCCAAATTAAGTTGGTCATAAATTTTTTCTTTTGTTCCCGCTAAAACTAGAACACGAAAGCCTTCTTCTAAGAGATGATTGATTTCAGAGCTAACTTTTTCATAAGTTTTCCCTAAAACAATTTCTGGTGCTCCTAAAAGATAACTTTCATTTTCAAAACAAACAGCACTATATTTTACTTTTGATGAAAATGGAATAATTTTTTTAACGCCGGTCATTTGATTTTGAAGGTCACCTTTTGCAAGCATAAACTCTCGAATTGCCTTCATGGTATCATTGTCATCAGTATTTGCTGAGATGTAGTCAGATAAAAGAGACATAAATTTCGCTTCGCTTATGTTACTACTTGGGCTAACAAATACTTGCTCAACTGACATTCTGGGTTCTGTGATTGTTCCTGTTTTATCAACACATAGAACGTCTACACGCGCTAAGGACTCAATACTTTTCATATTGTGCAATAGCACTTGATTACGAGCCAATTTTACACTACTGAGGGTTAAGGCAATGGTTGTTAAAAGATACAACCCCTCTGGAATCATTCCAATAACCGCTGCCACCATTGCTACAACACTGGTTTGAAGTGTATTATGATTGACAAAGTAATTTTGGGTAAATAAAATGACTGCTATCGGAAGAATAATAAAGCTGACCCACTTTAATAATTTATTGAGGGCACGTAACATCTCAGAGTCTTCACCATGGTCAACTAATTTGGCTTGTTCTGTTAATTTGGAAATGTAGGAATCTTTTCCGACTTTTTCCAAAATGACTTTGGCTTCTCCTGACACAACAAAACTTCCTGACAGAAGTTTGTTATCAACATTTTTTTCAATTTCGTCAGCTTCACCTGTCAAAAGTGATTCATTGACAAAAATACTTCCTTCGACAATGCGAGCGTCAGCGACAATTTGATTTCCTGTTTTAAGAATAATAATATCTTCTTCAACTAAATCATCTGAAGCAATTTTTTCTTGTTGACCATTCCTTATCACTGTGGATTGCGGAGCGTGCAGGAGAGTCATTTGGTCCAAATATCGTTTGGCTTTGATTTCTTGATAAATTCCGACAATTGTATTAATAACAATTATTGGAAGGAAAATAAGCTGATTCCATGCTTGAACTAAACTGATTAGAATCGCAATGACTGCAAATATTAAGTTGAAAAATGTAAAAGTATTTCGTTTTACAATTTCCCAAACAGGACGATCCGTCTCATCTATATTTTTATTTATCTTCCCTTGGCGAATCCGTTCTTCAACCTCAAAACTTGTTAATCCTTTTAAAGACATATTTTTTACTCTCTATTTCTTCTCAATTTCAATTTTTGATTTCAATTATATAGTATTTTTAAGAATACTTTGTTCTATCTTAACATAGTTCTGAGAAGTCCTGCAAACGGTAAAAATGTTATTTTTGATTCGTTAAACTTTTTTCTATTTAAATATGATAAAATATGCTCATAATCATATAGAAAAGAGAATTTATTATGCCATATGTCCATGTTGAACTTTTTGAAGGTCGTACAGTTGAGCAAAAAGCTATAATTGCTAAAGAAATTACTGAATCAATTTCTAAACATGCTGGAGCACCTACTTCAGCAATTCATGTCATCTTTAATGACCTTCCAGAAGGAATGCTCTATCAAGGCGGAGAAATGAAAAAGAAGAAATAAGTTTTCATTTGAGCCAATCAAAGCTGTCAGTAATTGATGGCTTTTTTATTTAAGCTGTCAGTAAATTTTTAGTAAATAAACTTCTCTTGAAAAAATATTTTTATTAGGATAAAATGAAAGCAACTCTAAAAGAAACTGGTGAAAAATGAAAGTTTTGATTACTTCTGGTGGAACAACGGAACCTATTGACAACGTTCGTGGCATCAGTAATTTTGCAACAGGAAGTCTCGGAAAAGTGACTGCTGAAAATTTTTTAAATGCTGGTCATGAAGTCTATTTATTAGCTGGACTTCAGGCTAAACTTCCTGAATTTACTGACAGACTGACCTATATTCCGATTGAAGGAACTCATGACCTTTATGAACAGATGAAAAACTTAGTCCCTGACATGGATGTTGTTATCCATAGTATGGCTGTCAGTGATTATCGTCCTATTTATATGACAGGTCTTGAAAATTTTACTGACAAGTTTTCTAAAGAGGAGCTTTTAAATTTTCGTCCTGAAAAAGTTGGGAAAATTTCTTCAAAATCTGATTATCAAATCATGCTCCTAGAAAAAACGCCAAAAATTATTTCTTATATTAAAGAATGGAATCCAAATGTTTTACTTTTTGGTTTTAAATTATTGGTTGGTGTAGAAAAATCTGAGCTTCTTTCTGTGGCCAGAGAAAAATTACTGACAAATCATGCTGATTTTATTTTAGCGAATGATTTAGAAAATATTCATGGAAATAACCATCAAGCATTTTTGGTCAGTAAAAATCATGAAATTACTTTAAAAACAAAGGCTGAAATTGCTGACAGACTTTTAAAAACCTCGGAGGAATTAAAAAATGACTAAAATTACACTTGCGGTAACAGGTTCAATTGCAGCTTACAAAGCAGCAGATTTAACTTCTTTACTGACAAAAGAGGGACATGATGTGACAGTTTTAATGACAAAAAGCGCTACTCAGTTCATCACTCCTTTAACTCTACAAGTTTTGTCCAAAAATAAGGTTCACTTGGATATTATGGACGAAGAACGTCCTGAATTGGTTAATCATATTGATTTAGCTAAAAATACTGAGCTTTTCCTTGTTGCACCTGCAACTGCTGATACAATTAGCCGTTTGGCGCAAGGCCGAGCTGATGATATTGTCACTTCTGTAGCCCTTGCTCTTGAACCTTCTGTACCAAAATATTTTGCCCCTGCAATGAATACTAAAATGTATCAATATCCTTTGACGCAAAAAAACATTGAGATTCTTAAGAAAATAGATTATAATATGATTCAACCGAAAAAATCTTTGCTCGCTTGTGGAGATTTTGGTGAGGGAGCACTCGCCGACTTACCTGATATTCTATCGGATTTAAAAAATTCTTTATAAAATAAATGAGGTATTTATGAAAAAATCAAAAGCGTCTGATGTGGCAATCTTGTCCATTTTTATTGCAATTATGGTCGTTGTCCAACTTTTGAGTCAAATTATCTATAGCGTTTGGCCTTTACCAATCGTTCCAACTTTGCTCCATATTCCAGTAATCATTGGTTCAATTGTTCTTGGAGTTCGTAAAGGAGCATTTCTGGGTCTAGTGATGGGATTGATTAGTGTTATTAATTCAACAATCGTAACCCTACCTTCTAGCTTTATGTTTAGTCCCTTACAGCCTGTTCCTGGAACAAATCATGGTTCTATCTGGGCATTAGTTATTGCCATCGTTCCGCGTGTTCTAGTCGGAATTCTTCCTGCCCTCGTTTATCGTTTGGCACAAAATCGTTTTGGAGCTGGTTTAGCCGCTTTTGTTGGAACAGCAACTAATACACTTTTGGTTTTAAGTTTCATCTTCCTCTTCTTTCATGATGTAACCAAACAAACCTTCGGAGCTTTGCTTGCTTCAATTATCACAGGAAATTCTATTGCAGAAGTGATCATCGCTGTGATTTTAACAATGGCAATTGTCCCTGCTTTAAGTAAAGCAAGAGGCAATTCATAATTGAAAAAAAAAACAATCTATTTTTATTAGATTGTTTTTTTTATTAAAAAAATGTTATAATGTAAGCGTTGATAAGAAAAAAATAGGAGAAAACTTATGAAAAAAATATTAAGTTTCGACATTGACAACACACTCAATGAACCAAAAATGCCGATTTTCCCTGAGATGGCTGAATTGTTGGCTACTTTGTCTCAAAAATATATCATTGCACCAATTTCTGGTCAAAAATATGATCAATTTTTGATTCAAATTATTAATAATTTGCCTGAATCTGCAAATCTGGATAATTTCCATTTGTTTGTTGCCCAAGGGACTCAATATTATGCTCACAAAGATGGCGAATGGAAACAGGTCTTCAATTACGCTTTGACTGATGAACAAGCTAACGCAATCATGGGTGCACTTGAAAAAGCTGCTAAAGAGCTTGGTCATTGGGATGAATCTGTTCTTGCCCCTGGCGATGAAATTAATGAAAATCGTGAATCGATGATTGCTTACTCAGCAATCGGTCAAAAAGCTGGTGTTGAAGCTAAACAAGCTTGGGACCCAGACATGACAAAACGTAATGAAATTGCTAAATTGGCTAGCCAATATGCTCCAGAATTTGAATTTGAAGTTGCTGGAACAACAACTATTAACGGTTTTGTTCCAGGTCAAAATAAAGAATTTGGGATGAATCATTTGATGGAAGAACTTAATGTTACTAAAGAAGAAATTCTTTACTTTGGTGACATGACTCAACCTGGCGGAAATGATTACCCTGTTGTTCAAATGGGAATTGAAACAATCACTGTTCGTGACTGGAAAGAAACTGCAGCTATTCTAAAAGCAATTATTGCGATGGAAGAAGCTTAATTTTCCACTGATAAAAAGCTGTCACTACTGACAGCTTTTTTCTTTTGCTGACAGAAAATATTATTGAAGATTTTAAACTACAGAATGGCTTTTCATCCTTTAGTCCTATTGAAATTCATCTGAATTTTAGGTAAAATAGATGAGTATGTTTAATTTATAGAAGGTGAACTTATATTGAAAAATTTGAAAAAGAAATTAACATTGACTGGTTTAATGACAGCCGGATTGTTATTCCTATCTGGCTGTGTTCAAACACACGTTGTTGATGGAGTCCGCGTTCCAACCGAAGCAGCTACTCATGGAATTACCTATAATTTTTTGGTTCGTCCAATGTCTGCTTTTGTTGACTTATTCGCTAATAACTTGCACATGGGTTATGGTTGGGGAATTATTTTTGTTACTCTGATTATCCGTTTTCTCATCTTGCCTTTAGGTTTGAATCAAGCCTACAAATCAACTTATATGCAAGAAAAAATGGCTTATCTTGCTCCTGTATTTGCTCCTTTGCAAGAACGACTCAAAAAAGCACAAACTCCTGAAGAAAAAATGGCAGCTCAACAAGCATTGATGGCAGCCCAAAAAGATAATGGAATTAACATGCTTTCATCAATTGGTTGCTTACCAATGTTGATTCAATGGCCTTTCTTTATCGCTCTTTATAATGCTGCAGCCTATACAACGGGAATTTCAAGTTCAACATTTTATGGGATTCCTTTAGGACATCCAAGTGTGGTCTTGGTTATTATCTCTGGGGTGCTTTACTTCATCCAAACCTGGATTTCAACTTTGTCAATGACCCCTGAACAAAAGAAATCAGGAATGGCAATGTTGATTATGAGTCCGGCAATGATTGTTGTCTTCTCATTCATGTCACCTGCTGGAGTAGCACTTTATTGGGCAGTTGGTGGTTTTGTTATTGTTATCCAACAAATCATCATTACCTTCATCATGAAACCAAGAATGCGCCGTCGTATTGATGAAGAATTTACAAAAAATCCTCCAAAAATCAATAATGAAGGTCTCAAAGATGTTACACCTACTTCTGTTCAAGAAAATTTCAAAGAAATCACAAGTGAGCGCAATGAAAAGGAACGTAAATCTGGCGGACGAAATGCTGGTAAACAAAATCGTAAGTAATTTTTACTGACAAGATATTAAAAAAATAAAAAGTCACTGATAGAATTTCTGTCAGTGATTTTTTTATTTATTGAATCTATAATTTCTTGTTCAGATTAAAATGAGAGTTCTGTCAGTAACTTTTAAGAACTTGATGACCTTCTATAAGAATCATGTGGACATTCTATTGATTACGGATAAAAAACTGCTACCATCAAATTTTTCTCACCAAACCACTTGCCCTTTTCATGATTCCTCATCAGAAAATACAAATAAAAAATTTACTGACAGACTCAACAACAGTAATTCATCAGGAACTTCATGATTCTTGGCTAGTAAAATATATAAAAAAACACTGACAGAAATTCTGTCAGTGTTTTTTTATATTTGTCTTATGTTAAATGAACACCTTTATCAACATAAACGATATCACCAATGACACCTGAGGCAAGTGGGCTAACAAGGAAAGCGGCAGTTTGACCCACTTCATCAATTGTTACACCAACACCATCAGCTGTACGGCTGTCAGATTCTTTAATCAAATCTTTGTAACCTGAAACTCCAGAAACCGCAAGTGTTTTAATTGCTCCTGCAGAAATTCCGTTCACATGAACACCTACATGTGCCATTTCAGCAGCAAGATAACGAACTGTAGATTCAAGAGCTGCTTTAGCAATTCCCATAACATTGTAGTTAGGAATGGCACGAACTGAACCCATGTAAGTCAAAGTTACGATACCAGAACCTTTTTTAAGCAATGGTTTTGCTGCTTTAGCAACAGCAAGCAAGCTGTAAGCTGAAATATCTTGAGCAAGGGCATAACCATCGCGAGAGATATCTGTAACATTCCCACCAAGCTCTTCTTTTTTAGAGTAAGCAATGGCATGAACAAGTCCGTCAATTTTACCGACACGTGCCTCAATTGTACCAAAAGCACGGCGAATAGATTCATCAGAAGTTACATCACATTCAATGAGCAAATCTTCTGGTTCAGCCAATTTAGCTAATTGTTTTTCCATTCGTTCATTTTGGTAAGTATAAATTAATGTTGCACCTTGATCTTTCATTGCTTTAGCACAGCCCCAAGCAATAGATTTATTGTTAGCAACACCCATGATAACAATTTTTTTACCTTCTAAAAACATAAATAAAATAAGTCCTTTTCTTTAAAATAATCAGGTTTAAGCGACTAGCAAATAAAAAAAAATAAATTTAATCACTTTACCTTTACAAGTCATATAAAAAAGTTGACACTCTCACAAGAAATTGATAATATTAATTGTAAAAGGTTTTGTATATCAAAATACTTGATACATAAAATTTTAACTTAAAAATGTTGAACTGTCAAGTTAGAGTGATGGCTCTTTTTCCCTGATTACTCGGGCTTTTCATTAATTTTTAATAAGAAAAGGAATAAAAAATGACTAAAAAATACGCTATGACTGCTACAGAAGTGATGGAAGTTATTCCGAACCGCTATCCTATCATGTTTATTGACTACGTTGATGAAATTTCTGAAAATAAAATTGTTGCAACGAAAAATGTAACGATTAACGAAGAAGTTTTTAATGGACATTTCCCTGGTAATCCAACTTTCCCTGGTGTTTTGATTCTTGAATCACTCGCTCAAGCTGGTTCAATTTTGATTCTCAAAAAAGAAGAATTTCAAGGAAAAATGGCTTATATTGGTGGAATTGATAAAGCAAAATTCCGTCAAAAAGTCACTCCTGGTGATGTAATGAAACTTGAATTTGAAATTACAAAATTCCGTGGAAAAGTAGGAACTGCTGATGCCGCAGCTTATGTTGATGGTAAAAAAGTAACCACTTGTCAGTTCACTTTCATCGTTGATGAAGCAGCTGAACAAACAAACTAAAAAAAATTTACTGACAGTCTTTGTCAGTAAATTTTTTTATTATATACAGGATTTGTCAGTAAATATCTTAACTCTCCTGCATTTTTTTAATAAAGGATTGTAAAATTTCAATATGTTCTTCCAACTTTTCAAGAATAATAGATTCATTTGCAATGTGGCATTGTTCATGCTGTCCTGGTCCAAAAATAACCGTTCTAATCCCAACATTTTCAAAAAATCCTTGATCATTAGAACCCGAAGCCGCCGTTGTTTTCGCGCCAGATAAGTCTGTCAGTAACTGAATGAATGGAGCTTGATTATCGGTCAAAGTTGATAAAACAGGTGTCACAATATCTTCATAAGTAAAATGATACTGCACAGCTAACTCACTCATGACTTGCTCAAATACCTCTTCCAATTCAGGAGTTAAACGACAGTCAACCACAAGTTCAGCGAAGTCGGCTGTTTTATTAGGAGAATTTTCATCCCCAGAGAGAATTGATGTCACTACAAAAGTTGGCAGACCAAGCTGACTATTTTTGTAAATTTTCAAGTCTTCAACGATTTGCTCAATATTTTCTAGAAAATAAGTAACCGCCCCTAAAGCGCTTTGCTGAAAATGTTCTTGTACCGAAGCATGACCAGCCTTCCCAGAAAAATGTAGCTTCATAAAATGATTTCCACGTTGCCCAATATAAATCTTCTCTAAATCAGTTGGTTCTGCAATAATGCAACAAGCTGAGTCATAGCTCCAATTTTCACTAAAATAACGAGCAAAATCTTCTGAACCCTTACCATCAAGTTCTTCGTTAGCCGTCCCCACGACCCAAATATCTTGACTTAAATCTTTACCAATAAAACTTGCAGCAGCAAGTAAGTTTCCAACATCGCCACCTTTCATATCACTCGCACCAAGTCCAAAGAGTTTTCCCTCTTCTACTCTTGCATCGGTAGGCGAAAATTTCCAGTCAGCTAAATGACCTGAAACGACAGTATCAACATGCCCAGTTAAGATAATGGCTTCTTTTTTTTGTTCTTTTTTACCTTTTGCTTTAATTTGTCCGGCGACAAAAGTTTCTTTGCGAATAACAAAATCAAATTGCTTCTCAATAAACCATTTTTCAAGAAATATTAAAATCTCTTCTTCATTTCCTGAACTTGACGGAATATTAACCAAACTTTTTAATAAGTCTACAGCTTTTTCCATAAATTTCCACCAAACTATTTATTATTTTCAGAAAGCGTGTAGTTCTTTTGAATATCTTTATTAATTTGTCCGTTCTTCAATTCTTCTTTAATGACAGAATTGACAACCTTT
Source organism: Lactococcus sp. EKM203L (assembly GCF_011800585.1). Lineage (NCBI taxonomy): Bacteria > Bacillati > Bacillota > Bacilli > Lactobacillales > Streptococcaceae > Lactococcus > Lactococcus sp. EKM203L. The sequence continues at coordinate 133,513 of NZ_JAALEQ010000006.1, forward strand.
GTTAATTCATCTGAACCTTTAGGAAGTGCAACCGCTGAACCATAACTATCTTTTGGCGTTTTTACATCCACATTAGCAATCGCTAAATCTGAATTAGCTGCGACATAACTCTTAGCAATAAGGTTTTCAATCACGGCTCCTTGTACTTGTCCTCCTTTGACTTCATTGATTTCATCGCCAATTTGTGGCAAGGCAATCTCTGTTGCTCCTTTGAATTGACTGGTTACAATTCCTTCTTGAGTTGACCCTTTTTGTGCCGCTACTTTTTTACCTTTGAAATCATCTACTGAACGATATTTACTTAAATCAGATTTTTTTACAACTAAATAATTACTTGCTGTATAATATACATCTGAGAAATTGACAGATTTTTCACGACTAGGTTCTTTTGAAATGCCCGAAATCGCAATATCTGCTTTTCCTGTATTTAAACTAGCTAAAACATTGTTAAAGTCCATGCTTTCAATTTTCACTTTAACCCCTAGTTTTTTACCAATAGCATTGGCCAAATCAACATCAGAACCCACGACTGTATTCTTACCATCTTTAATAATTTGGAATTCAAAGGGTGGATAATCTGGAGATAAAGCAACTTTCAATACGCCAGCTTTTTTTACTTTATCCACTTGATTAGTAGCCGATTTTCCATTTCCACAAGCTGCTAATGTTGCTACTGCGGCCAAACCGACCATTCCCAATGCTAATTTTTTCATCTTCTTGTTCATCCTTAAACCTCTTTTATAAATAGAATAAGTATAATTATACATTTTAAAATTATTTTGTCAAGAATTTTTGCATATTTATATTATAATTATTTAATAAACAAAGATTTTTAGATAAAAACTGTACTTTTATACTTGATTCAAAATAAAAATTCACTCAATGAGTGAATTTTTATTAATTATTAATCAATCCATTGCACGTAATTCTAATACCATATCACGTAACTGAGCAGCTCCTTCAAAGTCGAGGGCGCTAGCCGCTTGTTGCATTTCTTTTTCAAGTTTTTTGACTAATGCTTTACGTTCTTTCTTAGTCATCGCACTTGCATCAACTTCTTCAATCTCACCAGAATCAGTTTTCTTAGTAATGGCAATCAAATCACGAATTTCTTTTTTGATCGTTTGAGGTGTGATTCCATGTTCTTCATTATAAGCCATTTGAATTTCACGCCGACGGGCTGTTTCATCCATCGCATGTTTCATTGAACGCGTTATTTTATACTTTTGACCCTCGTATTCTGTATAATAACCACTATCTAAGATTTCTTTATCCGCAGGATCATTTTCATCAAGGGCTTTAGCCATATCAGAATAAAGAATAACATGGCCTTCACTATTACGTGCTGCACGACCAATGGTCTGAATCAAGCCACGCTCATTACGTAAAAATCCTTCTTTATCAGCATCCAAAATCGCGACTAAAGAAACTTCTGGCACATCTATCCCTTCGCGAAGCAGATTTATTCCCACCAGAACATCAAAGACTCCTAAACGCAAATCCCGAATAATTTCGGTTCGTTCTAATGTTTTGATATCCGAGTGCATATATTTAACTTTTATCCCCATTTCCTTGAAATAGGCAGTTAAATCTTCTGACATCTTTTTAGTCAAAGTCGTGACGAATACTCGTTCGTTTTTCTCAGCTCGTTTATGAATTTCACCAACTAAATCATCGATTTGTCCCATCATTGGTCGAACTTCTACGACAGGATCTAATAGACCTGTTGGACGAATAATTTGTTCAACAATGGTATCGGTCTGCTCCATCTCATAATCCCCAGGGGTTGCTGAAACATAAACAATTTGATGCACATGACTTTCAAATTCTTCTCTTTTTAAAGGACGGTTATCGAGGGCTGAAGGCAGGCGGAATCCATAATTACAAAGCATTTCTTTACGGGCTCTGTCACCGTTATACATTCCTTTTACTTGCCCCATTGTCATGTGTGATTCATCAATCATAATCATGAAATCATCAGGAAAGAAATCAAGCAAAGTATACGGAGGTTCGCCTTCCTCGCGCCCATCCATATGACGTGAATAGTTTTCAACACCATTACAATAACCCATTTCACGGAGCATTTCGATATCGTAGTTGGTTCTTTGTTCTAAACGTTGAGCCTCAAGAAGTTTTCCTTCTGAGCGGAAAACTTTTAGTTGTTCTTCTAATTCTGCTTCTATCTTGGCAATTGATTCTTCCATACGGTCATCATTTGTCATGAAATGTGTCGCTGGAAAAATTGCCAAATGGTCTACTTCACCTAAAACTTGTCCGGTCAAAACTTCAATTTCACGGATACGGTCAATTTCATCACCGAAAAATTCAACACGAAAGGCATGTTCATCACGAGAGGCTGGAAAAACTTCTACAACATCCCCACGAACTCGGAAACAGCCCCGTTGAAAGTCAATATCATTTCGCTCAAATTGAATTCCTACCAAATCATTTAAAAGTTGGTCACGAGAAATTTCTTGACCTGGGCGCAATGAAACCACCGAATCTTGATACTCTTTGGGTGAACCCAAACCATAAATACAAGAAACTGAGGCCACAACAATCACATCATTACGTTCCAATAAGCTTGAGGTCGCACTATGACGCAATTTATCAATTTCATCATTGACCGAACTGTCTTTTTCAATATAGGTGTCAGAACTTGGAACATAGGCTTCGGGTTGATAATAATCATAGTAGGATACGAAATACTCGACTGCATTATTTGGAAAAAACTCTTTAAATTCACTGTATAATTGACCAGCCAGTGTTTTATTATGAGCCATAACAAGAGTAGGTTTACCTGTCCGTGCAATCACTTGACTCATGGTGTAAGTTTTCCCTGTTCCTGTTGCTCCACGTAAAATTTGAGCTTTTTCCCCATTCTCAATATTATCTACTAACTCAGCAATCGCCTCACCTTGGTCACCGGCTGGCTCATATTTTGAAACAAGTTCAAATTTATTATCTGTTATTCTTTCTATAGCCATTCTTTTTCCTTTAATTCTTTTCTATTATCTTTGAAAAATAATCTAATGCTTGATGATAAACATCATTTTTAAAGCCAAAATCCATTTTACGAATTTCAGAAAGTCCTAAAAATTGATAAGTTGAAAATTCAATTTCTTCAGGATGGCTTTCAAGATTAATTTTTGCTTCTTCATGCAATCGGACAAGAAAATAATGTTGTTCTTGGCCAGCATAAGTCCAAGTTGGAAATTTCATCTCTTTAGGAAAATCATATTTTAAAGTTCCTGGATATTGTCCAATGATTTCAAAATCTTTTGTGCCAATTTCTTCTGAGAGTTCTCGAATAATGGCTGTCTCTGGTTTTTCACCAGCTTCAATTCCACCTTGTGGGAAGCCCCAGCTCATCCCGTCTGCTCGTTTACCTAGCCAAATTTTGTTTTCTTTATTGAGAATAATGGCTGCAACATTTTGTCTGTATTCTTTCATTTTTATCCTCTTTTTAGTATTAGGTTTACTGAATTCTATAGATGTAAAATTTGTCTTATTATTAATCTTCTAATACAATTTTACCATTTTCATCGCTAAAAATATGCTATAATTAATCTATATTCAAAAAAAGATAAGGAAGTTTTATTAATAATGAATCGTGATGAAATTCAAGCAAATTTAATCAAAGCAAGTCACATGATTAGCATGGACGATATTATTCGTGAAGGTTATCCAACTTTACGTGAAGTGGCAAATGATGTAACCTTGCCATTGTCAGATGAAGACATTATCTTAGGAGAAAAAATGTTGCAATTCTTACATAATTCTCAAGATCCTGTCATGGCTGAAAAAATGGGACTCCGTGGTGGAGTTGGACTTGCAGCAAACCAACTTGGCTTGCTCAAAAAAGTCATCGCCGTTTTGATTCCAAATGAACCTGAAGTTGATGAAGATGGAAATGAAATTCCACCTAAAGAAGCTTACAAAATGCGCGAAATCATGTATAATGCAAAAGTGGTTAGTCACTCTGTTCAAGATGCGGCTGTTGAAGGTGGCGAAGGTTGTCTTTCTGTTGACCGTGAAGTTCCAGGTTACGTCGTTCGCCATGCTCGTGTAACTGTGGAATACTACAACAAGGAAGGCGAAAAGAAAAAAATTCGCTTAAAAGATTTCCCAGCAATTTGTGTTCAACATGAGATTGATCACACTAATGGTGTTATGTTCTATGACCACATCAATATGAATGACCCTTGGGAAATTAAAGACGGTATGATTATTGTTAAATAATCACCAAATTTACTGATGAATTTATGAATAGAAAAATTACTGACAGAATTTCCGTCAGTAATTTTTTATTTCATTTTCTACTTTTTAATTCTTGTCAGTAAAAGTTACTGACAAGTTTTTAGAAAATGATAAAGGTAAATTATTATTTAGCAATTTTTGCAAAATATTCAAGAGTACGAATCAATTGAGCAGTGAAACTCATTTCATTATCATACCAAGCAGCTGTTTTAACTAATTGTCCACCGTCTTTTAGGTCAGTCACTTCAGTTAATGTAGCATCAAAAAGTGAACCGTAAGCCATACCGATAATATCAGATGAAACAATTTCATCAACGTTATAGCCAAAGCTTTCATCAGCGGCAGCTTTCATTGCTTCATTGATTTCGTCAACTGTAACGTGTTTTTCAAGTACAGTAACAAGTTCGGTAATTGAGCCTGTTGGAGTTGAAACACGTTGAGCATGACCTTTCATCAAACCAGAAAGTTCAGGCAAAACAAGACCAATTGCTTTAGCCGCTCCACTTGATGCTGGAACAATGTTTTCGGCAGCAGCACGCGCACGACGGAAGTCTCCGCCACGATGCGGACCATCAAGGGTCATTTGGTCACCAGTATAAGAGTGAACAGTAGTCATTGTTCCACCTTTAACACCAAAGTTTTTATTTAAGGCATCGGCCATTGGTGCTAAACTATTTGTAGTACAAGAACCGGCAGAAATAACTGTTTCAGTTCCGTCAAGAATTGTGTGGTTTGTATTGAAGACAACAGTTTTAACATCATTTCCACCAGGTGCCGTAATCAAAACTTTCTTAGCTCCACCAGGATGCAAATGTTTTTCAGCTTTTTCTTTAGTCGCAAAGAAACCTGTGGCTTCAAGCACAATTTCAACACCAGAATCAGCCCATTGAATGTCTTCCGGATTACGTTCAGCCGTAACTTTCACAAATTTTCCGTTGACATCAAAACCATCTTCTTTGACTTCAACAGTCCCTTTAAAACGACCTTGAGTTGTATCATATTTTAGCAAATGTGCAAGCATTGCTGGGTCTGTCAAATCGTTGATATGCGCAACTTCAACTCCTTCGACTTCTTGAATTCGACGTAATGCCAAACGTCCAATACGACCAAAACCGTTAATACCAACTTTAACTACCATGATGTAGTCCTCCGTTTTTTTATTTAGATGATGAGATTCTTCTCTTTTTTTGCTATAATAGAAATAAATAATTATAGCTATTAGGGATATCTCTTATCTCTAATATAAATGATACTACTTTTTTACCCTAGTGTCAATCTTTTTTAATTTAAAATGTTTAAGGAGCTTCATCATGAAATTATCATCTGGTTGGGAACAATCTGTTTATGTATTACTTATTTTGGCACGACTTCCTGAAAATCGGACCATGTCATCAATTGCACTTGCCAATCGTCTCAAAGTTTCGCCTTCATATCTCAAAAAAATTATTAAATCTTTAGTTGATGAGGGACTTTTACGCTCTACTCCAGGAAAAAATGGCGGTTTTTCACTCAATAAAGACCTTCATGATATTAGTTTTTACGATGTCTTTTTGGCCATCGAAGGACGGGGTCGAATTTTTCAAAGTCAAGGTCTTTTGCAAAATTTTATTGGTTCAGAGTCTGGCAAAGCAAAGCGTTGTGCCATTACAAGCGCTCTTGATGAAATTGAAAATACACTTGTCAGAACACTATCAAATGTTTCACTAGCCCAAGTTGCTGACGAAACTCAATATAATTATAATCTTGGTTATCTTGATGAGTGGATTGAAGAAATGGATTAAAGAATTTACTGACAGAGCTGCAATTCATTACGAACAATGAAGTTACAAATAGAAAAATTACTGACGAGATTCACGTCAGTTCAATGCGACCAAGGGGAGCATTGAAGTTGGGGATAAAAAAATTGCTGACAAGATTCATGTCAGTTCAATGCGACTACGGAGAGCATTGAAGTTGTAG
>NZ_JAALEQ010000006.1:139827-149735 GCF_011800585.1 Lactococcus sp. EKM203L
AGATTCATGTCAGTTCAATGCGACTACGGAGAGCATTGAAGTTGTAGATAGAAAAATTGCTGACAAGATTCATGTCAGTTCAATGCGACTACGGAGAGCATTGAAGTTGTAGATAGAAAAATTGCTGACAAGATTCATGTCAGCAATTTTTCATTATTTCATTATTTCTTTATTTCATTATTTTATTTTTTTATTTTTTCTATCACTAAAAATTTTACTGACAGACATTTTTTATTCAGCAGGAACTTCTTCATCAGTCGTTTCTGCTGTTTCTTGAGCTTGATTAGAGATAACAATTTTATCATCAATCAAATCAGCAACCAATTCTTTGTATTCAGGGTGTTCAATATAGAAGTCAGCAATTGAATCTTCGATATTTTCTTGAATTGTTCTACGAAGTGGTCTAGCACCCATTGCTGGATTGTAACCTAAATCAACTAATTTTTCTTTTGCTGCTTGAGTGACACTAAGATGAATATCATTACGTCCAATTTGTTCGTTGACTTCATCAAGCATCAAATCAACAATTTTAAGGAGATTTTCTTTGCTCAAAGCAGAGAATTCAATAATTCCGTCAAAACGGTTCATGAATTCAGGGCTAAAGAAATCGCCAAGCTGACCAAGCACTGATTTAGTTCGTCCCTCACGAGCAGCACCAAATCCGACAGAGGCTTCAACTTTACCAGTTCCGGCATTAGAAGTCATAATAATCAAACTATCTTTAAAGGATACTGTCCGTCCTTGTGCGTCTGTCAGACGTCCATCTTCAAGAATTTGTAAGAACATGTGCATCACATCTGGATGTGCTTTTTCGATTTCATCTAATAAAATCAAACTGTAGGGATTACGACGAACACGTTCAGTCAATTGACCAGCTTCTTCATAACCTACGTATCCTGGAGGGGCTCCAATCAATTTGGCCACCGAATGTTTTTCCATGTATTCCGACATGTCAAAACGAATCATACTTTCGCTTGAGCCAAATAATTCTTTAGCCAATTGTTTAGCAAGTTCTGTTTTACCAACACCTGTTGGACCAACGAAAAGGAAAGAACCAATTGGACGATTAGGTTTACCAAGTCCCACACGAGAACGACGGATAGCTTTAGCAATCTTATCCACTGCTTCATCCTGACCAATCACATGTGCTTTCAAATCATCAGCCAAATTAATCAATTGGGTTTGTTCTTTTTCTTTCAAATCACCAACTGGAATATGTGTTTTTTGCTCAACAATTTGTTCAATATCTTTTTCAGTGATGACAGGAATTTCATCATCTGAAACTTCATGATTTTGTAATTCACGAAGTTTAGTGATTTGGTCACGGAAATGAGCGGCTTTTTCAAAATCTTCAGCCTGTGTTGCTTCATTTTTCTTCTTTTCTGCATCCGCAATCCGACGATTAATATCTTCAGGATCAACAAATTTCAAGGTTAGATTTTTCTTAGAACCAGACTCATCCAAAAGGTCAATGGCTTTATCTGGTAAGAAACGGTCTTGAATGTAACGATTTGACAAATGAGCGGCTGCTTCAATAGCCTCATCAGTGTATTTCACGTGATGATAATCTTCATAACGTGCTTGAATGCCTCGCAAAATAGTAATTGTTTCATCAACTGATGGTTCATCGACTTTAACTGGTTGCATCCGACGTTCAAGCGCAGCATCTTTTTCAATGATGCGATATTCATTGAGCGTTGTTGCTCCGACCAATTGAAGCTCACCACGCGCAAGCGCAGGTTTTAGGATATTTCCTGCATCCATATTGCCATCACCGGCAGAACCAGCACCAACAATTTCATGAATTTCATCAATAAACATAATCACATCATTACGTTTTCTGATTTCATCCATTAATTTTTGCATCCGTTCTTCAAATTGTCCACGAATTCCTGTTCCTTGAACAAGAGAAACAACATCAAGACGAATCACTTCTTTATTTTGTAGTTTTTGCGGCACATCTCCGTCCACAATTTTTTGCGCTAAACCTTCAACAACTGCTGTTTTACCAACACCAGGTTCACCAATTAATACAGGATTATTCTTAGTCCTACGATTTAAAATCTCAATGACACGTTTAATTTCTTCATCACGCCCAATCACTGGGTCAATTTCGCCACGACGAGCTGACTCTGTGATGTTAATTCCAAATTCTTCTAACATTCCTTTAGGTTGTTTTGCCCGAGGATTTTGTGGACCGCGCGGACCACGTCCACCTGTTTGTGTTGGTGGAGTTTGAGTGCTTGCTGCTCCATTAAAATCTTGACCGTGCAAAGCACTAAAGATATCATTAAATGGATTAAATGGTTCATCAGAATTTCCATTTGAGGCATTTCCTGCGCCAAATAAAGCTTCTTGACCGCCAGATTTCATAATTTGATAACAGTTTTGGCACAAATCAATTTGTTTTTTCTGACCATTTACACTTGTGTAAAGGTGAATCGTCGCTTCATTAATATTACAATTTTGACAAAGCATCGCTTTCCTCCTCTTAATTCTCAGTAATTAATTTTAAACTAATTTTCCCTTCACGGTTTGGAAGGAGTTAATCTAAAATCAGGACCAACTTCGATGTAAAGTTTTTTATATTTGAAATTTCTTGTGGTGATGACTAGAACTCGCTCATTATTTCGGACATCCCAAAACTCATTTTCCCCATTTTCTCTGAACCAACCGCCATAGTACCAAGCGTTAGTTCCTGCTACTTTTTATAGAATTTTGGTTTTTTCATATCAGATACAAGTTGAACAGATTCCAAATTTTCCGGGTCAATCTTGATATGTTTTCTTAAAGAAAGAACTTTTCTTGCTCCTCTAAGTTCAATATCAATGCCACCATTTTTTTCAAAATAGACAGTAGTCGTCATTTTCTCTCCTTATTTATAATTTAAGTGATAACGGTTACTTTTATTTTACATCAAATTTAAAAAATCAATAAATCATTTCTCCCTTTTAAAATAAAAAGTTTGACCATATTTGACCATTGATAAATTTATTATAATCATTTTAGGAAAATTTAGCAAGTCTTTTGAACTTTATAAATAAATTTTTAATAAAAAATACTGACAAAGCTGTCAGTAGAGCCAAAATATAATATAAAAAATTTAGCTTTTCCTTCTAGGTTTGTCAGTAATTTTTTATTTTGTCAGTTAGCCTGCATCATCAATTTTCTTATATAATCGATTTTGATGAACCAAGATATAAATTGAAGCAAGAATGGCAATGCCGGCAAAAATATAAACAATGATATTTCCTGCTGACCAGCCGTATGCTTGAACAAGCCAACCAATAACCAGAGTTGCTGTCACTTCACCAATAATGTACTGACAGAACCCCATCGTACCCGTTGACATTCCATTGGCAAATTTTGGGACAGCTTCATTGACCATCAGCCCGACAATTGTTGCTGGAGCATAAATGAAAGTTCCCATAATTAATAACACAATAATAATCAAAGTATGATTGGTCGCTGCAAAATAAGTAATCAGACAGGCAAGCATTGCAATCAATGAAACCAAAACCATAATGGCCCGACGGCCTTTAAGTAAATCAGTGATAAATCCGATGATAATAACCCCAGGTACAGCTGCAAGTTCAAAAATTCCTGTCAGCCATTTTGCTGTTGAATTATCAAATCCTTTGATATTAACCAGATAGTTTGGAATCCAACTCATAATTCCATAACGAACGACATAGATTGACAATGAGGTCAAAATGACCGCCCACACGAGTTTATTTTTGACAATGTATTCAAAAAATATTTTAAAAACATTGTCATTAGAAACATCGCCTTCAACAATTTCTCCGTCTTTAATAACCACTTTGTCGTCAGAATATTCTTCAATTGTCGGTAATCCTTTCGTCGTTGGACGGTCAGAACCCAGAAATAAAACGATAATAGCAATGACAATCGAAACAATTGATGCTGTCCAAAAACTCCATTGAAGCGAAGCGCCGAAAAATAAAGCAGATAAATTAATAACAGCCACACACATGAAAGCTCCAGCATTATGAGCTGATGACCAGATTGAAAATGCTGTCCCACGCGCCATAATCGAACCTTTTGCTTTTCGGCCAAACCATAAACCGACTAAACGCTGACAAGCCGCAGCTCCCATACCTTGCATAACCGAGTTAAGCAACATCAGAAAGACAATCATCCCAAAACTTTGGGTTGCTCCATAAAGCGCATTGATAATCGCTGACACAATCAATCCTGTCGCCACATAACGGTTTGGATTGGCCCGGTCAGCTAAAGTCCCCATAATCAGCTTTGAAATTCCATAGCCAATCCCAAACATGGAGAGAATTGTCCCAATTTGTCCCATCGAAAAGCCATAAGCCTTGGAAATATCATTTTGTTGAACGGTAAAGATCAATCGAATAATATAATAACCAATATAAACGATTGCCGTCGAAATTAAAACTCGGGTTTGCCACATTTTATACAACCGGGGAACTTTTTCCTCTGATATTTTTTGCTCCGCATCTGGAGCGGGTTTTAAGAATCCAAACATTTTGAATCCCCTTTCATTTTGATGAATTAATTATAACCCACTCCCATTTGAAATAAATTCCTGATTAAGCCATAATTTCAGGAATTTATTTTTAAATCAAAAAAATTTACTGACAGAATATAATCGTCAGCTTCCATTACAATCTGTCAGTAAATCTCTAGCACTCAAACAATTGCACCGTATTCTTTATACTGTTTGTAAAGTTGGATTAAAAGGTGAATAATTAATTCTAAGGGGAGCATATTATTATAATCAACAAGGATTTTCCCTGACAGGTTCTTTTGATAAGCAAGCAAAAGCAAATCACTTTGTTCAACCAGCCTACTCTTATAGTTACCAGTAATAGCTAAAACCTTTTTTCCATCTCTTTTGGCCTTCTGTGCTGTTGCCACAATCAAATCTGTTTCACCTGATAAGCTAAGACCAATTACAAATGTGTTTCTAGGCAATTTTTCAAGATATGCTTGCATATTATCTTGATATAAGCTGACAGCTTTAACATCTAAAAATTGCAAATCTCTCGCAAATGAGTCAGCTATCCGAACAGATAATCCTCTTGAAATAATCACGACTGAAGCTGCATGAAAAATATTTTCAACAACTTTAGCTAAGTTTTCACTCTCTAGCAGCCTTACTGTCATTAATAATTCTTCAATATTTTCAGAGACAACTTGATTTGCATCTTTTGTCAGTCCATAAATCCAATCATGTCTATTTAATTTTTGTTTTTCCATATTTTTGTATTCAGAAAAACCAGAAAAATTTTTCTTTTTCAAAGTTCGAATAATTGATGAAGGACTGACATGGGCAGATTCAGCAATTTGAGCAACCGTCATTTGAATTATTTTTGCTTTATTTTCTTCTAAATAATTCCAAATATAAATTTCGACACTAGTTAAATGGTTCATAAAACTCCTCTGAATAAAAAATAATTTTATATAATACAAACTGAATCATAATACATATTATCTCTAAAAAATATAAAAAAACTTACTGACAGTTTCATCAGTAAGTTTTTAAATTACATAAAGTCACGCAACGGTTTAGAACGACGTGGGTGACGAAGTTTTTTGATTGCTTTTGCTTCAATCTGACGAATACGTTCACGTGTCACTTTGAATTGTTTACCAACATCTTCCAAAGTATGCATGCGTCCATCATCAAGACCAAAACGCATTCTCAAAACATTTTCTTCACGGTCAGTCAAAGTATCCATGACTTCATCTAACTGTTCACGTAAAAGAATACGGTTTGTATAATCAACAGGTGATTCGATTACATCATCTTCAATGAAGTCACCAAGATGTGAATCATCTTCTTCACCGATAGGTGTTTCGAGTGAGACTGGTTCTTGAGCAATTTTCAGAACTTCACGAACTTTATCTGGCGCCATGTGCAACTCTTTACCAATTTCTTCTGGTGAAGGATCGCGTCCGAGTTCTTGCAAAAGATTACGTTGAACACGAATCAATTTATTGATTGTTTCAACCATATGCACTGGAATACGAATCGTGCGGGCTTGGTCAGCAATCGCACGTGTAATTGCTTGGCGAATCCACCATGTGGCATAAGTCGAGAACTTGAATCCTTTTGTATGGTCAAATTTATCCACAGCCTTCATCAAGCCCATATTTCCTTCTTGAATCAAGTCCAAAAATTGCATTCCACGTCCAGAATAACGTTTTGCAATTGAAACAACCAAACGCAAGTTGGCTTCGGCAAGCATTTGTTTCGCAAATTCTGCCCCTTCACCACCAGCAATAATTGCTTCAGCAAGTTTTGTTTCTTCATCAAGAGAAATCAATGGATAACGACCGATTTCTTTAAGATACATGCGAACAGGATCATCGATACGAACATTCGTAACAATTTCATCCATTGCAGTATCTGAAACTTCTTCTTTTTCAATTTCATCAGTGACAAGAGCCAAAGGACTTGGATTTCCATCTTTATCCACAATTGAAATTCCTGCATCTTGAATTTGTTTAAACAAGTCTTCAAGCGCATCATCAACAATCCCAAATTTAACAGAAAGTTCATCCAGGATTTCTTCATCAAGTGCTTCGCCCAAAGGTTTACGTTTGGTAATATAGCTTTTAACTGCTTTTTCATAAGCTTTTACGTTAAAAGTATCACCATTTTCTTTGACTTCAACTCTTGCTAATGTTTTAGGACTATCCATCTTTTCAACAACAACAGGTTTAACATTTAATGCTTCAAGAAGACGACGTTCTTCACCAGGTCCAACTGAACTTGAATGTGATTTTACAAGTAAGCCAATTTCTTGAGCCTTCTCAACCAAAACACGGTTTTGAACGCCAGTTTCTTTTGAAATTTGACTTATTCTTTTTTTATTTGCTGCCAATTCGCTCCTCCTCTTTGGGTAAAACTACTGACAAAACTGTCATTAAATAGACTAGCCAATTGTCAGTAAAAAATTATCATAATTTTTTCTTTTGGTTAATAATCTGAAGGGTTAACTGTGTTTGTAAGCTATCATCCCCTATTATTTTTTTTGCATTTTCTAATTGTTGTTCGAGTTCTTTTAATTTAATTTTCTCTCTTTCCATAGTAAAAGCATAAATTAAATCATCTATTTCTTCATTAATGTCAGTATCAGCTAAATCCCTATCGATAATCTGATAAAAAATACTTCGTTGTTCACCCGGTAACTCAATTGCCAAATCAAATGCATCAAAGTTTTCATCAATCATAAATTTTTCCAATATCTTATCAAATAAGTCTTGATAAGTTTTATGAATAAATTTAAAATTATCAATTTGAGAAATTTTTTGTAGAACCCAAGGATGATAAATCATCCGATGGAGTAGCATTTCTTCGGCCTTTTCCGAACCTGACAACTTAGGAACCTGAACAGATGGCTGGATAACTCGAGCCGATTCACTTCTTCTGTAAGTTTGTTGAGTTTTAACATTATTTTCATAATAAGCCTCCTCAAAATCTACAGGCATGACTGATTCAAGACTAGAATAATCATTTTCGTCAGTAAAACTTTCGGTCAAACTTGAAGCATCTAAATTACTGACAGGATGGTCAGTAATTGTCATATTTTCACGCCGTAAATTTACAGCCTGCTCCACTTGATTATACTCGAAATCAGGCAAAATCTCAACTAATTTTCTTATATAGGCATCCTGAGCCGTAATCGATGGAAGCTTTGCAATCATTGGTGAAATCTGTTCAATAAAATCAAGTTGCGTTTGTAAATTAGCAAGGTTTTCAGGTCTCAAATAATCAATTAAAAATTCAATGGGTTGAATACGCCCCGTTTCCATTAAGGCAGATAATCCCTTCAAACCATAATTTTTAGAATACTCATCTGGATCAAGTCCTTCTGGAACCTTTACAATCTGCACAGCAGATTCACCAATCAAATCAATGGCCTTATAAATTGCATTTTGCCCAGCAGAATCTCCATCATAAACTAATACGAATTTTTTTGCCATTTGTTTCAAACGGCGGACGTGTTTTTCGGTTAATGCCGTCCCCATTGAGGCAACAACATTATTTATTCCAGCTTTATAAGCCGCAATAACATCCATAAAACCTTCCATTAAATAGACTTCATGCTGCTTTGAAATTGTTGGTTTTGCTTTATCTAAATTCCAAAGTTCATAAGATTTATCAAATATAGTTGTTGCTGAAGTATTAATATATTTGGCTTTAGAATCATCATTTTCCTGCCATTTACGTCCAGAAAAACCAATTGTCTGTCCATATTCGTTGGTGATTGGAAACATGATTCGGTTCGTAAAAGCATCAAAAACTTTATTATTTGAGAAATGAAATAAACCAGACTTTGCCATAATTTCTTCATCAAACTTATTTGATAAATTTTTAAAAATAAAATCATTTTCTTCAGGAGCTAAACCAATATTAAATCTCTTGATTACATCATCAGTAATCCCCCGCTCCTCAAGATATTTCCTAGCCCGTTCACCCAACTCCGTTGACATCAATAGAATATTGTATAAACGAGCAGCCTGGTTATTGATTTCAAACAATGGTGCATTTGGATTATTTTTTTCTTCTCTATCATCAGAAATGTTAAGAGTAACTCCTGCAAAATCAGCCAGTTCCTTAACAGCATCAACGAATCCAACTTGATTGTATTCTTTTAAAAACTCAATCGCATCACCAGAGCGCCCACAACCAAAACAATGATAAAAACCTTTTTCAGCATTTACATTAAAGGAAGGAGTTTTCTCACCATGAAAAGGGCATAAACCAATATAATTCTTACCTGTACGACTTAAAGCAACATACTGTGAAATTAAATCAGCAATATTAACTTTTGACTTTAAATCATTAACAACCTCAGTGTCAAGTGAAACCATAATCTCCCCCTTCATCCCTACGATTAATCATAAAAGTAATCTCATAAAATAAGTATAACACTTCAGAAAGGTTCTTAATCATCATTCATTTTCTAAAATAAATATAACTTACGAAATCTTACTGATTTTATGGCTTTAAAGTCTAAAAGACGCCTATTAAAGAATAGACGTCGAACAAAGGGGGGTAAGGGATTCGAACCCTCGCGCCGGTTTCCCGACCTAACGATTTAGCAAACCGTCCTCTTCAGCCTCTTGAGTAACCCCCCATAGGCTTATTAACAATGAATAGATACCTTACATATCCATTATGGGAATTCCAGGATTCGAACCTGGGACCCCTGCGTTATCAACACAGTGCTCTAACCAACTGAGCTAAACTCCCAATTTATTGTTTTCAATTGAAAACTAAGCGGATGACGAGAATCGAACTCGCGTAGCCAGCTTGGAAGGCTGGGGTTCTACCATTAAACTACATCCGCTAACAAAGAATGGCGCGAGACGGAATCGAACCGCCGACACATGGAGCTTCAATCCATTGCTCTACCAACTGAGCTACCGAGCCAAAGATATGGATCTTGCTGGATTCGAACCAGCGACCGATCGGTTATGAGCCGATAGCTCTAACCAACTGAGCTAAAGATCCAGCTGATAAATATAGCGGCGAAGGGGATCGAACCCCCGACCTCTCGGGTATGAACCGAACGCTCTAGCCAGCTGAGCTACACCGCCATTTTTGACATAAGTCAAATTGATGTAAAAACATCAATCGGGAAGACAGGATTCGAACCTGCGACACCTTGGTCCCAAACCAAGTACTCTACCAAGCTGAGCTACTTCCCGTTATATGCAAGCGGTAGGATTCGAACCTACAACCGCCTGATTCGTAGTCAGGTACTCTATCCAGTTGAGCCACGCCTGCAAATAACATTTTTATAAATAACTAGTAATAATACTAGTAAGCGAACGACGAGATTCGAACTCGCGACCCCAACCATGGCAAGGTTGTGTTCTACCCCTGAACTACGTTCGCACTT
>NZ_JAALEQ010000060.1:0-307 GCF_011800585.1 Lactococcus sp. EKM203L
CCATCCAAAAATACCAGAAATTATAAGAAGAGCGGCCCAATTATCAATAACAAGCTTGAAAAAAAGCCACCCTTCATGTACTAATGCATCCATACCCCCTACTTTCTAATAATTGATACTCCAATGCAGTGACTGTAATCATATTAGTAGTAATGTTGTTTGATTATACCAGCCATATACTGCGCCATTGTTCTCATTTTTCTTTTTTTTAATAACTATTTTTAATTTTCCCTGCAATACATTCAGCGATACGCTTTCCGCCTTCGTCTGATGGATGCAAACCGTCAATCATCATCGTTGAATAGTT
>NZ_JAALEQ010000061.1:0-302 GCF_011800585.1 Lactococcus sp. EKM203L
ATTGATTCAAATGAAAAAGTTCTGTTTTCTTCTGAAATGAATAGCAGGGCTGTGAACATTGCTTTTAAGAATCGTCCTAAAGGGGAAACTGATAGCGAACGTGAATCAATCTTTTCGCCCTACTGGGAAGCATTTACTGAACAGCGAGTATCTGAGACCAGTAGAGAAGCAACGGCGCTTGCAGGAGTGGCTGCTTTGTATTCTTCATTTGTCTATTGGAGACAAAATAAATTTAAGTTCAATTTTAAGCAAGTGGAAATGGACAATTTCAGCAGTGATCACTTCGATTTTGATGATGTACA
>NZ_JAALEQ010000062.1:0-298 GCF_011800585.1 Lactococcus sp. EKM203L
GGTCAAAAGGTTACTTTTGATATCAAAATGACGTCTCGTGGGCGTTATGCTTCAAACGTACATAAAAGATAAATGATCTAAAGCATGGGATGTCCTGTGCTTTTTATTTATTGCTATTGCAAAAATGAATTAAAATGTTATACTGAGTGAGGGAAAGATTAGTTGCTTTCCCTACAGTTCATAAAATCCATGTCATTGCGATATGGATTTTATTAATGAGAGAGTAGTTTGACATTGAGTATAATTAGTGTTACTATGAAGAAGTAGATTTTGTCATGAGTAAAATGTTTTATAGATT
>NZ_JAALEQ010000063.1:0-280 GCF_011800585.1 Lactococcus sp. EKM203L
CATACAAAAAGAAGAAAAAAAGAGACGATTTTCTTCTTCCGAAATCGTCCCTCTTTTTTCTAAAACCATGGATGAACAAACAAAATACGAGAGATTTTTTGTTCGTTCATCCACTAAAAAGAACTCCCTAACGGTCGTGGCTACTTTGTTTAGTCTAAACGCTTTGAATAGTCCTATAAGCTCATAGTTTGCCTTCTAAGCGATTTTAAACGTGAGTTAGTAATAATATAGAAAAAGCCCTTAAATAGGCTTGTATGTAATTGACTAAAACGTACAATTT
>NZ_JAALEQ010000064.1:0-273 GCF_011800585.1 Lactococcus sp. EKM203L
GAATTAGAAAACCATGATGTCAGAGTTGTGGATAGAGAAACCTTGACACTTGCTAAAGCAAATCCTCATGAAAATCTTGGGAATCATAAGAAGATCAATAAGTTTTAAATAGACCAATTTGACTTTGGTAAGAATAGGTGTTACTATTAAGAGGTAGGTTTTGTCTCGAGTTTAAATGTTTTAGGAATGCACTTTTTCGCAAAATAGGATTTACAGATGATGCGAAAGGATGTATTATATGAATAAAGGAACAATAAATTGGTTTAACGCTGA
>NZ_JAALEQ010000065.1:0-271 GCF_011800585.1 Lactococcus sp. EKM203L
TCTCCTGAAATTTTCAGCTTATTGTATTGTTCTTCAGATAATCTAAATTGAATGTACTTTGTTTGATTTTGTGATACATTTTTCTGATCCATAAATAGCCTCCTCAAAGATAAAATGCCCCAGCGCTCATTCCTCAATCGCCCTTTATCATTGATTTTGTAATAAGCATTGCGCCCTATTCGGTTACAATCATTATAACAAAATAGACCATATAAAACCATAAATACTGCAAGCTATCACATTGTAATACAAAGCACTTCGTTCTTGTATT
>NZ_JAALEQ010000066.1:0-257 GCF_011800585.1 Lactococcus sp. EKM203L
TCTTTATCTTCTCCATCGTCAGTTTTTTCAGCTTTTTTATTAACTCCACCGTAGAAAATAGATACAGTATTTTGACCGTTGTTTAAATGTAAATTAGGTCTTTTGATTCTTTTATTTTCTCCTGTAGACTTTACTGACAGATAAGGATATTCATAAATATCACGATGCAAGATATGGACCAAATCAAGACTTTGAGGAATCTTAGCGCCATCAATGTTTCCAAATTTTTCCCAGGGAAGATTAATCACCTTTTTTAG
>NZ_JAALEQ010000067.1:0-254 GCF_011800585.1 Lactococcus sp. EKM203L
ATATTATGGCAAATGGAACAGTAAAATGGTTTAACGCTACTAAAGGATTTGGTTTTATTACCTCTGAAGATGGTCAAGATTTGTTCGCTCACTTCTCAGCAATCCAATCTGATGGATTCAAATCACTTGACGAAGGTCAAAAAGTTGAATTTGATGTTGAAGAAGGTCAACGTGGACCTCAAGCAGTTAATATCACAAAAGCATAATTATATCTGAAAATCGTGCAAAAACTGGAGTCATTACTTCAGTTTTTT
>NZ_JAALEQ010000068.1:0-253 GCF_011800585.1 Lactococcus sp. EKM203L
CATCGTCATTCCTCCTGCTATCTTTTTCTATTATTCTACCTTATTTGATAGTAGATTTAAAACTTTGCAACAGAACCATGATATTAAATCGATGGATCTTTTTTAGTTTTTGATGTAAGAAAATTATGAACTTCTTCCATACGGAACACATTTAACAATACTTTTTAGGGTCTATAATTATATAATGACCCCTCAAAAAGACTATTAAAACAGCCCCCATTATCTATCGGTTAGATAATGGGGGCTGTTTTTT
>NZ_JAALEQ010000069.1:0-249 GCF_011800585.1 Lactococcus sp. EKM203L
TGTTTTTCTAGGCTTTTCTGTTGTTCTTGCTCGTAATTTTTCATGTCCTTTGAAAAGCGACGTTCAAAATCATCGAGTATTTTATCTTTTGTTTGCTTTAATTTTCTTGTAACGCGTTGAGTAAGTTCTGGTACTCGTCCTGCAAGCTGTTTGAGTGTGTCAATAAATCGAATAATTGTTGATTCTCGCTTGAGAGCTTCTGATTTTCTTGGTTCAATTGCTTGTTCAAGGCTAACAATTTCTGATTCT
>NZ_JAALEQ010000007.1:0-86563 GCF_011800585.1 Lactococcus sp. EKM203L
TACGTTCGCTTTTTCCCTCTCCTGTATTCGCTTTATTTCATGCCACCACTAGCTTTGACAAATTAAAAAAATAAGTCAAAATTGACTTATTTTTTTATTAATGTACCCAGATACTCATCAACATGACCATCCCTAAACCTACAACTGCGATAATCGTTTCTAGTACTGTCCAAGTTTTTAATGTTTGTTTGACATCTAAATCAAAGTATTCTTTAAACATCCAGAATCCTGCATCGTTAACATGAGATGCGGCAATTGAACCTGCCCCTATTGCCAAGACCATTAGTGCGGCTGTATTTGGAGAAGCTGATGCAAGCATTGGTTGAACTAAACCTGCTGCTGTTAAAGCGGCCACGGTTGCAGAACCTAAGGCTACACGTAAAATTACTGTGATGATCCAAGCAAGTAACAATGGCGAAAGTGGTGAATCTTTAAACATATTGGCGATTTGGACTGAAATCCCTCCATCAATAAGAATTTGTTTAAGAGCTGCTCCACCACCGATAACTAACAATAGCATCGCAATTGATTTAACTGAATCTGCAATCGATACTGCAATTTCAGAATTTTTCTTACGTTGCATCCAACCCATAGTAACTAAGGCAAAGAGTAGTGAAATAATCATTGCCGATACGGGATTACCAATAAACATCATCACATTTTCAACAAAACTTGATGGGTAAGTGGTGGTCGTTACTACCTTTCCTGCTTTCATTGCACTTGTTGTTACTGCGGCAAAGGGTTTCCCATCATTAGTCGCGATAGAATAAATGGTGCTGATTGCCATTAAGATTACTGGCATTAATGCTGTCAAGATGGAAATTCCAAATCCTGGAGTTTCTTCTAATTTCCATTCTTTGATTTCACCAAAGGCGGATAGTTTATTTTTTACAACAAAGGCTTCTGGAACCCATTTTTTAGCAATTTTTGTGAAAACTGGACCTGCGATAATGACTGTTGGAATTGCTGCAATAATTCCGTAAAGGAGAACAGTTCCAGGATTTGCGCCTAGTACACCAGCAATTGCAATTGGTGCTGGATGAGGAGGTAAGAATCCGTGAGTTACTGAAAGTCCGGCTGCCATTGGAATTCCGAGGTAAATCAAGGGAACACTTGCTTCTAAGGCGACGGCAAAGACAATCGGAATCAAGAGAACCATCCCAACTTCAAAGAAGGGGGCAATCCCAATAATGAAACTGGCAACCATGATTGCCCATTGAATTCTTTTTTTACCAAAACTGTTAATAAGCGTTTTTGAGATACGATAGGCTCCACCAGCATCAGCAATTAGTCTTCCAAGCATTGCTCCAAAACCAAAAACGATTGCTAACTCTCCTAATGAGCCTCCGATTCCGTTTTGGATTGAAACAGGGATTTGACCGAGTGGCATTCCAAGTCCTAACCCAACTAAAACCGCTACGACAATCAAGGACACAAAAGTGTTAATTTTAAATTTGATAATCATCAGGAGGAGGATTAAGACCCCAATTAAAAGTACAAGTAAATCAATCATATATTTTTTCCTTTCAAAAAATATTGAAGATACTGTGTAAGCACGATTGCTGGCGCTTACAATTTGCTTTTAAAAATTAACTCAATACTTATTTGTGATATATGGAAGTATTGAGTCTTTAAAGAATATAAGTTTATTTTTCTTCTTCAAATTTTCTTTGGAAATTGGCAATATTTTCATATTCTGCCAAGAGAGAGCGAGAAAGTCGGATAAATATTGGACTAATTTCTCGGTAAATTTCGAAATTTTTTGGATTGGGTTGGTAGGTTTCGTTTGTTCCTACCATCGTTTCGATTTCGCTGATATCTTCAATTAAGCCAAGGGCTTTTTCAGCCATGATAATGGCGGCTAAACAGCCAGCTTCTCGGCTCTCTGGCACATTGATTGGTTGTTCAAAAATATCTGCTAGGATTTGTGTCCAGAGTTCAGAGCTTGTAAATCCTCCTGTCGCTTGAATCATATTTAGGTCACCTACTACTTCAACAAGGCTAAGCGCAACCATATAAATATTGAAGATAACCCCTTCAAGAACAGATCTTGCCATATGACTACGATTATGTCCGTAGTTTAGGCCAAAAAATGAACCTCTGGCATTGGCATCCCAAATCGGTGCTCGCTCGCCTCCAAGATAGGGGTGGAAAAGCAATCCATCAGCGCCCGGGGAAATGTTTGCTGCAAGTTCCGTGACTTCATCAAAAGAAATTTTTCCATCAAAAATTTGGTCACGAGCCCAACGGAAAACATCTCCACCAGAGTTTACGGGACCACCGACTACCCAATGCTCTTTGTCTAATGCATAGGTAAATGTGCGTCCTTTTTCATCTGTTTTAGGTTTGTCAGTAACTACTCGAATCGCACCAGATGTTCCAATTGTGATGGCTGCAACACCCGGTTTAATCGCATTTACTCCCAAATTTGACAACGGACCATCGGCTGCACCCCAAATAAATTTGGTGCTGCTTTGAATTCCCATTTTCTTGGCATATTCGTGAGGAAGGTTTTCTTCTATCTCATAGGGTTCAACTACTTTAGGCAATTGACTTTCTTTGATTCCAGTCATCTCTAGCGCTTCTTTATCCCAATGAAGTTCAAATATATTGAAGATACCTGTACCTGTTGCGGTTGATAAATCCATTTTATTTGTTCCAAAAAGTCTTTGGAAAATGTATCCTTTAAGTTCCAAATAGTGGGCTGCTTTTTGATAAATATCTGGATGTTCAGCTTCTAACCAGATAAATTTAGATAAAGGAGCCATTGGATGAAGAGGCGTTCCGGTTCTTCGATAAATATCAAAACCATTTTTAGAGGCCTTAATTTGTTCGGTGTATTTTACTGCTCTTGTATCAGCCCAAGTGATTAATCTTGTAAGCGGCTGCCAATTTTCGTCAAAAGCAATTAGCGAGTGCATTTGTGTACTAAATGAAACGGCTAAAAGTTCATCTTCATCTTCTAAATTAATTGAAACTTCCCTGATTGTCACTAAAACTGCTTCAAAAATTTCTTCAAGAGATTCTTCTGCCATCCCACTAGCATCACGATAAAGGGGATAGGCTTGGCTACTACTTGCAACTATTTTTCCATTTTTCTCAAAAAGCACTGCCTTAGTTGCTGTGGTTCCTAAATCGACGCCTATTAAATATTGCATTTAGGCTCCTTTTCTTCTATATATTTACTGACAGACTTTAAAATTCTTTCATCATCAGTAGTTTTTTACTGACAGAAGTTTTTTGTCCTAGTTAGCTTACGCTTCTCATCTGTCAGTAAATTATTTTTGTTCTACGTCATGTCCGCCAAAGCCATTGCGCAAAGCGGCAACTACTTTTCCGGTCATGGTATCTTCTTGTAATGAGCGTTGACGCATCATTAGTGACAAGGCAATAACTGGGGCAGGAACGCCTAAGTCCAAGCTTTCTTCGACGGTCCATTTTCCTTCTCCTGAAGATTGAACATGACCGATAATTTGGTCTAGTTTAGGGTCTTTTGAAAATTGTTCTTGAGCAAGCTCCATCAACCAGCTTCGGATTACTGAACCATGATTCCATAATTTTGCAACGGCTTCATAGTCATAATCAAATGGTGACTCTTCTAAAATTTCAAATCCTTCAGCAATCGCTTGCATCATCCCATATTCAATTCCATTATGAATCATTTTCAAGTAATGACCACTGCCAAGTTTCCCTGTATAGAGGTAGCCATCTTCCATTGAGATTGCTTTGAAGATTGGTTCTATGATTGTCCAAGATTTTTCATCATCTCCACCAATCATAAAATTTCCGCCTTGACGAGCTCCAGCCATTCCACCAGAGGTTCCAACATCAAAAAATTTAATTCCTTTTTCTGTCAGTAATTTATTTTGTTCTAAATTATCTTTGTAATTAGAATTTCCACCGTCTATCAGAATATCTCCAGCTGACAACTTTTCAGAAAGCATTTCAATCGTTGAATTTGTAGGAGTTCCTGCCGGAAGCATCAACCAAACAATTTTGCTTGCTGGCAATTCTGTCAGTAAATTTTCAATTGTGCTGACAGCGGTAATTTTGTCTGAGTAATCCTTAGCTTCCTCTACCGCTTTTGTATTTAGATCGTAAGCAACAACTTCAATCTCATGGTCAACGGCATTTTTCACAAGATTCATTCCCATTTTCCCTAAACCAATCATACCAAATTTCATCATTTTTTCCTCCGTGGCATCGCTTTCATTTTATAACTTTAGTATAAGTAATTTTTTTTCATTTGTCAACAATATTTTTTGTAAAATATTTTCTGATTTGTCAAAAAAATTTCAAGTTAGGAGTTTGGAATTTTTGAGAAATCGAAAAATCTTGAGTATCACTACTTATAACACGCTATAGCGAACTCCCTAGATACCTTATTACTCCGCTCTAGGTGTAACAACTAGCATATCTGTAAGTCAGTAAACTGACAACAGCTATCCTACGCATCGTTCGGTCCCAATAAAATGATAGCCAGTACATGAAACATTGTTTCGTGTTACTGGCTATGATATAATGTAGTCAATTAGAAGGAGGCTTGATATGTCGCGTACTTTAATCAGCCGAATCCGAAGTTATTATGATAACCTCAGTAAATCAGATCAGGCAATTTCTGACTATTTAATTGCGAATATTGATAGTGCAGCGAGGCTTTCAATTCAGGAATTTGCTCAAAAAACTCATGTCTCTACGGCTACAATTTCCAGATTTTCTAAAAAAATTGGCTTTAATTCCTTCCAAGAATTAAAACTCGCCATTCATGCCACTGACTCGACACGAAACGATGAATTTTTTAGCGAACTTTCACCAACTGACGATTACAAAGAAATACTGACAAAAAACTTCAACGGCAATATTTCATCATTAAATTCTACATTAAACCTTATCACTAACAGACAACTTGACCAAACCATGGAAATTTTGCTCAATGCCAGCACTTGCGGTTTTTTTGGTTTGGGTGGTTCAAACGCTGTTGCATTGATTGCTTTTCATAAATTTTTGAGAATGCCTTTGCACTGCGTTTATCATCAAGATTTTCATTTTCAACAAATGCAAGCTGCAAAATTAACGAGCGACGATTGTGCTTTTGTTATTTCACATACAGGAAAAAACAGAGATACAATGCACTTGGTTGAAATTTTGAAGAGTCGCGGGGTTCCAATTATTGCATTGACTTCTTTTGCGAGTTCACCTTTAGCTAAAGCGGCCGATGTCGCGCTAATTTCAATTTCTGAAGAAATTTCATTTCGACCTGAAGCTGTCGCTTCCACTGTTTCTCAAATTAGTTTGCTTGATGCCTTGTTTATGATGTACGGAATGAAAATGAAAAATGTTTCTGAAGGGACTTTATCTGAAATCCGAAAAGTCATTCGAGATTCCCGTATTTCCTAGAATTTATCCATTTATCTTATAGAAAGGATGTGATTTTATGGCATTTTCTAACACTAGACGACGCTACGCAAGTTTTGATACCGTTGCGTCAATTCCTGGAGAAGTCATTGATGCCTTTTGGTTTATTATTGACCATCACCTCAAGGGCGTTTTTCCACTAGAAACAATTATCAATTTTGACTTGGTTAATTCGGATAATTTACTTTCTATTCGTTTTTCTCAAGACAATAGTCCAACAACCATCCTCGTTGATTTTGGCTACCCTTTTAATCCTGAATGGCCTCTACACTACCGAGCCGTTGATAATATGGGACGCGAAACGATCATGACTGCAAGAGAAATGTAATAACAGAATTTTTAACAAAGCTGTCAGTAAATTTTTAAATAAAAAAATAAAAAAATCTGTCAAAATTACTGACAGATTTTTTTAGATGTAGTAATACACAATTTCTGGAGGCACCCCAAAACGAATAGGTAAGAAAGTCAAACCAATTCCACGATTAACATACAATTTTGTTCGGTCATTGAGCTGATACAAACCACCATCAGCACTACTTGACCCCTTATTGCGTAAACGCCAATTTCCTATCCGAATTTGCCCTCCGTGACTATGACCAGAAAGAATTAAATCAAATTCCTTAATTGTTTCCATGTCTAAAATAGTATCCGGTTCGTGAAGGGCTAAAAGCGAAAATGTTGCATCAATAGGCTCAAGTTCAAAATCAGGCCGTCCCTCCCGCCAGTCATCAACCCCAGAAATAGATAAATTATCTTTGACAACTGATGAATTTTTCAACAGAAGAAAACCAGCTTTTTCTAGAAACTCTTCAACAAACCTTGACGATTTTTCATCATCAAAATCATGATTACCAAGTATCGCAAATTTCCCAAGAGGAGCTTTAAGTTCTGACAATATCGTCAGTAAATCAGTCCAATCTCGATTTTTTGCCCAAGCAACCTTGTCAAATAAATCTCCAGAAAAAATAATTAAATCTGGCTGTTCATTAGCAATATTTCGAGCAAATTTTTTAAAACGACGACTAGTCGTGTGCCAAGCAAAGTGGGTATCGGTAAAATGAGCAATTTTTAAATTTTGTTTTTGAGCGATTTTTACATGTCTCACTTTCATCAAATGAGGCTCTATAAAAATTCCATAAATTAACAAACTTAAGAGCACTGCTCCTATTATCAATTCAATCATTTGTCCATTTTATCATAAATTCACTGACAAAAACATAGTATTAATCAAAAATACTTGATGAAGTTATCAATCTATTCTCTTTTTCTGACAAATTTCTGGTCAGTAAATTCGGACGGAACCGAGCTTTCTGTCAGTAAATATCAACTCTAATTATCAAATTTTTATACAAAAAAAGACCACCGAAGCAGCCTTTCATTTATTAGTTTTGGTCTTCAGCTACGAATGGAAGCAAAGCCATTATGCGCGCGCGTTTGATTGCGTTAACCACTTTACGTTGGTTTTTAGCAGATGTACCAGTCACGCGACGTGGCAAGATTTTACCACGTTCTGAGATGAAACGTTTCAAAAGTTCAGTGTCTTTGTAGTCAACGACTTCGATTTTGTTTGCAGCGATGAAGTCAACTTTTTTACGGCGTTTGAAGCCGCCACGACGTTGTTGTGCCATTTTATTTCTCCTTATATTATTTTTAGATGTCTGTTTAAAGCTTTCTTAGGATTACGACGTTATTATGAAAAGCCGATTCTGCTTTTCATAATAACTAGTAAGAGGGTTAGGAAATCCGCCATAGCGGTTTCCGTGAAATAATTAGGCGCTTTAGCGTCAATTATTTCACCCTATTAGAATGGAAGGTCATCATCCGAAATTTCCATCGGTGAGCTACCAAACGGATCAGCATCACGACCGAAATTCGGTGTTGCATTATTGTTATTCGTTTGTGGACGTGGAGTATTATTTGTAGATTGGCTAGGTGCAGAATATGAACCAGCAGAAGTTCCGCCTCCCATACCTTCACGAGCAGATCTACTTTCCAACATTTGGAAACTGTCAGCCACAACCTCAGTCACATAAACGCGTTGACCTTGTTGATTTTCATAGTTACGTGTTTGAATTCGACCAGTTACCCCAATCAAAGCTCCTTTTTTAGCCCAATTCGCCAAATTCTCAGCTTGTTGGCGCCAAATAACGCAGTTAATGAAATCAGCCTCACGTTCGCCATTCGCATTTTTAAATTGACGGTTTACAGCCAATGAAAATGTTGCGACAGCTTGATTTTGAGGGGTGTATCGAAGTTCAGGATCGCGAGTAATGCGTCCTACTAATACAACATTGTTAATCATGATGAACTTCTCCTTAGAAATGAAAGCTCTTAAGCTTCAACTTTAACGATCATATGACGAAGAATGTCAAGGTTGATCTTAGCAAGACGGTCAAATTCGCTCAAAGCTTCTGAAGTTGTTTCAGCTTCAAAAGTTGCGATGTGGTAGATACCTTCGCGGAAATCATTGATTTCGTAAGCAAGTTTACGTTTTTCCCAGTCTTTAGACTCAAGATTTGCAGCACCGTTGTCAGTCAAGATTCCATCGAAACGTTCAACGAGGGCAGCTTTTGCTTCTTCATCAATGTTTGGGCGAATAATATAAAGAATTTCGTATTTAGTCATTGATTTTTCCTCCTTTTGGACTAATGACGCAGGTTGAGTCCTGCGTAAGTTGTGAGTTTTTCCCACAGAGTTATATTCTATCACTTTTTTCTATTTTTAGCAAGAATACATTTAAACTTTCCCTCAGCAAAGAGAACTATTTTAAAATAAAAAATACCAACTAAAGAGAGTTGGCATAATTTATCTCATTCTTAGCCCAAAAAGGCTTTAAACATTGCATAAATAAGAAGGATAATCCCTAACACAATCCGATATTTCCCAAAGAAAGTAAAATCATGTTTTTTCACATAATCGGTCAAGAACTTGATGGCAACCATTGATACCCCAAAGGCAACTATACAAGCTACTAACAAGACCCCAAATTGTTCAAAACTTAAAGAATTCCCATTTTTGAAAAAGTGAAGTATTTTGATGAAACTAGCCCCAAACATAACTGGAATACCCAAGAAAAAGGTAAATTCTGCGGCAACTTCACGACTTACACCAATTAATAAAGCACCGACAATTGTCGCACCTGAACGCGATGTCCCTGGAAGTAAAGACAGCACTTGGAATAATCCAATATAAAGAGCGGCACGATAAGGCAAACGGTCAATATTCATTACGGAAAATTCATGGTTTGGTACCCACCGACGCTCAATGACAATAAATGCTACCCCATAAATAATTAACATGAAGGCAACAGGAACAAAATGGTAAAAATGTTTGTCCAACCAGTCATTAAGTGGTAAACCAATAATCGCTGCTGGTAAAGCCGCAACCAAAACTTTCAACCACAAACGCCAAGTTAATTGAATTTCACGTGGGGTTTTTTGTTTGTCAGCTGGATTTAACTTATTAAATGGATTCAGTTTATGAAAATAAAGAACAACAACTGACAAAATTGCTCCTAGCTGAATCACAACATCAAACATTTCTTTAAAAGCTGCTGATTGATTAAGACGAATAAATTCATCAGCAATAATCAAATGTCCTGTTGAGGAAATAGGTAACCACTCAGTGATTCCTTCAATAATACCTAAAATAATGGCACGAATAAAATCCATATTTTGCTCCTAGAAAATTTCAGTAAAAAGACTGATTTTTATTGACTGACATAGCAGTCCTATCCTCATAAGTATATCATAAATGACAAATGAATAAACTTACAAAGAAAGTGATTATTTGTAATTAATTTTACATTCTCTTCCTTGACATCATCTTAAAATTGCGCTAGAATTACAAATAACACATCGATAGAGGTCGCAACTGATATGAATCTACGCCGAGTTGGAGCACAACAAAGACGCGTATATAGAGGAGGAGAGGTTGCCGAAAGAATTTTGTTGCTCAGCAAAGTTCTTGGGCTAGTGAGAAAAACTCACTAGACTGTCGCAAATGGTTAATAACCATGCGGAGGGCTATTCGTTCAAGAAAATTTTTAAAATTTTGTCGGACCTTTAGCAATCTATTCTATCTAGTAGGATTGCTTTTTTTGTTTTTCTCAGACTTTTCTAAACTAAACAGGAGTAAGGTTGAGTCTGAGTCAAACAAGTCGGTGTAGAATAAATTTTATTAGGGAGAGAATTTTGGAAAATTCTTCAAACTCAACTACTGAGACGCAAGTAAAACGCGGCTTAAAATCACGCCATGTTTCCATGATTGCCCTTGGCGGAACAATCGGAACTGGATTGTTTCTGACTTCAGGCGATGTCATTCACACGGCAGGACCATTTGGTGCACTGACTGCCTATGTTCTTATCGGAGCAATGGTTTACTTCCTCATGACATCACTTGGTGAAATGGCCACTTATTTACCCACTTCTGGTTCTTTTTCAGACTATGGAACACGTTATGTTGACCCAGCTTTTGGTTTTGCTCTAGGTTGGAATTATTGGTTGAACTGGGCAATTACCGTAGCGGTTGATTTAACAGCCGTTGCCCTTTGTATCAAATTCTGGTTACCAGATGTTCCAAGTTGGATTTTTTCACTGATTGCCTTAATTATTGTCTTTGCAATCAATGCCTTATCAGTTAAAACTTTTGGCGAAACTGAATATTGGTTGTCAGCCATTAAAATTACTGTTGTTGTTTTATTCTTGATTATTGGTTTCTTATCTATTTTTGGAATTATGGGCGGTCATATTGACGTCGCTAAAAATCTTTCAGTTGGTAATCATGGTTTTGTCGGAGGACTTGGTAGTTTCACTACCGGCGGAGGGATTCTCGGCGTACTCTTAGTCGCTGGTTTCTCTTTCCAAGGAACAGAATTGCTCGGAATTACAGCTGGTGAAGCTGAAAATCCTGAAAAATCAATTCCTAAAGCTATGAACTCTATCTTCTGGCGTATTCTTGTCTTTTATATCTTATCTATCTTCGTGATGGCGGCTATCATTCCATTTACCGACCCCCACTTAGTTGGAGGAGATTCAGCTGCTCAAAGCCCTTTCACAATTGTATTTGAACGTGTTGGTCTCTCTATTGCAGCTTCTATCATGAACGCCGTTGTTTTAACTTCTGTCGTTTCAGCAGCAAACTCTGGAATGTATGCCTCTACTCGGATGCTTTATTCACTAGCTAAAGATGGTGGCGCACCAAAGATTTTCTCAAAAACTTCAAAAAACGGGATTCCTTTCATTGCTTTATTAGCTACAACTGCTGTTGCTTTACTCACATTCTTGACATCAATTTACGGAGTTAGCTTCTTTACATTCCTCGTCTCAGCCTCTGGTTTAACAGGATTTATTGCTTGGATTGGGATTGCAATTAGCCACTTCCGCTTCCGCCGCGCCTATGTCGCTCAAGGAAAAGATGTTAAAAAATTACCTTATCATGCAAAACTATTCCCATTTGGTCCAATCTTAGCCTTAATTATGACCGTTTTAGTCACACTCGGCCAAGACCCAATGCTTCTTTTTGGTAAAACTTGGGTGCAAGGTGTCATCATGTATGCCGCAATTCCACTCTTCTTCATCCTTTACTTGGGTTATAAATTTAAAAACAAAACGAAACTTATCCCCCTTAAAGAGGTTGATTTAAGTCGTCATAAAGATTAAAAAAAGTCGCTCAATGAGCGGCTTTTTTATTATTTTAATCATTAATTTCAACTACTTTTTCACCAAAGAGTTCTTTAGCTAAGTTTACCGTTTCATCCGGCTCTTTTTCATCTTCTTCATCTTCTTGAACATTTTCAGATTTTAAATTAGAAACATATTCTGCTCGAACTTCTTGCCAGTCTTGTTCAGCAAGAGAGATAATTTCTGGCGCAAATCCAACAATTGAACTCAAGAGATTCCCACAAAAAAGTTGCAATTCTTCATTTTCACTGACTCTTTTAGCAAGATTCTCATGAGGAAAAGTCACCACAAGGAAATTTTCTGACGCAGCGACAGGGGCTGTATTATTAAGTAAAGCTCGGTCTGCCGGTTTAGTTACCGAAGCAACAAGTTCTGGCCACGCACTTAGAGCAGCTTTTCTAGCTTCATTTGTCGCCTCAGCCAAAGCTTTATAAATTAAATCTTTGTTAATTTGGCGTTTTTTAGATGCTATTGGTTTCGGACTGCCTTTAACTTTTTCTGTCAGTAAATTATTTTGTGAATCTGAATTTACCTGAATTTGACCAGCTGAAATTTGAGCTTTCAATTGATTAATTTCGGTTTTTAAAGTAGCAATTTCGGCTGTCAGCTGATTAGGGATTTCTCCTTGCGAAGTATTTTGTCCAATTTCAGCCAAACGCATGGTCATGACGTCTGCCGCAATTTTTGTTTGAGTCGTTTCCTTTATCGTTTTCAAACTTTCAATTGCAACATCAATCCATGAAAAAATTTGACCCCGGTCATACTGAGAATTTTTATCCAAGAGTAAATCCCGAAGGTATGCTAATAAATCTTCCGTAAATCGAAGCATATTTTTTCCTTCAGCAAAAATCTTATCAAGTTCCGTCAGCGCTTTTGCTTCATCATGCTCAAAAAGTGCTGCAACATATGTTACTAAAGCATCTGCAGCAATCGACCCTGTGACAAGTAGTGCATCATTTTCTTCTAATTTTCCTGATGAAAACGATAAGGCTTGGTCTAATAAAGAGAGGGCATCACGCATTCCACCTTCAGCTGCTTTAGCAATAACATCGAGTGCTTTACCGTCGAATTCAAGTCCTTCATCAGCCATTATTTTTGCTAAATAAGTCCGAATGTCTCCTGTTGTGATTGATTTAAAAGCAAAACGTTGAACACGCGAGATAATGGTTGCTGGAATTTTTTGTAATTCAGTAGTAGCCAGGACGAAAACAACATTTTCTGTAGGTTCTTCTAGTGTTTTCAAAAGTGCATTAAAAGCCCCTGTTGAAAGCATATGCACTTCATCAATAATATAAACCTTGTAAGTGGCTTGACTAGCTGCGTAAGTTGATTTATCTCGAATTTCTCGAATTTCGTCAACCCCATTATTTGATGCCGCATCAAGTTCAATGACATCATCTAAGCTTCCTTTGGTGATTGAGTCACAAATAAAGCAATTATTGCAGGGCTCTCCATCCACTTGATTAGGACAATTTATTGCCTTAGCAAAAATTTTAGCTGCTGAGGTTTTCCCTGTCCCTCTTGGACCAGAAAAAAGATAAGCATGTGAAATTTGATGATTGACAATCGCATTTTTTAATGTTGTTGCTACAACTTCTTGCCCCACCATTTCATCAAATCTTTGACTTCGATATTTTCTATATAATGCTTGATATGCCATTTTTCTCTTCCAATTTTTTTACTTAGTATTCTTTTCATATCCGCTTGTTTCAATAGAAATCTTGCCCAAGACTATAGTTTAAGTCTTTTAAAATTTCAGTTGAAGCATCACGTGATTGAATCAATTCATCAATATCTTGTGATTGATAATTTCTGAGGGCCTGTCTGAGGGCGAACATTCTTGCTCGATTAATCGTTGCCTCATCTGCTTCGGTTGCCGCAAAAAATATTTTACGTGCTTTTTCATCAAAAATCGTCCAAGCAATTGCTAAATCAAAAGCTGGATCACCAATAACAGCTTTGTCAGTAATTTTGACGTTAACTAACTTTCCGTCAGTAACTTTTAAATTTTGCGTAAGCAATTCCCCCAAAACCCAAACAGGTTTCTTGGACCATTTTGTTTTTGCTGCAAAATCAAATTTTTCTTGCAAAAGGTCAGCAGGAACAACTTTTTGATAGACTTTCAAAAGTTCTATCATCTCAGCTTCAAAGAAAATCAAATCAGAACCAGCAAAAGCATTTTCAAAACTAGGTGACTTTGCATCTGTTGTTGGTAGCCGATGTAATTGATAGAGAAAACTTCCTAATTCTTGCGCAAATTCACGAACATCTCCAATATTACCTGGATTTACAGATGTTCCTTCTTTTTCCCCAAAACGGTCAGCAATAAATTTTTTTACTATTTCACTCATTTTTTTCTCCGATACCCTTTAAAATTTTGATTTAACCTACTTCAAAAAATTTAAAATCAGTCATTTCACATAAAATGTTAGCAAATTCTTCAAGATATTTTTGGTCGATTTCATCGTAAAAACCAATTTCTGAACTGTCTAAGTCAAGAACCCCAACTAATTTACCATCTTTAACCATTGGAACAACAATTTCAGACATTGCTCGACCGTCACAAGAAATATAATTTTTGTGTTTCTTTACATTTTCAACAATAATGGTTTGGCGATTTTGAGCTGATTCCCCACAAACCCCTTTGCCCATTATAATTTCAACGCAAGACACAGACCCTTGAAATGGCCCTAAAATTAATTTTTCACCATTGTAGAGGTAGAAACCTGTATAAACTTGCTCAGGCAAAAAGCTCCAAAGTAAACTACTTGCATTGGCTAAGTTTGAAAGTGTATAATTTTGTTCACTAAGAAGCGCTTTTAGTTGCAAATTAAGCAACTCATAACCTTCGATTTTTTCTTCTTTATTCATCTTGTTGCTCCTCAAAAATAATATAATCCATTATATCATTTTTTAAAGGCAAATTTTAGATTAGTTTTGATATAAGCATTCTTGCTTCTACTACGCTGTCCGTTTTGACTAGCTGCTCAAGCAACTGCCAAAAAGGCAACACGCTAAAGCGTGAACGCGCAGACGAAAAGGTGAAAAGCTATACTTTTCTAATCTGCACCCTGAAAGCTCCCTTTTCAGTCGCTTCCAGCTATGGCGTCCTTCCTGCCTTTTCACCTTGCTGGCTTAGATCGAGCCCTTTTGTCCGTTGCTTTAGCAATGCTGACAAAATGGACACCTGTGGTATGGACAACGTAGTGAAACAAAGTAGATACCTTATTACTTCTCTACGCTACGTTGCTAAAGCAACAAGTCGAGCCGCACTCACTCGGCGGAAAATTATCGTCCCGCTGAGTTCGGTCATAATGAGAGAAAGAAGTCAGCAACATGAAACGTTGTTTCGTGTTACTGGCTATGATATAATAAAAACCATGAATAAACTAGAAGAACTTCGGAACAACATTGACCACGTGGACCAAGAAATCGTTCAGCTTCTTGAGAAACGTATGACAATTGTTCAAGAAATTAGCCAAGAAAAACAAGCACAAAAAATTACTATTTTAGATAACTCTCGCGAACAAGCCGTATTAGATTTGGCTCGCCAAAATATTAAAAATTCTGCTTATCAAGAAACAATCATTAATACTTTTAAAGATATTATGAAAAATTCTCGCCTTTATCAAAGAGAAAACCGTGAACAATAAGAAAAAGTTACTGACAAAAATTCTATCACTCCTATCTGCTTGCTTACGCAACTTACAGACTGAGCGATAATTTTGTCAGTAACTTTTTTTATAATTTAAATTGTCCAGCTAAACTGTCTCGCAACATCATGTATTCTAATTGCGGCAAATCAAGCAGAACCAATTTACTATTTTCTAAAAGATTATTTTCTTTCAAGCTGTTAAGAAAACCTTTAATTTCTGTTGTTCCCAAATAGAGACACTCAACAAAAATAATATGTTTTTCCTTGGTCATCTGACCGATAAATCGCGAAAAATCTTCTGGAGTCAGTGCCTGATCAATATCTGAACGACCAGCTACCACTAAATCCTCGTTTTCATCTTTAACTGTAGCAGCAAGCTCTTTAAAGATTCCAGAATTTATCTTTTGATCTTTACTTTCCGCTTCAATAGACTCTTCAATTTCAGCATATGCGCCTCGGTCAATCATAGCGACAGTTGCAATTTCACCATATTTTAAAGCAGTCAGTGAATCTTTCAAATCATTGAGTTCCATATTTTCCTATGCAAATCTACTTTTAGTAAAAAGTATTAAGATTCGCTTCCTTTCTCGCATTAAATTCATAAAACCTATCTCAAGTTTACACTGACTTTGTGAATTTTTCAAAAAATATGGCTCTTTTTGTGATTTCAACTTTGATTTAAAGTTTTATCAGTAAAAAATAAGTGCCTTTTGCTATAATAAAACTATATAACAAGAGAGAGCTATAAATCCCTTTGTAACAAGTATTCCACTAATTAAAACTATCTTTTTTTACGCTTTTTACTACGTTCGCCCCAAAAAATCATAATGCTTTTAAGATATTGCTGAACTTTTCGGCAGTCTCTTTTTTCTTGTCCTTGGCAAGGTGGCTATATGTATCTAAGGTTGTTGTTATTTTAGAGTGTCCTAACCGCTCTTGTATCTCTTTAGGGTTCACATCGTTGTTCATTAACAAGCTGGCATGAGTATGGCGGAAACCATGCAGACCGATATTTGGAAGTCTTGCTGATTTCAAGTGAGAAGAAAGGCGAAACCTCTCACTTTCATAAATCAATCTTTGACCGTCATAAGAGAATACTACACTATCAGACAAACCTATAACTTTATTATGGTTATTTTGGTATTTACGCCAATTTGCTAAAATTTGTAAAGTGGCATTATCAAGCGAAATAATTCTATTACTTCCTTTAGTTTTGGGACTATCTTGCACTTCTCTGCTCTGTAAAGTTGTCTTTGTTACATTAACAAGTTTTTCGGAGAAGTCAATATCAGACCAATTCAAAGCCAAAGCCTCACCAATACGTAAACCAGTAGCCAATAATAGACGATATAAGGCATTATGTAGCTGGTTCTCTATACTTGGCTCTAACGATTCAAGATATTCTAAGAACATTTTCAGCTCTTTATCATCAAAATACTTAATTTTACTTACAGTTCTTACCTTTAATTTAGGAGGAAAAACTTTAGTAGCTGGGTTGCTCTTTATTGCTCCTAGTTGCATGCCATAATCAAGAATACGTTTGATGATATTGAGCATTATCTTAAAATTTTTACCTTTACCTTTTTCACGCTTACCATTAACTATTTCAGCCGTATTAGCATTTTTAGACCAATCGTTAACAATACTTTGTAATAACATCGGAGTTATTTTTGGTAAAACGTATGTCCCAAGAGCTGGTAAAATGTATACTTTTAGATAATTTTTCACTGAACGTACACTATTTGCTTTAACTGTCAGCTTATAACTTTCAAACCAACTCAAAGCCAAAGCCTCAAAGTTATCAAAGACGACTTTTTCTCTTGCAATTGTTGACCCGTTATTGATAAAATTATTTATAGATTGGCGTGCTTTAATCTCACACATTTTTCTACTATTGGCACTTACACTTGTTCGTACTTGCTTACCAGTCAGACTATCTACGCCCAAATAAACGTTAGTTCGGTACACCTTTGTACCGTCTTTTTTTATATATTCTTTAATATTCATATTTTCTTCCTTTCCATTTTTGTACTAATGTCAGGCAAGGCATGTACAAGGATTGAGAAATATTGTTATTAGAGCTTATACGATTAATTAGTTAACTGGTTTATTAGTTTATAGAGTTATAAAATTATCAACTGATATAATATTATTTACGGTAACAAGAGTAACAAAGTATTATAAAGCTATATAAATAAAGGGTTTATGCTGTTACCTTTCTCTATATTAAGAGTAACAGTAAGGTATCAAGGGTAACAAGATAATTAGAGAGGAATCCCTAAACTAGAGCCAGTACCTGGAAATGCTGGTAGAATCTCTGCAAGAGTTTTGGGCAATGTACTATAAAACTCACTTACACTTGGGGAGAGGTTACTATTTATGGCATCCAACGTAAAATTTGTCTGCATACGCCTGATGACATTGGGGATATACTCTCCTTTTTCTATTAGATTCTTAGCTTTAGTCAGCACTCTACGTTCTTCTTCTGTTATACTTTCACTCAGTATAAGATCATAAAGTTCATTTAAAAATTGAGTCTTAATCCGCGAAGATTTTTCATTTTCTACCATATTATGCTCCTATCGTATTTTAATAGTCTTTACTATGGTTTTATTTATTCCGTTTTAGAATGATGTAACCCTTGTGCTAAAGCCTCACCTTCAGTCATCGAAATAACAGGACTTTTTGGTATAGGATGAATTGCAGTTTGGCTGTACCAGTAAACATTAGTTGTCCCATTATTAACAACATAAACCGTTCTGCTATTTGGATCGCTCGCTGTGGTAGTCTCAGTATCTTGAGAGTTTCGTTCAAGAGCTATAGCTGCTTCTTGAGAGGATGAGGCCAACGCATTTGATTTAGAAATACTATCAGCCACACTAGCTGAACTTTCAGCAATTGATTTAGATTCTGACTCACTTTTAGCAATTGATATTGATGCAGATTGTCTCTCTATACTCTCTGACTCTGAAATAGAGTAACTTTTACTGAGAGATTTTGATTCTGATTGTAATGAAACTGATTCTTTAAAAGATTTGTCACTACTTGAGTTATCCTTTGTGGGTGATGTGGAACAAGCAGATAAAGAAACAACTGCTAATATAGTAATCATACACAACCAAATTTTTTTCATAATTACCTCCTATCAGCTTTTAACGTGATTCAGGTTTGCACGTATTGGGGTTAAGTAAAAAAGATTGAATAATTTACTTATGGAATTTGTGGAAAAAGTGGAATTTGTTATAAACGACTATTATTTTAATGAGTCCGCAAGCGTTAGAGTTTTTCTATCAACTACTCTTATATCTTCATTTTCTAGCCGTACAATATAGCAATTGGTCAAACTCGTTGATTCGTCGCCAGTAACAATTGTGGCAGTCTGTCCGTCTGATAGTTTGATAACGTCGTCTTTTTTCATGGTGTAAATTCTTTCTATTTTTATAGTGGATATAAACCACTTTGATTATATTGAGGAGTTTGAATACTCCGTCACGGATGATATGAATTAAAAAATATATTCATACCTTTGGTTTTCACAGATATGAACTTCCGTAAATTTCCGATAGTTGAGGTAAAGTGAAAAGTTACTTGTCCTAATTAGATTGTGGCTATAGTCGTAAAATGCGACCTCAGGTAGTTTAACAAAAAAATTGTAATAACTATGTCTCTATTTCTTAATTTGAAAACCAATACAAAAAGGTGTAAGATGAAAGTATAATGATTTTGAGATGTCATTACTTTCAAGTATAAAGTTACTCTTTGGAGTGACTTTTTGTTTAGTTTAAGATTTATTAGCTATACTCTATTTATTCCAAAAATAAACTTTTCATGAAGTTTTGCATTAAGCGTCCTATTTCAAACTAGGGCGCTTTTTTTATTTTACATTAGTCAAACTTATGAATTTCATTTTTTCTTGGTTCGACATAAAAATGATGAATATTACCCCCACCCGTCCCTTCATCAGAAAGAGATTTTACTATTTCACGCCCTAATATTTCTCCTCTAAGCAATTCTTTCGTAATCCGCCCGATATGGAGTAGATGATTCTTTTTGATTTCACTAATGTCTACCCAATCGTTATCGGGAAGGTTTTTAATTGCTTCATAGAGCTTCATTATGATGTCTCCTTAGAATATATATTTAGTATTTCACTTTTAATAAGATTATTATAGAATTTTTGAACCTTAGCATTTCTAAGCATTGGTTTATCTCATAAGATGACAAAAATTAACAAATACAGCTTTTTTATACTGTTTTTGTCTGTCATCTTTTGCGTTACCAGTACTAAATAATACTAAAGGTTTGTGCTTATAGTGAATTGCTACAACCCTTTTAACGCAGGCGATTTTTCCTTGGTTACTTTTTGAACCTTTAGGGCTATGTTAACAAATGTTAAGGTTCACAGCTATATAGACTTTAGCACTATTAAAGTTCTAATCTATTGCTTTTTTCATTTCATGAATAACTCTTCTTAATTTTGGTAAAGGCAATTCCATCAGGTCAGCAAACTGTTCTTGTGGTAGTCTGTAGTGTTCTCCAAGCATTCTCTCATACCCAGCTATAATTACAGCCTTTTCCATTTTTTCATCTAGGTGATCAATATTCTTTAAGTAGTCCGATAGTTTCATGTTGCTAGACCTTTCCTTGACTGGTTATATTTGCAAATATTCATTTAGAGAAATGCAAAGTTCACCACTATATATTATGTAACTTATTCCGATTATGTTATAATATTAGTGAGAGCTAATGACTCTCTGGGGTCCATAAGTGTTTGGACGGAGCGCCTATAAAGGCGCTTTTTTTATTTTCTAAATTAAATCCAGTTGTTTAATTTTATGCAATATCTTCATTATTGCTGACCTCGGCAAAATTGGCTGTTATGCGTTTAGAGTAGTTTAGAGTAGTTTAGAGTAGATTAGAGCGAACCTATAGAGATTTGTACAAAAATGTTCATATCCTATTATTGGTTTCAGAAAAAAGTGATGGCAATAACTAGCAATGTTCTGACAAGGTTAATCACAAAAATGTGAGCAAGTATCCTGACATTTCTGGCGCCCTAAAAAGGGTGTAACGAATCGTTACTACCTAGCAAGTCGTGAATCACGACCCCTTTATTAACAAGAACGAAATTTCCGTTTTTGCCACTTGTGGCAGAAAGCTATACCGACATCACGTAGGGTATGAACAACATACAAAATTTACATGTAGTTATTCCCCATATAAATGGGGAAGCCGTCAACCATTCCGCAACCAAACGACAACCACAAAAACACTTGTTTAATTGTTGGCAAATGTTGGCAGAAATTGACTTGGTACGTCATTTTATTTTTTATGATTTAAAAAAGAAAGTACTCTATGGCGGTATAGATTAGATATAGCACAACTACAAACAACAATAATACTCCAACCGTAGAGATATGTTTTTTATTTTTCATAAATTACTCCTTACCAGTTTTTAGTGACTGGAAACACATAGACTTACGAATTCACGCGCCCTGGCGCTTTTTATTTTTCTATGGTCTAGCATATTGATTCCCTCTTTGCGCTGGTTGCGCGATATTAGAGGCTTCTGCTTGTGACATATATTGGTAATTACTAGGATTAGTTACTGAAGAGTAATACTTGTTGCTTTCAGAAACAAACACCATACCAGGAGCTGCGATAGACCACCCGCCCTCAGTTGTATAGGAGTTATCATTAGCTACTGTTTGAGATGAAGGCTCTGTAACTACTGGGGCTTGTTCTACTGCTTGCGATGAACTTACTTTAGGCGCTTCTGACTGTACTGGTTGAGTTGTTGAAGAGATCGGAGTTCCTGAGGCATAGTCAATTTCTAAGCCCTCTGCGCTATTAATAACAACTACCTCAGTATTTAGAGTATTATCTGAAGACTTGATGTCTACAATTGAGCCACGAGGTATAGTTTCATTGGCATTATAGACAGGGGTAGTTTGATAATTTATAGTTGCACTTGTATTTGGATTAGCCTTCCAAAAATCTTCTGCTAATTCTTCCGCATACCTCATTCCTCCATTTTGATTTGCTCCAACGTTTTGACTACGCGTACCAGTAGTGAAGTTATATTGTGAAGTATAAGAGCCTTCTCCTAAGAGACTGTCAGCAATTGAATGACTTCTATTGTATAAATAACCATGATAGGTTCTTCCTGTCAGTGAGAACGTGATTGCGATTTTTGGATTGCTTGATGGCCAAGCTGGAGGGTCTAAAGGTTGTCCTTGTCTCGAACCTTTTGAGGCTTCAAACTGTGAATATGTTAAAATCGCGCGTGCTACTCCTGAACGCCCTTTATCATCAGCATTAAAACTATACTCTCCTGCTTTCAAATTTTCAAAGCCCGAAAGTTTTGCTGAACCATTTTCCCAGTAATAATTACCAGTAGGACCTGCAGACTTGGCATTAGTGTACTCGTTTAATTTGTTTAAAATATCCGTTGTACTAGCTGCAGTAGAACTGCTTGAGGAACTAGCAACTACTTTTTTAGCTACTTTAGAACTGGAAGAACTCGTAGTACTCTTACTTATAGATTTCGCAGGCTTAGTGCTTGTGGATACTGAACTGCTAGAAAAACTAGAGGAATAGCTAGATATAGCTGTTTCAGTTTTATTATCAGAATTCGGCCCACTAAATGCTCCAGCATAAACTACAAATCCAAACAATGAAACTAACGCAAGTGGGACAACTCCGACTAACCAAACTTTTCGACCTGTCGTTCTATAATTTATAACTAAACGATAAATGCCATAAAGGCATAAGAAAGGAAACAGTAAAACAGCTAGAATCCAAAACCACCATTTTTTACTTTTATTTTTCATAAATTACTCCTTACCAGTTTTTAGTGACTGGAAACACATAGACTTACGAATTCACGCGCCTAGGCGCTTTTTATTTTGCGTTCCTAAAATTTAGGACTTGTTATATAGATTTGAACCTTAGCATTTCTTAGCATTGGTTTATCCGAAAAACAGTTATACCTTATTGATATACAACCGTAGCAAAATATCCCCAAATAGTTGGTCTGTATTGAATTTCTACTACTTCAAATCCATCGTGTTTCAAGTCATCTAAAAATTCATTGATATAATTCTCTAATCTTTTATCACTCCAACAAGAATGTAGCATTTTTACTTTCATTTCATCTCCTTTTCAACTGCTTTAAAGTATCAATCAGTCGTTGATACTAACAATTTTGCGCGTGCTTATAATTTTTTATAATGTAATGCCACATTTTGGCAAATTAGAATACAAATATAGCAAAGCATGATGCAATAATACCTACAATAATGAGCATTATATTTATTACCCTTGATGTAAACACTCTTTGGAAATAGAACAATGAGGCAAAAAATATAATATTATACATTAAAATAAAACCTAAGTCGACATTTAATAATAAGCATATTAGATTTACAGTAAGTAGTATTAAAAGTTTAGGTAATAACTCTTTTAGGTTTATATTCATGATCGATTACTCTCCAGTAGTATATTTTTTAATTGTTTTTGACTTTGCCAGCACTAAATAATACTAAAGGTTTGAGCTTATAGCGAATTGCTACAGCCCTTGTAACGCGGGCGATTTTCGCTTGGTTACTTTTTAAACCTTTAGAGCGATGTTAAGAAATGTTAAGGTTCACAGCTATATACTTAAAAAAATAATTTCAAGAATAGCAAGTATTATAAACATTATCGATAAGATAATCGCCATTATTCCTATATCTATTTTTTTCATGAGTTATCAACCCCTTTATCTTTGCATCAGTTTCATAAATGTATCATGGAATACCACAAAGAACCAAAGACCTCCGATAACAGAAATTATCAGGTTAAAGAGCCATATTTTAAACAGGACAATAACAATGTCCCAAAAGGCATATATTGTAAGTGCAATAAGAGCAAGAGCGATGATAGTTGCAAGGAATACAATCATTATTGACCTCTGCTCTCATTATTAGGCTTTAGAGTAAATTTGGTATCACAGTTATAACAATACCAATCATTTCCACCAAGTGTGTAATCAGGTTGAAGCCGTTTTATTTTAGCAAGCATAAAAGCATCAGTTGTTTTGCAATTAGGACACCTTGTTATATTGCTTATGTCTTGAAGTCTGTTTTTTTCCATAATCTATTAGTTACTTTGCTGTTTTTTGATAAGAATTAGCTTATCATTTATACCCCTTAATAGGACGTTTGTTGTACTTTTTTCATTTTTTCTAGTGAAACCAAAACAGGATTTTCTGCATTTCGATTATACCGTTCTAAAAGAGAAATGAATTGAGCAAATGAAATATCTTTAATACCATCTTTTGTTTTTTGGATATCAAGCGGTAAATACATTACCTCGTATTCTTTTCCATTGAGCTTTAAGGTAATGCCATAAACACCGTTCATCCTAATCTCAATATCATTTTTTGATTCAATAATCGCTTCTGAAATTAAAGGAGCATAAATAGATTGAAAAAACTTTCTTTTCTCTTCTAATGAGCTATTTGGGGAATAAGTAGCTTGGCTATTTCCTTGCGATAACCCCACAGAAATCAAATCATTATTTCTCATGCGTACAGTTGCAATTCCGTGGTCTGCTAGTTTCCTCTCAGCAGCTTTTAACTTTGCTTGTTGTACCATCTTTTTCATTTTGTCTTTTTTCATTGTATTTTCCTTTATCCAGCTAGTTCAAACCAGCACAGCTCATACAGCAACGCACGCGCCTCGTCATAAGCGTTGTGATGATAGCCGTAAAAGTCTAAGAAGTTGTATATATTTAACGTGTCGCGCGTGATAATGTCAAAACGGATGATGTAATCAATGGCGCACTCACGAAAGCTCTTTTTGCTCATATCACAGCACATTGATGTTATCAGTCGTTTAGTGGCTTCATAGTGGCAACCAGTTATCTGACAGAATCGTGTTATATCGTTAAAGCTTCCGCCATACTGTATAAACCAGTCCCAAAGCATGAGAATCGCTTCTTTGTTAGCTCTCTTTTCTGCAGGGCTTAACGTATCACATTCGCCTAGCCGTCTATCATCTTTATAATATGCGTGCATGTACTCGTGAGCGTGGTCAAAGGGTGTGGCAGTATTTGGATTATATCCACCAATACAAAGCCTTGTATCTATCCAAGCTCTTTGATTATCATATTCAAACGTTCTGTAATCTATACCTAAGTTCTCAATCTTGATTACTATAAGAGCGGTCAATTCTTCTTGATTCATTTAACGCCCTCATTTTTCACTATCTTTCAAGTCTTTAGCTTTTTGTTGCAATTCTTCCCAACGGTCAGCAAAAACTAACTTAATCATAGCTTTGTCTTTTTCGGTCAAAGGGCGACCACCAGCACTTAGAATACTATCAAAAATAGCGTCATCATCAGAGTTTGCAACCTCCGCCAAGTCTATCGGCTCAAATTGTCCATGAGCTATTGTATTCCTAACCTCCGCTCCGTACACAAGAGTATCTATATCTGTATCAAAAAGCTTTGCT
This sequence comes from Lactococcus sp. EKM203L, assembly GCF_011800585.1. Classification (NCBI taxonomy): domain Bacteria; kingdom Bacillati; phylum Bacillota; class Bacilli; order Lactobacillales; family Streptococcaceae; genus Lactococcus; species Lactococcus sp. EKM203L. The sequence continues at coordinate 24,249 of NZ_JAALEQ010000007.1, forward strand.
AGGGCATGAACATCTTCCATTTTCGGGGAGTTATCTCCACTTATCCATCTTGAAATAGCAGATTCTGTCTTACCCATTTTATTTGCTAACTCTTTCATAGTCCAACCTTTTTCTTTTCTGAAATAGTCGACCATTTGAGGAAATTTAATATCTGTTTTTGTCATACCTTGATTATATCGCAATGTTTAACTACTTTCAAGAGAAAACTTGCAAAAAAGTAAAGTTATTACTTGCATAAAAATCAAGTTAATGTTAGAATGAAAAACATAAAAATCAGAAAGGAGATAAAATGAGTAAAACTTATAAACCACTTGATGAGATTTTAAAACAATCAGGGGTAAGATATGAGGCGATAGCGAAGAATATGGGAATCACATATAATGCTCTATATCGCATTAGATTAGCTCCGAATAAATTAACACTTGATAAGGTTAAAGAATTAGAAAGAGCAGCAAATTTAGAAGAAAATTCTATTTATGACTTGATGAAAAATTTTAACTATTAACTTGATTTTTTTGCAAGTTAAGGATAGCTAACCATGAACAAACTAGACACCGCAATCATGCAAAGCAATCAGTCGAAGCCATACTATCACAAAATCATTCTTGATTTACTCGTACAGCTTACGACAAACGGAAAATATCGTAGTCTAACGAGCTTTAAACAGTCAGGCGACAAATTAACCGCAGAACAAAAAGAAACGCTCAGGCGCTATACTGACAGCATTATATTACTGTTAGAGATAGGCATGGCGTTTCATGAAATTAAACAATTTTTAGTAAATTAAAAAGCCGATTAGGCTAGGATATGGAAAGATGAGAAAAGATAAAAAAGAGCTATGGATAGTAATCTTACTTAGCTTTACAGCCAGTTTTCTAGTAAATATTTTGTTAACCATATTAGAACAGTGGTTGCCATAGACACCCAAATAGGAGTAAAATATTTTTCTCTTATTTGTTCACGGTAAATATCTTTATATCTTAAACCTGTACTAGTTGGAGCAATAATATTTTGTGGATTTATGTGTTCCCCTAAGTCAGGATCATATTTATCGCTTGTAAAGTAAACTTTTGCTAACTTGTTTTCAATTAAAACCTGATGCGATAAATTATCTTGTTCATAATTTAGTTTTTTGGCTTTTACTAGTTTATACAAATACTTTCTATCTTTGCCACTAAGTTCAATCATTTAGTATAGAACTCCTAATATATTTATTTAAGTCAAAAACTATTATACACGCAGTTTACCACTAAAACAAGAGAGGTCATCACAATGTGGGACAAAATCAAAAAAGAATTAGACAAACAAGGCATAACCGAGTATCGGCTTGCCAAAATGACAGGCATAAGCCCCCAGCAGTTACACCAAATCAAAAAACGCAATACAAAAAATCCTAAATGGCTCACAGTCGTTAAGATTGCGGAGGCATTAGGAGTTAGTTTAGATGAATTTAAATAATCGTACAAAAAAAGCTTGACCCGACCAAGAGACAGCTTTTTATCAAATTAGAGTAGCAAACGCAATATCACGCGCTTTCTTACTCTAATTATATCAAATTGGAGAATGAAAACAAAATGAATAATACAGCAAACAAAGAAACTTATATCCTTGACGATTCAATAGCCTTTGAACTCATGGACTTATTAAAAGCCAAAGCGCGCCACTTTATCCAACTTAATGAGTATGTCTACCGCTTGTTTGACGGTCAATCAGTAGTTACTTTCACAACGTTGGAAAATAACATTCAAGTAGAAATGGTTAAGGGGTAAAGCATGAAATTTAAAAGATTTAAACGTGTTTATATCGCTCATGATAAGACAGCTAAGCCAGTTATTGGCATGACTACTGACAGGACGTTATTTATAAATATCCCTTATGAATTTACAGGTAAGCGACATCTAGTTAGAGGGGGCAAAGTATGAAATTTATAAAAATGGACGTTATAAGCACAAAAATACTACCTATTTGGTTGGTTAAATCTAGTCGTGCTGAAGTAAGAAAAATATTAATTGTCAATGAATCTAAAGCGCCAAAGCGACAGTTACAACTTAAACGAGGAGATAAAGCATGAAAATTAATACTATATCAGATTTAAAAGCGCTTGTAACTTCTCTTGAACGTTATGACGATAATACACCGCTAGCAATTAGTATCAACGGACAAGCTGAATGTTTTGCGGTTACTCCTTTACCTTTTTCTAAAGTTTTCGGACAGAAACAACCTGATTTAGTAAGTTTACAGATTTTTAAAAAAGGAGAAAAAAATGATTGAAGATATTAATTTAAAAAATGCTGAGGTTTCAGCAATCCTAACAATGGTTTTTGATGAAGTACAAAGAATTTACGAACTCGAAAAAGAAGGTAGGGAATACGAATTGGATAGATTGAAAGATACTTTAATGACATCGTTTTTTATGATGAGTGAACGAGTGGAAGACATCAATGAAATAGCTAGTTTGATTATGAAAAAAGAGAAGCCAAAGGGGGCAGGAAGTGAATGACGATAATTTAACAAGCCTTGTGGCGCGTGGTTTAGTTGATAAAGTCATCAGCCTATTTAATAAGTATCTTGGTACACAGCTCAAAATCAGAAATGAAAAGCGAGTATTACCTTATATCTCTAAAAAGCGTGTTATGGAAGACTTAGATATATCAGACGGCACACTTGATAATTGGGAAAAGCACGGCTTGAACCGCTACAAACCAAGATACAAAACCACACTTATTTACTATTTGATTGATGATATATGCAAATTCATCATCATAGATACTTAGCAACTTGTCAGGCAAGGCAAAAAAGGATTATAAGAAAATGCAAAATATTGTTAAAATTTGCCCTTATGTGGCTGGAATTGATAGCGTAGGCATGCAAAACTTAAAAGCCTATCATTCAGAGCTGACAGACAAGCAGATTGAAAAATTAGACCCGTTAAACGCCAATACAGGCACCGTTGATTATTCTTTTAAAGTTCGTAAATATAAGCATGGTGTCCGATTTGAGGGCGAAAAAGAGGGCGGAGAAATCAGCTTATTTGATGAGGTAGCGAGATGATTGAACACCACCAAGGCTACACGGCTATAAAACGGCAAGGACGGAATAGTTTTAGACCGATAGGAAAACACCCATTTAAGATAATTTACAATGCACAAGCGGTTAAATATGACTTAATACAGCAGTTTGAGGTAAGTACAGGCATAATCTTACCCAGCGGAGTGAAAAGCAACTTATGCACGCAAACAGTACCGAATTTAGGTAAGCAACTGGCTGTCATGAAATTACAGATAAAGGAAAATAAAAAATGAAAATTACAATTGATGTCCTTGAAAATGAAAGCAACAAGGACAACCTAGAGTATCTTATCAGCGATACAAGCAGCGAAGCTATTACTATATTAATGTTTGCTTTGATTGGCGAAGCTAGACAGAGAGCAAGCTATGAGCAATTTTTAGAAACCATTACTAGAATTTGGGGGTATCTCAATGAAGATAACTGACTTACAGAAAATAGACCAAAACATTATTAAATTTCTTTCTGAACATAGAGGAATTGACCGAGCTGTCAAAGGCAAGATTTTAGCACAAGCGCTTGATATTGATTTTAGAACTTTACAGAGTAGAATTGAATACCTCCATAAGCAAGGTTGCGCCATTGGTTCGATTGATAACGGCTATTTTATTCCAACTAACGAAGACGAGCGCAGAGCCGGAATTATCAAGAAACAACGCACAGGTATAGCGATTAATAATGCAGTCAACGGCTACACCCTTGCAGAACTTGATTGGATTGACCAACTTTTTAAGGAGGACTAACAAAGTGAATTGTTATTTATGTGGTAAACCTCTAAAAGAAAATGAGATTATCCCCTATCAAGAACGGCAGATTTGTGATGAATGCGAGTATCGTTTGGAGGTTGACTATTGACAGAATTAGAAGCACAACGCAAAGCGTGGGAACGATTAGAAAATAATCATAAGCGCGTGCTGGCGTTACCGTGGGAAGAGTTCGACCATATTGACAGTGCCAAAATACCAAGAGCACTTGATTTTATACATGTTTTACACCGTGATGAATTTGAATATCCTTATCTGTCAGTTAAAACAGCCGAGGGAAAAATCAGAATTAAACGCCCTACCTTTCATATTAATAATGGACTGAACCATTTCTCACTCTTTTATGGCAGAATAAAAGCAAATAAAGATGAAACAGAGACATCAATCTCAGAAGAATCAAACGTACCGAGATATATTCATGCCATTATGGATTATCTTGCAGGAACAATCGCCATTTATAAAGAATGTTTCTATTTGATTAATGATGAAGAACTGATTCTACTCTCACAAATGAAACTATCAGAACGTTATCGACTATCAAACCGTAGTACCTTTGATGTTGGAGCAGTTGAAGAAATATTGTTATTTATTCATGAACACTTACAGCTTGAACCCATAAAAGCCATAAAAACGGCGGTTATCGCTTGTAATGATTTTCAAATGGATTTACACACTAAAAACATCTTAGTTGATACCCTGCCGGATGAAAAAGAGTGCTATTTTAAACGTTATGAGTGTAATTATAATGATGTGATGAAGATTGTAAACACTTATGGCAGTTACTTAGATATGGTTATTGATGATAAAGATAGCTTACACAATGCGAGCTTACAGCCGATTTATACCATGTTAGTCGCTTGTCGTGAGGGAACCAAAGCAAAATTCTTTGTCAGTAAGTCCGCAGAGCGTACAGGCAAAGGACTAAGACACAAGGTTATTTCAGCCCCATTTATCACAAAAGACATTTTACTGGATAACTTGGGCGGTGGAGGTTTTGAAGCCTTAAACGCTTGGGCGCAGTTAGACGGTGGCGAGTTCTTACTAGCAACTGAACAGGGCGATATTACAGGTAAAGCTATGGAGCGCGCTTTAAAAGTCATTGCGACAGAGGACACCCACCAAGCACGACAAACAGGAGGAAATACAAATAATGTCAATCTCACAGGGGTGCTGTCAATTGATAGCAACGCCAAAATCTTACTCGATGAGGGAATGAACTCACGCGCAGTCAATATCGCTTTTCGGAATCGCCCAGCACAAGAAAGTGATAACGAACGTGAACAGATTTTTTCTGAATACTGGGAGGCGTTTACCATACAAACGGCAACTAGTACCAGCAGAACAGCTAAAATAAGCGCAGGCGTTGCTAGTTTGGTGCATAGCTTTTTATATTGGAAGTCCGAAAAATTCAAGTTTAATTTCAAGATTGTAGAAATGAATAATTTACTTGATAACAGTATGCTTGATGAAGTTCAGGAGCGCATACTTGAGATTTACACGCAAGGCAACCCTATCATCTATTTCGAGCATTTCCCTGATATTGTTCCACTCATGAAAGAAACTTACACAGGAGCAGGCAGACAAGCCAAAAGAAATAAAGCGCTGGAGTTTATAGGTTTTAAACAAGTCAATAAAAAAGTGATGAAGCAAGACGGTTCAGGATATACCAGCAAACAGGCTTTCGTCATTAGGAATAAAAAAAGACTACAACAAATCTCAACATCTTACCTAGAAAACATGATAAAAGATAACCAATTATAGACAAAACTATATTCTGAATATAGTTTGGATATAGATTTATGATAGCTACAAACCCCATTAATAAGGGAAAGAATATAGATAATATAGATAATATAGATTTATATAGGGGTATATTATTTTTACAAAATATTAAGGGTTATAAAACTATACCAATTATTAAGTGGAAACATTAAATATATTGGGGGTGGGCAAAAACTATATTATTTATATTATCTATATTCTTTTAAGGAATTATAAGGGTTTGTAGCCTGTATGAAATCTATATTCTTTGAGGTAAAAACAGTATTCTTTTGCTTGTTTTTGATAAAATCACTAGAAAAAATCAAAAAGCGATATAAAACATACACCAATACTAACTATACCAATTATAAAAGGAATAAAAACATGAAAAAAGCACGCTGTCCGACAAATTGAAGTGTTGACAAATGTTGTCATAAAAAATACTATAAATTACTACATAGAAAAATCGGAGAAAATAAAATGAGCCAAAATACAAAAACAATCTTATCTAACCTTTTTACACTTACAAGTGAACTTACAGAACCAACTTCTAAACTTATCCATATTGAGGGAGCAAACGAAACGCCAGCCACTCAAAAAGACTTAGTGAAAGGATTGCATGAGAACCTCATCAACCTTACTGAAGTTTTGGGCTTATCTGTGGAAGAACTGACAGCACCGCAAGAGTATGAACCACAGGAAACAGTAAAATCAATTATTGAGGAAATGCAAGAACTGACCTTTGCACCTCAGGAAACCTCAGGCAATGACGTACAAGTATTTTCAAACTTACTGACTGATAATGTCGAGCGTTTAATCAAAGCGTTAGGATTGAATGACATGAGCCTATCAGCAGAGAGCGAGAATAAACCGCAAGAGCTGGCACTTAAAGCACAGCTCCAAGACTTGCACGCGCTAAATGATTCAATGTTCAAAGAGGATATCAACGAAGTCCCACGGTTCACAGACGGCACAGAAATCACAGCGAAAGATTTGGCGGATATGAATATCAGCGCGCTGGATAATATCGCGGAATTAATCGGCTTTGAGTTAGAAGAATAAACAAAAAGAGCCTAGTCAATGACTGGGCTTTTTTAACGTTATGTGGAAATAAAAAAACTTATAAAACTTGTCTTTTTACTTTGCTATAATCAATAAAGGACATATAAACAGAAACGAGGGGAAAAAATGACACCTAAACAGCGTAAATTTTGCGACGAATATATAAAAACAGGAAACGCCACCCAGTCGGCTATTAATGCAGGATATAGCCAAAAAACAGCGAAGTCGATAGGAGCCGAAAACCTGACTAAACCTGACTTAAAAAAATACATTGATAGTAAGTTAAAATCAATCTCAGACAATGCCATAGCAACCGCAGAGGAAACCTTGGGCATATTAACTAAGATAGTACGCGGAGAGCATACAGAGCAAGTGATAACAGCAGAGGGCGATGTCATAGACAAACACCCTGACACTAATCAAATCATTAGAGCAAGTTCTGAAATCTTAAAACGTTACCCACTTGTACAAGATATTAATATCAACGGAAACTTGAGCGTGAGCAATCCTTTTGAAAATCTAACAGAGGAAGAACTTAGAATCTTAGCAAGCAGAGAGCGGGAAGCGTGAAAGATAAAATAGATAAAATCATAGCCGATTATATTAACGGGCGCACACAAGCCAAAATAAAAGCAATTGAGAGCCGTTATTTATACAGGGTAAAACAGGACAATCTTGGAATAAGAACAGCTTATAAAGGCACAGCAGAGCCAGAGGGGAACACAATAGACAGGGAACGCATGGAAGAGGATAAAGAGCTGATAGGATTAAGGCGAATACTTGAACTTATAGGAGCTTTATACAATACTTTAACAGTATCAGAAAAAAGAATCATAGAGTTAAGATGTAAAGGGTATGACGGTTATACGTGGTATCGTGTCGCTATGGAGTTAGAGAGCGCAGGCATAGACATACCTATCAAGAGAGCGAAAAAAATATACTTTGCTTTCAAAGAAGATGTGGCGCGTGTTTTGTAGTGTTTTTGTTTGAAAGGATTATATTATGAATAAGCTAGAGTTTAATATAAGATTATATCTCACAGGTACAATGAAGTCATGGACAGATAGAATAGACAACACAGACCAACTCACACCACAACGCTTTATACTCAACGCAATGACAGAGCTGTTTGATTCATTGAGTGATGATGACCTAGAGTTAATAAGACTTAGATACATGGAACGCTTGAAACTATCAGAAGTTGCAAGCCGTTATCTGTTAAACGAACATACTATTAGAAACCACACGAACCCAACCATTAAGCAAGTGAAAGAGATTATAAAGAAAGCCACAGAACAAGCACAGCACGCGCGTGAGGTTGATTGAATATAAATTATTATTAGACAATAAAAAAACTCACAGCGATTAAACCGTGAGCTTCTGTGATTGATTTACATTATTAATCTATAATATTTTTGCGATAAGCTCCAATGATTAGATTATTTTTTAAACACCCTCCCCCCCATACTAATGTTAGGGAAAGCACACACATAGGTATCGTCTTGCGTGAAAACCCAATTTTGAAAATTTTTATATAGGGGGGTCAAAATCTTAAAACATTGATTTAATCACGTTTAAAGGCAAAAAAAGGGAAAATCACTTCCCTTTCTTGCCTTTTTTTACGTCGTTTTAGCACTAATAATCGTTGGTAGCGTGTCTCACAAATAAATTTAGCTGGTTTGCCTCATTTTTAGAGGATAACTTTTAGGGGTCAATTATCCACGATATCCTTATGGTTGAGCGATTCCATCCCAGAAAAAAAGTTTTCAAAATTGGTCTGTGATGTAAGAAAACAGTATGTGTGTGCTTTCCCTATGAAAAGATAGGGGCGGGGGTATTCATTTTTTAATAATTTTTTTACGCTTTTATACAAAAAGTCAGCAAAATTAAAAGCCGTATATCGTGGATATACAGCCCCTTGCCTGACAAAAATTTGTTCATTTTTTTAACGCTTTTTACTACGTTCGTGTTTTTTTACGCTTTTTACTACGTTTAAAAACATGTATATTTGGTTCTAATGGGTCGTGTTTTCATTGCATAATTGCATAAAACAGCCATTTTACCTTCTATTTGGTTCTAATGGGTTGCCGTGGTATACTAAAACTATAACAAAGAAAGGACTTTTTATTATGAAATTTAAATTTAAAGGAATCAATTATTACGAGGACTCAGAAAACAATTATGTCGGTGCCACAAACACTTGCTCAATCGTCAAAGAATTCGCTGATTTCCAAGCAGCTATTGACTATGTTGCTGAACACAAAGGATTCTTGATTGCCGAAGACGGAAAAACTGCCTTCAACGTTTTGACAATTACTGAAAACAACTAAAATATTTAAATGGTCCAAAAAATCACTGACAGGCTTTGTCAGTGATTTTTTATATCAATTAATAAAGTTCTAAATAGTTATCAATTTCCCATTGCGATACGAATTGTGCATAGCTTGCCCATTCAATGCGTTTCGCTTCAACAAAGTTAACCAAAACATGTTCTCCAAGCGCTTCAGTCACAATTGTATCTTCACGCAATGCTTTAACGGCATTGTGCAAAGTAGATGGCAAATCTGTAATACCATGTGCTTTACGTTCTTCTTCTGTCATTACGTAAATATTTGATTCGATTGCTTCTGGCGCTTCCAATTTATGTTCAACACCGTCAAGACCAGCTGCCAATAGAACAGCCAATGCAAGATATGGATTTGCTGTTGGGTCAACCGCACGAAGTTCAACACGAGTTGACAAACCACGTGAAGCAGGTACGCGAATCAAAGGTGATCTGTTACGTCCAGCCCAAGCGACATAAACGGGTGCTTCATAACCAGGAACCAAACGTTTATATGAGTTAACAGTTGGGTTTGTAATTGCTGTAAAGTTATAAGCATGTTTCAAAAGTCCAGCAATAAAGCTATGTGCAACATCTGAAAGTCCCATATCTCCTGTTGGATCAGCAAAGGCATTGGCACCATCTTCTGTAAACAAAGACATGTTACAATGCATCCCAGAACCGTTGATTCCGTGAACTGGTTTTGCCATAAACGTTGCATGTAAACCATGTTTACGCGCAATTGTTTTAACAACAAGCTTAAAGATTTGAATATTATCACAAGCTTTCAAAGCATTGGCATATTTAAAGTCAATTTCGTGTTGACCGATTGCTACTTCGTGGTGAGAAGCTTCAACTTCAAAACCAAGGTCTGTCAATACATTTACGATTTCACGTCTTGTGTTTCCAGCGAGGTCAGTTGGTGCAAGGTCAAAATAACCACCTTTATCATTCACTTCAAGTGTTGGTTCATCATTTTCATTAAGTTTGAAAAGGAAGAACTCTGGTTCAGGTCCAAGGTTAAAGCTCTTGAAGCCCAATTTTTCCATTGATTTAAGGTTACGTTTCAAGACACCACGTGGGTCTCCAGCGAAAGGTTCACCTTCTGGAGTGTAAACATCACAAATTACACCTGCCACTTTACCATACTCATCTCCCCAAGGAAAAACAATCCAAGTGTCAAGGTCTGGATAAAGATACATGTCTGATTCATTGATACGAACGAATCCTTCGATTGATGAACCGTCAAACATCATTTTGTTTTCAAACAATTTGTCCAATTGTTCATCTGTAGCTGGAACTTCAACGTTTTTAAGTGTTCCAAGAATGTCTGTAAACATCAAACGCAAGAATTTAATATCCTTTTCTTTGACGTCGCGACGAATGTCTGCTGCTGTGATTGTCATGCTTTACTCTCCTAGTTAAATTTTCGCTGTAAACTTAGTTGACAAATAAAGTAAACTAAACTTACATCCGCGGTTGGGTAAAATGAGTGGGATCAGGAGTTCCGAATCTACCTTGTTGGGCAAATTCGCGTTCAAGTGCATGGTGGACTTCTCCGATAGATAAAGTTTGAGCCTTCTTAGCATCCCTTTTGGCATAAATTTCTTTGATATCTGCAATATTATTACCTTCTTGCAATAAGTCAGCAATATCAAATAGAGCATCTATGTCATTGAGCGAATACATGCGACGATTACCGTCACTTCGCTCCGGGAAAATAAGCTCTTGCTCTTCGTAATAACGAATCTGCCTTGCGCTTAGGTCAGTGAGTTTCATGACAGTTCCTATTGGAAGTACCGCCATAGAGCGTCTTAATTCACGTTCTTTCACCAAATCTCGCCTCCATGCCTTTCATTATAGACCTTGTTATTAGCAAAGTCAAGTTTTAATGTGAGATTTTCTCACATCGGTTTATTTTATTTGAAATATTTTATACAATTTCATCCAATAATCTTTGACAACCCGTCTTAACAAGTTGATAAGTTTCTTGGAAATCGCCCGTGAACCATGGATCTGGAACACCTTGTTCTAAAAGCATCGCGATTTTTTGACTCGTTCCTTCTGGTGCCATTTTTCTAAGATTTTCTAAATTGGATTCATCCATTGCGATAATTTTATCAAATTCATAAAAATCTTCACTACTGATTTTTTGACTTCCTTTGTGAAGGTCAAAAGCAATCTTTTGTTCTTTTAGTTTTGTTTGGGTTCCAGAATGAATTGGATTTCCATGCTCCCAAGAAGAAGTTGCTCGACTTTCAATCAAAAACTTTGATTCATTCCCTGCCTTTTCAACTAAATCTTTCATGACAAATTCTGCCATTGGGCTACGACAAATATTTCCTAAACAGACAAAAACAATCTTTTCCATGACTTCCTTACTTTATATCATTTATAAATTAACTAATTTTGAGCATTTATTCTATTATACCCTATTTCACAAGATATTACTGACAGAATTCTAAAATGAAAAAGTCTGCCAAAATTTGACAAACTTTTTTACTGACAGACGAACTAATCTTTCTGCTTAATTTTTTTCTTTTTTTCCTTCAATTTTTTATAAATTTTATTGTTATCTACCAAAACTTTACTTTCATTATTTTTAAAAGAATTTTGGAGTTGTTCAACCTCCCGAAAAATATCACTTTTAGGTTGAGGGGCAGGTGTAATTACTGACATAAGTTCTCCTTATCTTTCATTCGACTTATCTCTTAATCGGAAACAATTATTAGAAAATATATAAACCAAATAATGTAGTATTCTTTCGCATTAATTCCCTTTCACTAAAAAAATACATCCATATAACCGATTTCTTTTGCCGCTTCATCAAAATTTGTCACCAAAGTCAGTCCTTTTTCGGACAATAGATAAGCTTGGTCACAGAAATGTTCAATTTCCTTGAGATTGTGTGAGGTTAATAAAACAATTTTTTCTTGAGCGATTTTTTTCACTTCTTCATAAACTAGGGATTTTTTGGAAACGTCAAGCCCACTGAATAGCTCGTCAATGATTAAAATATCACAGTCGATAGAAAATGATAAAATTGTCGCAAAAAGCTCTTTCATTCCTAAAGAAAATTGGCCAATTCTCTTTTTCGCAAATTTATCTGCACCAAAAGTAAGACTTAACTCTCTTGCTCTATCCTGTTCACTATTTTTCAAAATTTTAAAATAATCATGCATTTTTAAACTTTCTTCAAAAGATTCTACATCGGGAAGATAAGCGACACGCCCATTTTCTATTTCTCCTTGAGAAAATCCAATTTCTCCTGAAAGAATGCCGAAAAGTGTACTTTTCCCAATCCCATTTCGTCCAATCAGACCGTACAAACCATTTTCAGAAATCTCAAAATTAAGCGGAGCAATGTCTGGTATCTTTAAATTTTTTATTTTTAATATCATGAGATTCTCCTTGTTTTTTGATTTTTAATAATGAAGACAGAAATGAGCAAAAATAATACACTTAAAGAAAGTAGATAGCCAGCCCCGATTAATATAGAATATTTCCCAAAAAGAGCACTAGGATTTCCAAAAAGTTTTAGAGGTTCAAGATAAGAAAGTGGCACAAAACGTCTAATTGAAATTATCCAAGAAACATTTCCTATCATCGAATATCCCATGACAAATAGAGCTATAACCCCAACAACAACCATACTCCGTTTTACAAAAACAGAAATCAAGGCACCTAATGAAGCCAAGAAAAAGATGACAAAAAACAGATAGAGGATACTTCCTAAATCCAAAATTCCATTTGGAATTGTGAGATTAGTCAAAGTAAATCCTGTTTTCAAATCCGAATCACCAAGATAGGCGGGATAATTCCATGCTCCAAAACCATTCACCACCCCAATTACCAGAAAATAAATGATACTAGAAATAATAATCCAAGCAAAGGTCGCTAAAGTTCCAGATAAAACTTTTATAATTAAATTTTTCTGCAAATCAATTCCCGCAAATCGATAAAATCTGTTTTCTTTTGATTCATAACTAGTGGCGACAAGGATTGAAACCATGGAAGCAAATAAGACAATGAATAGACTACTCGTTAAAATTGGAATGAACTGCTGATGAAAATTTCCAAAAGCATGAGATTGCATGGTAGACATTGCTTCAAAATCTAACTTTCTCTCTTGAACTGTCTTGATATACTTAATTTCTGCTTTCAGGAATTTATCTTGACCAGATGATGATTGGTTACCATTTTGTTTAAAATACAACTGGTCAATTTCTTTTTGTAAATGATAATATTCATTAATGTCATTGACGCCTATAGCTGCGATTTGTTTTTGATAGATGTTATCTTTTTGCTTTAAGTCACTCAATGTATTATTTAGATTATCATCTTCTGCCTTCACTTTTGTGGTTTTTAGGCTTTCTTCAGTAGTTTCAATGTTATCCTGAACTGATTTTTCATTAGTCTGTACCTCTTGAACAAGGCTAGTGATGTTATTTTTAAAAATATTAGTAAAAGAAATTGTATTATATACACTATAAACTATGATTAAGGAAGAAATCAAAGCTAATAAGTATCTGTTTCTTTTGTTTAGAATAAACTTTTTTAATTCAAATTTGAAGTATTTCATTTAATCACCTCTCAATCAAAAATAATCATTAAATAGGAGTAAGTGAGGTAGCTTACTCCTATTCCATCAATAATGATAATAAGTAGTTACTTGTTTTGCCGGTTGACTTTGTCCGACAGAATTTACTACCGTGTAGTAAATTGTACTTGTGGTGATTGTATAAGAACCTCCATGAAGGATATTCACATAATCATAATAATCCGTTGTTCCTGTAGAAACATTATTTAGATAGTAAGTAACTGAACTTGTTTTTACATAGGCGACTTGAGTCGCAGATACAGAAGTTACCCCTATCGCACCTGTCGTAACAAGTAAAGTTGATAAGACAAAGATTTGTTTTTTCAAATTCATTTTCATAATTTACCTCTTTCTGCCCAAATTCAGAAAGAAATTATCTTTTCTGAATCAAGCTGATGATATTTTTCTCATGTTGAGAGATTCCTTTCATTTTTTACTTTGTTTTCTTGGCTGCGATCAGTAGCTTGCGAATTTGTCCATTGGTTTTTCCTCGTTTGTTTTTATTTTTGTCTCCTTAACTTTATTGTAGCACCGATTTCGAAAGCACAAAAAAAAGATTCAAATTGAATCTTTTCCTAGAATATCACTTAACCATTGAGGAAAATTATAGTTTTTCACATATTTATCATAGAGTTTTTGGTAGGTTTTTGCTAAATTTATACTTCCTTCCCAATCAAAAATTTCGATGACCTTTTTCATGCTTTCAATTCCCAGAAGTCGTTCTTCGCCTTGACCATAAAAAATACAATAATAACCTTTAGTAAAGCGATAAATCAATCTAGAATATGCGTCTTTTTCATGACAATATGCTTTGACCAGAGCCAGACATTCTTGCGCTTCCTTTTCTTTCCCTTCTTGGATACAAGTCACTGCTCCGCGACAGGCGATTTGACAAATAATTTTGCGATAACGTGTACGATTGGCTAACCTTTGATGATGATGGCTCAAATCTTGAATAATTGCTTTTATCATTTCTGACGAAAATTGCTCAATGGTATCTGACAAAATGAGAAGTTCATAAAAACTAAATATTTCAATTCCTAAAATAAAAGAACTTAACTCAACCACTTCGTTTTCTGGCAACTTTTCTAAGCGTGCTTTGGCACAAAGAGCAATCAAATGTTCGCCAATTTGCTCACATTGCCAGGCAATGTCTTTTAGTTCTTCAATATTATTATTCGTTGCCGCTTGGTCGATTTTACTAAATAATTCTTCGTAAAAACTATGTTTAAAATTATTGAGATAATAATCATATTCAGAAAGTTCCAAGTGAAGAAATTCAAGCAAAGCATCAATTTGATCAAGATTTAAATAACCTTCTCCACTAAAAAAACGAGAGAGACTACTTTTAGGAATTCCTGTTTTTTTGATAATTTCATTTTTCGTGATTTCTTTAGCTTCACAGAGTTCTTGAAGTTTTAAACCATAGTATTGATTAACCATTTGTCTTGTCTCTCCAGTCGTAACTTTATGGTCATATTATATACTTTTTTCATTATTGTTACAACGGTAGGAATTTATGTAATATAAAAAAGCCCGTCAAGCTTTGACAAACTTTTTTACTGACAGATACTAACTGTCAATCTTCTTCATTATAAACGTAACCTAAGTGTTCATAGGCTCTTTGGGTCACCTTACGTCCCTGTTTAGTTCTCATCAAAAATCCTTTTTGAATCAAATAAGGTTCATACATATCCTCGACCGTTTCACGGTCTTCGGCAATATTTACCGCCAAAGTTCCAATCCCAACAGGACCACCGTGGTACATTTCAATCATTGTGCGGAGAATTTTTTGGTCAATATAATCCAAACCAGCGGCATCAACATCAAGAATAGACAAGGCCTTATCGGTAATTGCTTTATCCACTCGGCCATCCCCCATTATTTGAGCAAAATCACGCACTCGTTTAAGTAAACGATTGGCAATCCGCGGAGTCCCTCGACTACGTAAAGCAATCTCTAAAGCGGCATTATCAATAACTTCGACTTCAAAAATATCAGCTGTTCTTTTAACAATTTCTTCTAAATCACGCTCTTGATAATACTCCATATGACTTGAAATTCCAAAACGGGCACGCAATGGATTCGAAAGCATTCCAGCTCTTGTTGTTGCCCCAACTAGAGTAAATGGCGGCAAATCTAAATGAACCGAGCGTGAACCATCACCAGAACCAAGCATAATATCAATGTAGAAATCTTCCATAGCGCTATAAAGAACTTCTTCAACTTGCATTGGCATCCGATGAATTTCATCAATAAATAGTACATCGCCAGGTTCCAATTCATTCAAAATCGCAACTAAATCTCCTGGCTTTTCAATGGCAGGACCCGCTGTTTGTTTAATATTAACCCCCAACTCATTGGCAATGACAAATGCCATTGTTGTCTTACCAAGTCCCGGAGGGCCAAAAAGTAACACGTGGTCCAAAACTTCTTCACGCATTTTTGCTGCTTTAATAAAGATTTCTAATTGTTCTTTGACTTTATCTTGACCAATATATTGATTAAAAAATTGCGGACGTAGAGATTTTTCAATACCGTAATCTTCTTCCATTGGCTCTTTGTTTAATATATCGTTCATCTTATCTTGTAATTCTCCTTTTAGAGATGATTTTTGATGACTTATGAGAAGCTGTCAGTAAATTTTACTGACAGAAAGACTTGAATGACTATTTTTGATGTCTGTCAGTTCTTTCTTCAAACTTTTTTATTTCATCATAAGTTTTAAGGCTGATTTGATATATTCTTCGCTGGTCAGACCTGTTTCTTGAGCTAATTTTTTCTCAATTTTCTTCAATTCTGTTGCTTTATAACCCAAAGCTTGTAGCGCTTCAATCGCTTCTTCCAAAGCAAGATTGCCAGCAGGTCCAGCATCAAGAAGAGAAATACCTACAGTTCCTGTCGCATCAAATTTCCCAGCCAAATCAAGCACCATCTGCATGGCTGTTTTTTTACCAACTCCTGGAAATTTAGTTAAATACTTGATATCACTATTGTCAATAGCAGTGATTAAACCTTCGTTATCAGCCGCCGCAATGATGGCCAGAGCTGATTTTGGCCCAATCCCAGAAACGCTGATCAGACGTAAGAATAAAGCTTTTTCGGCCTCGTTAACAAAACCATAGAGGCTGTGGGCATCTTCGCGAATGACTTGATGAACATAAATTTTTACTTCTGTGTTCATCAAAGCCGACCAAGCGTAAGGGTTAGCTACACTGATAAGATAACCAATTCCTGCTACATCAATTACAATATTTGTTGGGGAAATTTTTACTAATTTTCCATTAAGATATTCAAACATTTTTTTACTTTTCTAATTTTTTTGATTGACAAACTCCCTTATTCAAGTCTGTCAGTAGTTTTTATCTATTTTTTTACTGACCAACTTCATCATTAATCTGTTTAGTCACTTTTTACTCAAAATCTTTCCACGAAGCTGCTTTTGAACGATGCGTTTCTTGGATTCTCCGGAACATTTTTTGAATGTCATCCCCTGAAAAATGAACAATCGTTGGCCGTCCATGCGCACAACTATAAGGATTTTTACAAGTTGCTAATTCTGCAATCAATGCTCTAGCTGACTCGGCATCAAGGGGATGATTAGCTTTAATTGAACTTTTACAAGCAACCATTGCAGCTAAATCATGACGATATTTTTTGAGTGAAAATTCTTTTGATGAGAGAATAATATCAATCATTTCATTAATTGATTTCTCTATCTCGGTTTCTTTTAACCAGATTGGATGTTCTCTTAAAATGAATTGATTTTCTCCGTATTCTTCTAAGAAAACACCGGCTTCATGCAACAAATCTTTCTTCTCGGCTAAAACAATAAAATCATTTTTGGCTAAAGTGAACAAATATGGTGCAAGTAAAATTTGTTGCTCCATACTGACCTCACCAATTTTATCTTTCCAATACTCATATTTGATTCGCTCTTGAGCCGCATGTTGGTCAACCAAATAAAGTCCTTCTTTGGACTGACAAAGTAAATAAGTCGCATGCAATTGTGCCAAGTATTCAAGCTGCGGAAAAGTTGATGACTGACTTATCTTTACTTCATTATCAAAATCAATTTCAAAGTTGCTGACAGTATTTTCTAGACTGTTGTCAGTAATTTCAGTTGTACTTTCAACAGTTCTGTCAGTAATTTTTTCACTGACAGCATCTGTATTAAGTTGATTTTCTGTAAAATTATCAAAAGTTCGTTCAGACGAATCATTTGAAGCTTGATTTTTATTGATTTTAAAAGTTGCCTCTTCTCTGACATAAAAATCTTGGCGAACATTATCATAATATAAAGGATTATTTTGCAAAGGAAGTTCCGTTTGAACAGAAAGACTCTCCTTTTCTTTAGCTCTTCCTTGCAAATTTTCCAAAGCTTCTGGAATCAAAACACCTTCTGATAAAGCTTCATCAATTGCTTTAGAAATTAAAGCCATCAATTCACGCTCTTTAGACAAACGCACCTCTTGTTTTGTCGGATGAACATTAACATCAGCAAGTGTTGGGTCAATTTTAATCGATAAAATAGCAAAAGGGAACCGTCCCACCATCAATCGATTGCCATACCCTTCTAAAATTGCCCGATTCAATAAAAAGTTTTTGATAAATCGACCATTTATTAAAATCGTAATATAATTACGATTAGCCCTTGTCAGCTCTGGTAAGCTGACATAACCTATTAGTTCAAAATCTAAGTCTGAGCCCTTGATTTGACGCATTTTTTTCGCTGTCCCTATACCATAAATTGCAGCAATAACCTGACGTAAATCACCATTTCCAGCCGTTTTCAAAAATTCTTTACCCTCATTAACTAAAGTAAAGGAAATCTCTGGATGAGCCAGACTCAATCGGTGGATGATGTCTGTGATATGAGAAAGTTCAGCCTGCAAGGACTTGATATACTTGAGTCTTGCTGGTGTATTATAAAAAAGATTAGCAACAGAAATTTTCGTCCCCACGCGCTTAGCAAGTGGTTCTAAAGTTTCGATATTTCCACCTTTAGCAATTAGTTTTGTTCCTGATTCTTCCTCAGCCGTACTTGTTTCAATGGTCATCTGGCTGACAGAAGCGATTGATGGCAGAGCCTCCCCCCGAAAACCGAGTGTTCTAATCCGAAACAAATCTGCCGAATCCTTGATTTTACTTGTTGCATGACGACGTAAAGCCAAAGCCACATCTTCTTTTTCCAAACCCAAACCATTATCAATGACTTCAATTAATCGCAAACCAGCTTCTTCAACATTGATAATAATTTTACTGCTTCCAGCATCAATTGAGTTTTCGACTAATTCTTTGACAACACTAGCAGGCCGCTCAACCACCTCTCCAGCAGCAATTTGATTGGCGAGCGCTTCATTTAGTTCAATAATTTTTCCCACAATAATCTCGCTCTCTTGTTTTTTAAAATTAATTCTAATTATAACACAAAAAGCAAGGGCTCGCTTTTCATTTTTTACTGACAAAAAATGATAGACAAGATGAAAATTGTCTATCATTTTTACATTAATTAGTAGTTTCCAAAATTGCGGTAACCATTATCAAAATTATTATAGCTGTTAAAAGCAAAGACTAATACGAAAATAAGAATCAAAATTGCAATCACAAATAATACAATTCCAATAATGAATGCAACGAAACCTGCTCGATTCCAACCGTCCATGACCTTACGGAACTCTTCCTCATCACGATATTTATTATCTCGATTTTCAAGTGCCCATTTTTCGCCATTAAAACCAAAAACAATCATCCATACAATCCCAAAAATCCAACCTATCCATGGGATTAATCCAATCAAAATCAAGAGTCCCAAATAAGCACGGTTGGCAATCCCAAACCACATTGGAAAAGAGAAAGCTCCCCAGTTCCATTTAGTTTTAATTTCATCTTGATTTTCTAGTGAGCGATTCTGAGGAATATCTGCATAAGCTGATTGTTCGCTCGTTTTCTCTTCGACTTTTGAATCAAGTGGTTCACTAGCAGCAATTACTGGTTCTGCAATCACTGGTTCACTTACAAAACCTTCTGAAACTTCAGCCTTGGCAACTACTGGCTCATCAAGTACAGGCTCTGAGGCATCCCATTCACTAATATCACTCTTAGTTGTTTCTTCTTGAGAAGCAAGATTCTCAGAATTTAATTCTTCAGTTGGCTCCACTTGAGTCTCTGGAATTTCTTGCCCTTTAAGTTCTTTTTCATTTTCCATGTTTAGCTCCTTTTTATGTTAGCTTCTACTCAATTCATCTTTCAATGAATTTCTTTTTAAGTAATTATAGCCTTTTTTCTTAGCTTATTTACAGAATATGCCTCGCTACCAAGTTCAAAGTGAATCTTTAAGTTCCCACAAGAAATTCAATGCCTCTCTTGCAGTCATATTATCAACATTTTGCCTTTTTATCTTTTCAATAATTTCTGAAGAATTTTCGGTAAAATCAAATAAACTAAGTTGTTCTTGTTCATCAGCAACTTTTTTAGCAGGCAAAGGTTTATTTTCTAACTTCTGCAAAATCAAATCTGCTCGCTCTAACAAAGGCTGTGGTAAACCTGCAATTTTCGCCACATGAATCCCATAGGATTTATCAGCTGGTCCCTCTGTTATTTTATGCAAAAAAGTCACATTCCCATTTTGCTCCAAGGTAGCAACATGGACATTATCAAGATGATCGAGCGCTTCATCTAAGTCTGTCAATTCATGATAATGCGTAGCAAACAAGGTCTTTGCCCCAATATGGTCATGAACATATTCAATAATTGCTTGAGCTAGAGCCATCCCATCATAAGTTGCCGTTCCTCGCCCTAATTCATCAAAAATAATCAGGCTGCGACTGCTTGCCTTTTGAATGGCATGATTGGCCTCAGACATTTCAACCATAAAGGTCGATTCCCCTGAAATCAAGTTATCACTGGCACCAATCCGTGTAAAGATGGCATCAAAAATTGGTAAATTGGCTGTTTCGGCTGGAACAAAAGATCCAATTTGAGCCATAATCACCGTCAAAGCAAATTGACGCATGTAGGTTGATTTACCTGACATATTCGGTCCTGTGATGAGTTGAATATCTGTTTGTTCAGGCAGTTCAATATCATTTGGCACATATTCTTGAGCACCCATGACCGCTTCAACGACCGCATGACGACCGCCTTTAATTTCAACAATTCTTGAACCGTCTGTAAGCGTCGGACGGATATATCCTTGTTTTTCGGCAACGACAGATAGACTTTGTAAACAATCAATTTCAGCAATTGTTTTGGCTAGAGCTTGTAGTCTGCCAATATATTGCTCCGTTTCAGTCCGAAGGCCCATGAATAAATCATATTCTAGAGATGATGATTTTTCACGCGCTTCCAACATAATTTCTTCAATTTCAGTTAATTCCTGAGAACCAAAACGCTCAGAATTTTTCAAAGTTGCCTTCCGATAAAAATGTTCAGGAACACTATTCAACTGACTTTGAGTAATATGAAAATAATAACCATCCTTACGATTATAATCAATTCGTAGTGTGGAAATTCCTGTCTTGGCTTTTTCATCTGCTTCCAATTTAGCAATCCAAGAAGTCCCATTTTCAAGCGCCTCCCGATATTTATCTAATTGAGCATTGTAGCCTTTTTTAATAATGCCCCCTTCAGTAATCGTTCTTGAGGCATTCTCACTAATAGCTGAATTAATTAAACCAGATAATTCTGGAATTTCGTCTAATTGGCTTTTTAACTCTTCTAATGGAGCTTCATTAAGCATTCCCAAAATATTTTTGATAGCAGGAACATTTGATAAAGAATTAGCCAGCTGCAAAAAATCAACCGGAACAGCCTTACCAAAAGAAACACGTGAAGCCAAACGTTCTAAATCATAGACCCCTTTTAAGGCTTCTATCAAATCGGAACGCTCAAAGAAATGGTCTAAGAAAATTTGAACAATTTCCATTCGTTTTTGAATGGCTGAATTTGAAACCAAAGGACGGTCAATCCACGACCGTAACATTCTGGTTCCCATCGCTGTTTTCGTCTCATCAAGCAACCAATAAAGTGTGCCATGTTTTTTATTTTCTCTTTTATTTGCCGTCAGCTCTAAAGATGATTTTGTCGCAAAGTCCATTTGCAAAAAGTCTTTAATTTCATAATGTTCAACTTCTTGTAAGTGACTCAAATCACGCATTTGTGTTTCTTTGACATAAGCCAACAATTTTGAAGCGACTTGATTTTCTAAGGCGGTCAATCCTGACAAATCTATCAGTAAATTTTCAGGAATTTCAATTTGTTCTGAAATCAAAAGATTCATTTGTCTTTCAAAAACTTTTAACTGACTTTCATCTAAAGTAAAACCAGCTACAATTTCCCGCGCCTTGAGTGAAGCAATTTCTCCTACTACCGCTGAAAATTCGCTGAGCTCTGTCACCTTGAATTCACCAGTTGATAAGTCCATATAGGAAAGAGCATAATGTTTATCTTTGAAGTCAATTGCCACCAAGAAATTATTATCAACCGAATTTGCAGTGTCAATCGTTGTCCCTGGGGTAATCACCTGTGTTACTGCCCGTTTAACAATTCCGACCGCTTTTTTCGGGTCTTCCATTTGTTCAGCAACAGCCACTTTGTAGCCTAAATCAACCAATTTATCAATGTATTCAGCTGCTGCATGGTGGGGAACACCAGCCATTGGAATTGGATTTTCTGAATTTTTATTTCTTGAAGTCAGGGTTAATTCTAATATTTGGGCAGCATTCACTGCATCATCATAGAAAAGCTCATAAAAATCACCCATCCGAAAGAGCAAGAAAGCATCGGGATAATCTTGTTTGATGTCTAAATATTGTTGCATTCCTGGTGAAATTTTTTCAGCCATTTTTTCTTCCTATCCCATCTAAATTTTACTGACGAAATTCTTAGCATATCCGTAAGAAAATTTAACACTAAATATCCTAAAACAGAAATTCTGTCAGTATTTTTTTATTATATTTTTACTGACAAAAATTCTAGCATCTCCATAAGCAAGCTTTCATGGCCTATCCTATGCCAGAATTTCTTGTCAGTACTTTTTATTCACCAGTTTCCAACAAAAGATTTACTTTTTCTTCTAATTCACCAGTGATATATTGAACTAAATCATTGACATCCTCTAATTTTGTAGCATAATCTTCTACCAAAGGATGATGCTTAATCCGTTTTTCAATGACTTGAGCCGACTGTGAAGTCTTTTTGTAAGCCTGTATTTTATCAATTTTTTGATATAAAACAGCCTCTTTTTGTAGAGCTTTCATTTCTTCTTGAGCTTTAAAAAGTTCTTGATTAGCCATTAGTGCTGTTTCAGCTTGTTGAAAATCTTTAACATAATCAAGACTTTTTATTTTTTCAACAAGCAAATCAACTAAGTCATCATAGTGCATCTCAAGCCTCCTTAAAATTTCATTAATTACTAATTATTTCTTTCATTAAAACTCTTAGACTTTATAAAATAATTATAACATATTTGGTAAAGTGACGATACTTCGCTTTATAAATTAGGGTTAAATCTATAAAATATATTTAGTTTTTCAATCACTTCAACTTTTTTATCTATAAAAACAGCCTGAAATGTTCAGGCTGTTTTGCGCTATTTCTCTTATTCTGGACGATGTCCATTTGGCCACCAAAGTTTAATCAAAGCTTGAGTCCCATCATTTTCAAAGCCTTTATCAGCTAATTGCTCATAGAGTTCTTTTGCCCCTTTAGTTGCAGGAAGCTCAAGATTCATTTTTTCTGCCTCAGAAAGTGCAATCCCTAAGTCTTTGATGAAATGCTTAACAAAAAATCCTGCACTATAATCTTCACGGAGAATCCGAGGCCCGTAATTAGCCAAAGACCAAGTAGCACCAGAACCTCCCCCAACAGTATTTAAAACTTTATCCAAATCCAAACCAGCCTTTTGGGCATAAGCTAGAAGCTCAGTCATTCCAGTCATTGTACCCGCAATACAAATTTGGTTAGCCATTTTGGTGTGTTGTCCACTTCCAGCTGCCCCTTGATGAGTAATAGTTTTTCCCATTTTTTCAAATAAAGGCAAAGCTTTCTCATAAGTTTCTGAATCACCACCAACCATAATAGTCAGTGTCGCATTTTTTGCACCCAAATCTCCTCCAGAAACAGGGGCATCAAGTGCGAAAGCTCCAACTTTTTTAGCTTCTTGATAAATTTCTTGTGCTAAAGTTGGCTCAGTCGTCGTCATATCAATAAGAACTTTTCCTGAACAATCATTTTTGAAAATTCCTTCTGCACCAAAATAAACTTCGCGGACGTCCTTAGGATAACCAACAATTGTAATCACAAACTCAGCTTGAGCCGCAGCCTTTTGTGGATTTTCAGCATAAGTTGCACCACGTGCCACAAGACCGTCCGTTTTTGATTTTGTACGATTATAAACAATTAAATCATGACCAGCGTCCATAAGATGACCAGCCATTGCGGCTCCCATCACACCCGTACCAATAAATGCTATTTTTGACATTTCTTCTCCTTTATTTAGCAGATTTATAAAATCTGTTTCGTCTAATTTTGGTAATCACGACGTTTACGGGCTTTATCTCCCCGCAACCGTTTGATTTTTCGGTTACGATATTCATCCAATTGATAAGTTTTCAACCATTTTTCAATAGCCACTCGTGAATTTCCTGTTTCTTCGCCAATGCTTGATAAAGAGCGTAAAGGATTTTCATCAATGATTTTCTCTAGTTCTTCTCTTGTTAATCTAGTCATATTTCTCCATCTCTTAAAAAGCTCAAAAGAGCAAAAAACGGCCAGCTTCCAGCCAACCGTCCACTTAATCATGGGGAAGAAGGGATTTGAACCCTCACGCGATTTCTCGCACATGCACCTGAAGCATGCGTGTCTGCCATTCCACCACTTCCCCTACGGATCATAACCTTGTCCTTTTACGTAAGTCGCTAAAGCGACTACTACAAAGGCACTTCCCCTACGGGTCATAACACTTTTCTATAATATCAGTTTAATAGAAAAAATGCAAGTTGAAAATCCGCTATGACGCCCTATTTAAGCACCTCCGTGCCCTACAAACATTGCAACAATTAATATAATCAAAACTAAAGTTGTAATTGCCACATAGAGTTTATCTCCTTCTTTTGCAAAAGCCACAATTGAAGCAACTACTCGCAAAACAGGAGTCAAAATTAAGAGGAATAATCCAGTCATCAACCAAGCCAATGCTTTAAATTCAACTAAACCACTTAAAATTTCATTAAATTTATCTGGCCAAACCCCTTCAGCATAACCAGAATGGCCGCTTAGGAGAAACATCAAAATTCCAATAATAATGACTGTAGTACTAACAAATACACCAATCCGAAGAATCTTTCCGATATTTCGCTCTATTTTGAGTAACTCTTCTTTTGTTAATTCTTTATTTACCATTAGAGCGATACCCCCAATCCTTTAAGCAACATTTGTAATGCCATAATTAAAATAACTGGAATGAAAATCAATCGAATTGTTTTCGCTGGTAACTTAGGCATAATTTTTGAGCCCAAAGCTGCACCGGCAACAATCCCAATAGCAAGCGGACCTGCTAAACTTGGATTAACATAGCCATTGAAAAAATAAACCGTTGCAGAAGCCGCTGCTGTTACCCCAATCATCAAATTTGAAGTCGCTGTTGAAGCTTTTAAAGGCATTTTCATCATTGAATCCATTGCCATGACCTTAAAGACCCCAGAACCAATTCCCAAAAGACCTGACGCAACACCAGCACCAAGCATTACAGCAGCACCACCTGGAACCTTTTCTACTTGATAAGGAATTTCTTTGCCAAGCTGTTTATCATAATAGCTTGAGTTTAATTTTAATTTCTCAGCAATCTTGTCTGACTCCACCTTTTGAACAACTTCCTCACCTTTATGCATTTTCCGCCACATATTGTAGCCTTGGAAAATCAAAAGACAACCAAATAAAATATTTAAAATCGTAGCATCAAAAAATCCTGCTAAAATTGCACCAACTAAACCACCAATTGTGGTAAATATTTCCAAAAACATAGCGGTACGAACATTAATCATATCATCTTTCAGATAAGAAATGGCCGCACCAGAACTTGTTGCAATAACGGCAACAATACTTGCCCCAATGGCATATTTAATATCAACACCAAAAAATGTCGTAATAATAGGCGTGATAATAATTCCACCCCCAAGACCCAAAATTGAGCCAAATACCCCTGCGACGAAACCAAGAAGTAACATCAACAGAGTAAATACTAATAAAGACATGTGTTTCTCCAATCTAATAACCCTATTTTACCAAAAACTTTTTAAAGCTGCTTGTTCCTTTGATTAAGATACTTTATCAAGAACATTTAAATCCTATTCTATTTTTTACAACCCCAATTTATGATATAATTCTTATAAGATTAATGCTTCACAAGAGTTTTTGAGGCAACTTATTGGAGGTTAAAATGAATAGACAAGAACTTGAGACACGACTTCGTCAAGAGCTAGCAATTCCCTTTTATAATGCTAAAATAGCCGAGCGCGATTATAGCGAGTCCGAATTTCAAGAAATGAAAGCTGAACTCAAAGCCGATATTGAACAGTACGCTCATGATTACGTCAATGAAACTAATACAAATGGTTAAATTTTACTGACAGAAATTCTAAATCAGTCTGTCAGTAAATTAATTATTGTTTTTTAAAAAAGGAAAAAATATGACCGAACAAAAACAAGCACTTTTCACCATCTTCGGAGCAACTGGTGACCTCGCTAAAAGAAAGCTCTACCCTTCACTCTTTCGCCTCTTCAAAAAAGGTGAACTAGCTGACAATTTTGCAGTCATCGGTACCGCTCGCCGTCCATGGACAAACGAGTATTATCGTGAAGTTGTTTTAGAGTCTATCAAAGATTTAATGAACTCAAAAACGGAAGCCGAAAATTTCGCCAGCCATTTTTATTATCAAAGTCACGATGTTAGCGACAGCTCACATTACGTTAACTTAAAAGATTTGGGTGAAAAATTGCGTAAACAGTATAAAACTGCGGGCAATCAAGTCTTCTTTTTAGCAATGGCTCCTCAATTTTTTGGCACTATCGCTGAACACCTTAAATCAGAAAATATTTTGACAGGTGAGGGTTTTGAGAGAATCGTCATTGAAAAACCATTTGGAACAAGCTACGATACGGCAAAATCACTTAATGACAGCCTCGCAAAAGTATTTAGTGAAGAACAAATTTTCCGAATCGACCACTACCTTGGAAAAGAAATGATCCAGGCCGTTTCTGCCGTTCGTTTTGCCAATCCAATCTTTGAATCGCTTTGGAATAATCAACACATTGATAACGTTCAGATTACTTTTGCCGAATTTATCGGTGTTGAAGACCGTGGCGGTTACTACGAAACTTCTGGTGCTTTAAAAGATATGATTCAAAACCATGTCTTACAAGTACTCAGCCTCATTGCCATGGAAAAACCTGAAAAATTTGATGAATCTTATATTGTAAAAGAAAAAGTTAAAGCCCTTAATGCAATCCGTCAATATTCTTCTGAGGAAGCTTTAGAAAACTTCGTTCGTGGTCAATATATCGCAGGACGTTTTGACGGTGAAGATTACCTAGGCTATCGCGAAGAAGATTCTGTTGCAACAGACAGTCGAACTGAAACTTTCGCTGCTGGAAAATTTGTCATTGATAATGAGCGTTGGTCAGGCGTCCCTTTCTATGTTCGCTCAGGAAAACGTATGACTGAAAAAGGAACTCGTATTAATATCGTTTTCAAAAAAGATAAAGACAATCTCTTTGCAGAAAATTGCGATGACCAATCCGTTCAAAATGTTTTGACCATTTATATTCAACCAACTGAAGGGTTTTCACTTTCAGTAAATGGAAAAGCGGCTGGTCAAGGCTTCCATTTAGAGCCTTTGCGCTTAAATTTCCGACACGATAGTGAATTTCTTGGAAATTCTCCTGAAGCATATGAAAAACTTTTCCTAGATGTCCTTAATGGAGATGGAACAAATTTCTCACATTGGGAAGAAGCGGCTCGCGCCTGGGAACTTATTGATGTTATTCGAGAAGCTTGGGATAAAGAAACTTCTGAGCTTCCAACTTATACGGCTCGCACAATGGGACCTAAGGCTGCATTTGACTTACTAGAAAAAAATGGTCACGAATGGGCTTGGCAACCTGATTTATGGTATCAAGAACGTGGTTACTACAATAAATAAAGAAAAAAACCTGTCTTAACGATAGGTTTTTTATCTTTTCCACAAACTTTTACACAGTTTTCCACATATTTGTGGAAAGACTTCACAATTCTGTGGAAAACTTTCTGTTTTTATCCGTAAAATAAGATAAAAAAAGGATTTTACTTGTGAATTTATTTTTCCACAGGTAAAATTCTTTTTTGAAATCTATTTTTATAAACTTGTTTTCCACACAGGCTCACCATCTCGAGCAATCAATTTTTTCCAAACGCGTCGTTCACGCCAACGATTCACTTGTGTACTCCAAGAGTCTGATGCAACTAAAGGTTTGACTAAAATACTTCTGACGCCGGCACGATGAGCAGCTCTAATATCCGTCATCAATTGATCACCAACCATAATCACATTTTCAGGACGCTCATCAAGCAATCTCAAGGCTTTTTTTATCCCCCAAGCAAAAGGTTTCATTGCCCGCCAAATATATTGAACACCAAACTTTTCCACAGCACGAGCAACTCTTGCTTGTTTATTATTTGATACAACCACCACTTTTAAACCATTTTCTCGCATATCCAAAAGCCAAGCCAAAAGCTCTGGAGTTCCGTCAGGATTATCCCAGGCAATTAAAGTATTGTCCAAATCCACCATTACGGCACGAACATTCAAGGCTTGCAGACGTTTAGGGTCTAGTTGATAGACAGCTTCCACTAAATAATCAGGCTTATAATTATCAATTTTCATGCCCCTATTATATCAAAAACTTACAGAAATTCCTGTTTTCTTCCCTAAAAATACTGACAAACTCGTCAACAAAAAAATAGAGAACAAAATTACTGACAGAACAAAAAAAGCCGCCAAAAGCGACTTTTACTTTTATTTTTATTTAAACTTATCAAAGAAACCTTTTTTACCTGAACCAGAGACTTCAACACCACTTGCTTTAGCAAAAGCTTGGAGCGCTTCTTTTTGAGCTTGATTCAAATTCTTAGGAGTGACAATATTGATAATAACATATTGGTCACCATTACCAGAACCACGAAGTTTTGGCGCACCTTTACCTTTTAGACGGAAATTAGCCCCTGTTTGTGTTCCAGCAGGAATTTTCAACTTCACATTTCCATGAACAGTCGGAACTTCAATTTCATCACCTAAAGCAGCTTGAACAAAGTCCATTGGCATCTTGTAGTAAATTTCTGCACCATCACGCTCAAATTTGTCTGAAGCTTCCACTTGGAAAACAACATACAAATCACCATAAGGTCCACCATTTACACCAGCATCACCTTGTCCTTGCAAACGCATTTTTTGTCCAGTTTCAACACCAGCAGGTACAGTAACCTTAACAGTATGTGCCACTTTTTCATGACCTGAACCATGACAAGTTTCACATTTCTCTTTGATTTCTTTACCTGTTCCGTTACAAACATCACATGTTACTTGTGTTTGCATCCGTCCAAGTGGTGTATCACGAACAACATTAATTTGTCCACGACCACCACATTTATGACAAGTTTCTGGATGTGTGCCAGCTTTCGCTCCAGAACCTCCACAAGTGTGACAGAGTTCTTCACGATTATATTTGACTTGTTTTTCCACGCCAAAAATAGCTTCTTCAAATTTTAAGTTTATCCGATACTGTAAGTCATCTCCTTGACGGGGTGCATTAGGGTTAACTTGTGCACCACCTCCTCCAAAGAAACTTGAGAATATATCTTCAAAACCACCAAAGCCACCTGAGCCACCGCCGAAACCAGAGAAACCAGAAGCTCCGCCGAAGCCACCGCCACCAAAGCCGCCATTGGCTCCAGCTTCACCATATTGGTCATAAGCAGCACGCTTTTGTTCATCCGAAAGCGTTTCGTATGCTTCTTGAACTTCTTTATATTTTTCTTCAGCACCCTCTTCTTTATTTAAATCGGGATGATATTTTTTGGACATTTTACGATAAGCTTTTTTTATTTCATCTTGACTGGCATTTTTATCGACACCTAGTCGTTCATAATATTCAGTATTATTCATTTCTAAATTACTCACTTCCTTTACTAAATCAATTTTTCAATAGCACTATTTTACCACGTTTTTTCATTTTTGGCAAAAAAATTAGCACTCTTTTTATAAGAGTGCTAATTACACTATAAAAATTCTATCGCAAATTGATTTGTTCCACTATAAACCGAATCAACTGTAGATTCAGCCAACCAATATTTTCCTTTTATTGGATCAGTAACATGAAACTCATTTTTCTTTTCGTTATACCCATCTAAAATAACAGCATGCGTATTAGCTACAACCTTATAACCGTAATAATCATCGTAAGTGATATTAGGTTCATCAAAATCAATCGTCACCCACATTTCAACTAAATGTTCTGATAAAACAGCATCTTTAATCTCGCTAATACTTTTTCCAGATAAGTCAGCAACTTGGATATTATTTTCTTGAGCAAAACTCATCAAAGCTGTGGGCCAAATCGTTGGAAAACCACCATCCGGGATGTCTTCATCAGACGTCCAAGGATTCCCAGCATAACCACTTCCTGGATCACCTCCCCAACCCACATACGGCAAAGATTCAATCCAATCAGTGACCGTCCTACCCTGAGTTTTATCCAAATAGACCAATGCATTGTAAAAAGAAACAATTTCACATCCCTGGTAGGCTCCGATTGTCATTTGATTAACATCACCAGTTTTCATCAAAACATAATCGTACTTACCCTTACGATCAGTTTGGACAAAAGTTTTTGATGCAGATGTTAATTTTTTATCTTCTTGATTCTTAGGATTTACAATTAAAGTAAAAATAAGTAGACAGGCCACAAGAACAAATAAAATTACGATTCTTTTTTTAAAAAGTTTTTTCTTTTTAATAGTCATCTAATAAATCTTTTTTTCCCATCATAGATATTGTTCGATGTACAGTTTCAGCTTGTGCATCTATTATATTGTACTCTTTTGTCAAATCATAGGCTTCATATAAGACTGACAATTCTGTACAACCTAAAATGGTTACTTCACAATTCATTTCTGACGCGACATCAGACAAAATTTCCTTATAAAGCTCAAAATTAAGATTTCTATTTTCCTTAACTTCTTGATAAATCAAGCGATTTACCTTTTCTTGCAATTGATCATCTGGAATTACCGCTTCATATCCTTGTTCTTCCAAGGCCTTACGATAAACTCCTGTCAAAATTGTTCCTTCAGTCGCTAGCACGGCCACCCTCTTAGCTTTTGGAAAGTGATGGCTAATACTATCAACGGCAATGCGTGGCATATGTAGAATCGGAATTTCTGTTGCTTTTTGCATCTCATCAAAATAATAATGAGCCGTGTTACAAGGAACAACGAAAAATTTTGGTGAAAGTTGACTGTGAATCTTAATATCATCAATCAATTTTTCTTCTGGATTTTCCAATGAAGGATTCTTGATATAATCTGTTCGGTCAGGAATTGTCGCATGATTAACTACGATATAATTCAAATAATCTTGGTCACGATAAGCCTCTGTTCGTTCATTCAGCGTATGAATAAAACTTTCAGTCGCAAGAGTACCCATTCCCCCCAAGATTGTAAAGAAGTTTTCCATTATATCCCCCTGTCCTTCTTATTCTTAATTTTTATTTGTGAAAGTACGTTTTAAATGCCCCAATATAGCGATGGAATGCATATTTCATCAAAAGATAACGTTTTGGTGAGTTATCCTTAGAATAAAATAGAGTTGTCCCATAGTTTCCTGAATTAATAAAACGACGAATTTCTTCTTTAAAACTAGGATTTACATATTTGAGCAATACTTTTTTAGGAACCCCTAACCAAAGTTTTGAACCTTTTCCATAAATTGTCTCAGTAAAAGGTTCATTATTAATACGGTCAGCAACTAAATAACGTGTCAAATTGTAACCATTTAAAGTAACATAAAAGGAGCTACGTCCTTGACGTAAGTTAATTTCAAAAAGTTTATAAGAGCCATCACGTGGGTCATATTTCATATCAAAATTAGCAAAGCCTGTATATTCAATTTTTTCAAGAAAATCCTGAATTTGTTGATAAACTTGTTGATTATAATCAGGCAAAATCGCCACATAATTCCCAATCGCTTTTGGACTTGGATCCTCAAGTAAGGGATGACCCAAACACATCATGCGAACTTTATGATTTTTATCTACATAAGCGTTAAGAACACGCATATTTTCATCCCCTCCAGGAATGAAATCTTGAATAATCATCTCATCAGGATAACCAGCTTCATAACAACGATGAAGCATCAACTTCATTTCTTCGTTAGATGCAATCGTGAACGCTTTTTTCTGTCCTTCAAAGTGCACATCTAAATAAGAAATAGAATTCCCTGGTTTTAAAATCATTGGATAAGGGAAAGTTAACTCATCTACTAAAGTATCTATTTCTGATTTTGGATTAACTAATACCGTTTTTGGATAAGGTAAATTATATTGTTCACAGATATTGTAAAAATCAGGCTTATTTTCTAATTGACGATAAAGCGCGTAGTCAATATAAGGCACTTCAAAAAATTCCGAAAGCTCCTCACGATATTTTGAAGCAAGTAGGGCATAACCGTCCCCACAAGCTACTAAAAGATATTTCTTCTTACTGTCTTTATGTTTACTTGCAAAATCACGAAGCACCTGAATAAACGTTTCTTCATGGTCAAAATTTTCATGAGTTTGTACTTCAACAATTTTTGAATACTTTGTTGGAGCTAATCCAGAAGCACTTAAAGCCAGAGAAGTAATTCCAAATTCTTCATGAAATGAACGAGCCATTCCATAGACATTGATATCAGAACCTAACAAGATAGGTTGAAATTCATTTGTTTGTGACACAAAAACCTCCCTTAAAAATTAACCACAGCAGGTTTTTCACCATTATTGATGAAGTAAACATCATACCAAGTCAAGAATGAATAAATTGTCCAGAGTTTACGACGTGCATCATTTTTGTCTGCAAAGTTATCATCCAACATCTTCAAGAGTTTTTCTTGATCAAAGAATTCAGCAACAAAATCTTGTTCAAATAATTGACGAACAACTTTATAATATTTTTCTTCTCGCAACCAGTTTTTAATTGGCACTGGGAAGCCTAATTTTTTACGATTTGACCATTCTTCTGGTAAATGACGACGAGCTGCTTGGCGGAAAGCATACTTTGTATTATGTCCATTCAAAAGATATTTTGTAGGAATTTGTTCCGCTGTATGCATCAATTCAATATCAAGTAGTGGAACACGCAATTCAAGTGAGTGTGCCATTGCCATTTTATCAGCTTTAAGTAGGATATCTCCTGGCATCCATTGGTGCATATCAAGATATTGCATTTTACGAAGTTCAGAACCTTCTGGGGCCTTTTTGTAAGTTTTTCCAACAATATCTTTAACAGTTGGGGCTGCTTTAAATTCTTCTTTCAAAAGCTCTACTGATTCAGACTCATCAAATACTTTCGCTTGACCGATAAAGAAATCTTCAGCAGGCGCAAGTGATTCATAAAGATGTTTTTGACCTTTGAAATGTTTATTTTCAATACCACGAGCAATTGAGAAACGTAAAGATTTTGGTAATTTCTTCAAACCTTCTGCGAAAACACGAACCGCACGAGAATTTGTACTAAATCCATAAGACTCATAACCAGCAAAAAGCTCATCAGCACCTTCACCGCTCATTACAACACGTACATCACGTGCTGCTAATTCTGCGAGGAAAAAGAGTGGCACACAAGAAGGATTTGAGTCTGGTTCATCCAAATAATATTGAATTTGTGGGAAATACTTGAACGCTTCATCTCCATGGATTTCACGAGAAGTATTGTTCAAACCAATCATATCAGTCAATTGTTTGGCTTGTTTAGATTCATTGAAAGTTCCTTGACCAAAACCAATAGAATAAGTATGTTCCGGACGAAGCGTTGAAGCAACATAACTAGAATCGACACCACTTGATACAAAAGCTCCAACTTCTACGTCAGCAAATTTATGAGCGTCAACAGAACCCAAAACAGTCTTATCAATCAAATCAATTGATTCTTCCAAACTCATATCTTTTTCATCAACTTTCATATCCCAATAAGGTTTGATATCCAAGACCCCATCTTTGTAAGTAAAGTAATGACCTTCTTTGATACGAAAAACATTTTTAAAGAAAGTTTCATCAAGAGCAGAGTATTGGAAAGTCATGTAAGGTTTTAAAGCTTCTTTATTTAATTCTTTTTTGAAGTTTGGATGTTTCAAAAAACTTTTAATTTCTGAACCATACATGAAAGTTCCACCCATTTGAGTATAGTAAAGTGGTTTGATACCAAAATGATCCCGAGCACCAAACAATTCTTGTTTTTCTCTATCCCAAATAACAAAAGCGAACATTCCACGAAGCTTTTGAAGAAGTTCTACACCATATTCTTCATAACCATGCAAAAGAACTTCTGTATCAGCATGAGTTGTAAAATCATGACCTTTAGAAATAAGGTCCTCACGTAATTCGCGGAAGTTATAAATTTCACCATTAAAAGTAATCAATTTAGTTTTATCTTCATTGAAAATAGGTTGGTCTCCACCTTCAAGGTCAATAATACTCAAACGACGAAAGCCAATTGCGGCACCTTCATCAATAAATTCACCTGAACTACTTGGACCACGGTGAACAATAGTATTCATCATTTCTTCTAAAGTTTTTGATTTATCATTTTGATTCATCCGGTCAATAAAGCCGACAATTCCACACATTTGTATCTATCCCCTTATCATTTTTCCTTATTATTATACCACAATAATAAAAAATGATTTGACAGAAGGAAAATTATTCCCCACTATCAAATCACTATTTATATCTTTAAAATTTTTGAATTAGTTTGGCATTAAGAATGTTACACCAGCTGCACTTACGTGTGAGCGTGTATGACCCCATCCAAAGCCACTTCCACCTTCAACAACGTCAATTGTACCATCGGAATTTACCGCTGTTACAATAGCAACGTGACCATAAGGTGATCCTGCATATCCAACAAAGTCAGTTGAGAATCCAGACGCGATAACACCAGGAGCCGCACCTACTACATGGAGAACACCTTGTGCAGGGCCATTAGATGCCCATTGACCACCATTACCTGGCATGATATTTCTGATGTAGATTCCTTGTGCAGCAAAATGTTGCCATACGTAGTCAGTACATCCACCACCAGCATAAGGATTACCGATTGGTGTGCTATTAATACCTGATGAACTTGAACCACCTGTATTACCAGTATTTGTACTTCCACCACCATTTGAGCTACTTGAATTTGATGAGCTATTAGAGCTTGATGAATTGCTACTTGAATTTGATGATGTATTATTGCTACTTGAGCTGCTTGAATTTGATGATGTATTATTGCTACTTGTGTTTGAACTTGATGAACTTGATTGTGAAGCTTGACTAGATGAAACAGTTGAAGTTGCTTCTTCTACCGCTTTAGTTGTTGCTGCTGTAGAAGCTGCCTGAGCTTTAGCGGTCTCTTTTTGTTGTGCTTCATAAGCTGCTTGTTTTTTAGCTGCTTCTTGAGCTGCTTTTTCTGCGGCTGCTTTTTCATCTAATAAAGATTGTTTTTTATCTTGCGCAGTAGCAATTGTTGCTTGATAATTCAAAGTAGCAACTTTAAGTTCAGCTTGTTGTGAAGTCAACTCTTGAGCTTGAGAATCTAAACTTTGTGAAAGAGAAACGAACTGGTTATAGTTCTTTTTAACAGTTTCTGATTTTTGACTAAGTTCTTTTTGCTCTTTTTCTTGTTGTTCCAACATTTGTTTGTTGGCACTAGAAACTGTAGCAATTGCTGTTACTTTTTGAATAACATCTGTCAAAGATTTTGAATTAACAACAGCATCCATATAGTTTGTTGCTGAGCTGTTAACTTGAGCACTACGTGCTTGAGCTTCCAATGTCTTTGTACGTTCTGCGATACTTTCATTCAATGTTGCAATTTGTGCATTAAGCGCTTTTGCTTCACTTTCGATTTTAGCAATTTGAGCTTTTGTGCTTGCTTGTTTTTGTTGTAAGCTATCAACTTTTGATTGTAAGCTATCAACTTGTGCTTGGGCTTGAGCCTTTGCAGACTGCGCACTTGAAATTGTCGCATCTTGTTTAGCAATATCTGAATTTGTGTCAGCGTAGACCCCTGACAACGGTGCTGCAGCAGAGAGTACCACTGTAGACATTAAAATAGCTGAGATAATCTTTTTTTTCATAACTGTAATTTTTTAATTTTTCCTCCCATTAAGTTCGGTTGAATAAACATATTATACTATTCCTACCCGCCCAAAATATTTCTTTATGATTACAAAACACTTTCTAATTGTATCTTCCGTGACTTTTCTTTAATCTGTAAAAGATTTCTAAAGGAAATTGCAAGGCTACAGCCAAGATAATATTAAGCAAAAGTGTAGGCGCTAGCTGGTAAACAACAAAATTAATAAAGTTTAAATGTGCAAATCCAAAAGCTACCATAATGATTGCACTAAAAACTTCAAAAGCCGTCACAATAATAATTGTTGTAAATAACCGTGTCCAGCGATTAGTAAATATGGTTATCTGTATATTATATATAAAAAGAGCAATAAGTGGGAACAATAAGGTCGCAATTCCATAAATCCCTAGATAATAACTATCATATATTGCCCCCAAAACTGCCGCTAAGATGATAATATAGCTTGGTCTGTGCTGAGTGACACTGTACATCAGAAATATCAAAAATAAATGACTCACTGGTACCCACGTCCCGCTGCTAACCCCCGTTAATATATGGGTAATTTGACCGTCCAAAATCATTAGTAAAAAAAGAATAATTGGACTAAAAAATTGAAATGTAAATCGACTCACTACTTAATTCCTTATATTCTAGTTGGTTTTAACAAATTAATGCTTTATTTCCATAAGCAAAATAATAATTAATACTTATCTAGCAAAAACTACTGACCGTCAATTTTGCTTTTGACCACAAAGACGAATCTAATATCATAGAGATTTGTTTCTGGTTTGATATAAACCATTTTACCAAGGCCATCACTATCTTGCTTTTCACCGATAACCTTTCCTATAAGTAAACCACTTGGTGTTCCACCTTGACTACCAGAATTCGTTCCAAGACCACTAGTAAAAACGGAATCTCCATTTTTAAATTTCCCTTGTGAGTCGATATTTTTAACTACATAAGCCTCTTGTTGGGAATCATAGCTGCTCAAAATGCCATAAATAGGTGAGCCGTCACTTTCAATTCTTACAGGAATTTTATTATCAATTCCTTTAGAAGAACTTAAAAGTGCAACTTTTGAACTATTTTTATTCACTTGAGTTACACGACCAACAACGCCACCATTTGCCATAACAATCATACCTGTTGTCAAGCCATCCTTACTACCGCTATCAATCACTAGTGTATCATTCCATGAAGAAGGCTCACGAGTAATCACATTTGCAGCAACCGTTTGATAATCAGTTAAAGTTTCTTGGAGTTTCAAAGCTTTTTTCAACTCTTTATTTTCTGACTCAAGGCCGCTTAATTTATTATCATCATCTTTTGACTTTGCCAATTGTGTTTTTAAACTTTGGTTTTGTTGGTAGGTATCCATCAGATTCGACAATTCATTAGCCTTGTCTTGAACAAAGTGGATAGGTGCCACAAGTACTCTGTCAACAAAACTTGTCCCATCATTAATGGTTTGAGTCATTGCTGACGGATTACGGTTAGACTTAAAATTTTTGGCAGAGATAAAAATTGCTGACATCGCTGCAATAATGATAATGAGTGCAATAATAATAAGCTTACTTAAGTTAATTTTTTTCACTATTCTATGTTCCCTTCGGTAATATGTTTCAAACTCTCTAAATTAAATTTGAAAGCTCTGTGATTTCACATAGCCCTTTGCATAAGCAAAAGCAATTCTTATATCGTTTATCTCTTTGAACTAATCTTCACTTTCAATCCGATAGTCGTATAAGTTCTTCTTACTCGTACCTTATTTTATCAAATTTGACAGAATTTTGATAGAATAGTAGTAATAAATTTCTGTAAGCGGTTTTTAACTATTTTAAAATAGTTATGTTTATCATAATAATCAGTATTGGGGAGAATTTTTTATGAATCATATTCCAGTTTTCGGTGAAAAAAATGAAGAGAAAAATTATCAGGCAAGATATGGTGTCTATTCGATTGTCGCAAGAGAGAATAAAGAAATTTGTCTCGTTCAGGCACCCAATGGAGCTTATTTTCTTCCTGGGGGAGAAATTGAAGCGGGTGAAGATCAAGAAAAAGCACTTCATCGTGAACTCATGGAAGAGTTAGGAGCTACCGCTGAAATTGGAGAATTTTTAGGGCAAGCAGATGAATATTTTTATAGTTCGCATCGTGATAAATATTTTTATAATCCCGCCTATATTTATAATACTAAGAATGTCCGCTTTGATTCCAAACCTCTCGAAGATTTTAACCATATTAGCTGGTTTGACCCAGAAACAGCTATTAGTAAACTCAAACGTGGCTCTCATAAATGGGGAGTTCAAGAGTGGTTAAAGAAATAAAAAAATCGTCTGATTGACGATTTTTTATTTACTTATTTATTATTCTTACGCCTTCGTTGCCAGCAACAATCACTTTTTTAACCATATTATTAAAGAGGCCGTGTTCAACAACTCCAACCATTAAATCAAGCTCTTCAGCAAGTTTTTCTGGTTCTTTAATTTGAGAGATATGAAGGTCAATAATAAAGTGATGCATATCCGTTATCAATCTCTCGTTTTCCTCATTTAGACGCCAAGTTGGAGCATAGCCAGCCGCTTCGAATTTTTTAAAAACTTGTTGTGAGCCATAAGGAATAACTTCTACAGGAATTTTAAAGGATCCTAGATTTTCTGATAATTTACTTTCATCAACAATCCAAATATAGTCTTTTGAGTAGGTTGCAACAATTTTTTCCATTAGAAGTGCTGCTCCACCACCTTTAATACCATTTAGTGAAGAATCAATTTCATCTGCGCCATCAACTGTTAAATCAACATAATCTACTTCGTCAATAGAGGCTAAAGGAATTCCAAGAGCTCTGGCTTGGCTACTTGTTACATTGGACGTTGTTACACCCGTAATTTCCAATTGTTCTTCGGCAATTCTTCGACCCAATTCTTCGACAAAATAGGCTGCTGTTGACCCAGTTCCTAAACCAACGACCATTCCCGATTTAACAAATTCAGCAGCTTTTATGCCGACTTGTTTTTTTAAATTATCCATTTTACCTCCTTGAATACTTTGATATCATGCTGACCTAATTATAACAAAAAAGCTACCTAAAGTAGCTTTTTTATCTGTTTATATTAACTAATATATTCTTCCAAATATTGAGGATTATAAATCATGATCTTATTATCAATCACATCAATTACTTTCTCATCCTTTAAATCGTGGAGAATACGATTGACACTGTTTCTTGTAGAAATACCACAGAAGCCTGCAATATCCTCATTAGTAACTGTGAAATCAATCAAAATTCCATCTTTCTTACGAATGCCAAAATCATCAATTAAACTATGGAGACAAGCACAAACTGCTCCTTTTTTACCATTAATTGTCATTTTTTGAAGAATTTCTAAATTAAGTGCCAATCTTCTTTTATAAAAATCATCAACAACTCTAAATAAATTTAAATCTTCGCGCACCCAATCCCAAAAATCGCTCCGCGAAATTTTATAAAAATTAGCCGTTGGAGATTCCACTCTGACATTAAATAATGCTGAGATTCCATCATTTTGTTTTTCTTCCAATAAAGAAACAAAATCTGGCTGCGCAACATACGCGATATTAAATTCACGACCATCTCTTAAAATATTGCTAATCTTCGCTACACCATCTTTAAGGACATAGATATATTCTGACTCAATTCCTTGATACATAATATAGCTATGCTTTTTACGTGTTACGACACTGACTTTTTTTTGCTCTAGTGTATTGATTAGATATTCAATGTTTACGTTTGCCATTTCTTCCATCTTATTAAAACTCATCTACTCGCTAATTTGTTCATTTATTCGCCTATATAAGGCTGTAGCCATTTCATTATATCATTTTTTATGTAAATCATTAAAATCAAACTTTAGAACTTGATTTTTGATGTTTACCATGAATGAGATAGTATATAATCCAAACAATTACAACTGCGGGAGCACTGTAAAGGTACAAATTTCTGAAACCAAGCATACCATTTCCAAGCATTGGAATAATTGCTCCAAGAACAATAGGTCCTCCACCAACACCTAAATCTAAAAATCCAAAGAAGGTAGAAGTTGCAACACCGATACGATCTTTACTTGAATCACGAATAGCAATTGCTTGACCAAATGGAGCGACACCACCGTAACCAAGACCGAAGGCTCCACCAGCAATTAATAAGACAACAAAGCCAATAGCTGGGCTGAAGAAACCGGCTAAGCCAACAAGAAGCATTGCCACTGCAAAGAAAATAAATGTTGGATTGAAAATCCAGTTATCCCCTTTAGTATCGAATAAACGACCTGTGAATGGACGTGAAACAAAGATTAACACGGCATACATCGTGAAGAATAATGATCCCGCAAGTGGAATTTTAAGATCTGTTGAAAATGAACCCATTCCTGTTAAAATAGCTGAGTCAATAAATCCGGCTAAAAAGGCAATAATTGAAATAGGAAGAGCTGATTTTTCAATATATCGTTCAACACCTTTAGGTTCATGCGCCAGGGCATAGGCACGCTCTTCTGCAGAAAATTCTTTGACACGAACAAAGAAAATTAATATGAAGGTAATAACC
Organism: Lactococcus sp. EKM203L; assembly: GCF_011800585.1. Lineage (NCBI taxonomy): Bacteria > Bacillati > Bacillota > Bacilli > Lactobacillales > Streptococcaceae > Lactococcus > Lactococcus sp. EKM203L. The sequence continues at coordinate 64,818 of NZ_JAALEQ010000007.1, forward strand.
AACAAACCAAGAGCAATTCCAAGTAAAGAACCAAAACCAAGTGAAGAGTAAATCATGATTGAAAGGGCTGGACCAACTGCAGCTGCCAAGGTAACAGATAAAGCGTAGTAGCCAATTCCTTCACCACGACGTGAAGCAGGGACAACGTGACCTGCAATTGTTCCTGAGGCTGTTGCACCAATCCCAAAACCTGCGCCTTGAATCACTCGAATCAAAAAGAGTAAGGGAATATTAGTTGTCAAATAATAACCAAAAGTTAAAACAAGAAAAATAAGTCCACCAATATAGAGCAATCGCTTCATTCCGATACGTGTGATATTAATACCTGTCCAAACCCGACCAATCAGGGCTCCAATAACAAAAACGCTTGATAAAGAAAGACTAACAACTGTTGATTGATGAAGTTGTTGAAGCGCATAAGTCCCTATTGAGGAGGTTAAGACGTAAAAAACAATATAAAATAAAAAACTAATAAGCGTGTTAATAACGAAAGTAGGAGTAAAAATACTTTCTTTTTTCATGATTTTTTCCATTTCTAAGTAAAAGAGACTCTGCTCTTTTTATGAGTGACTAAGTAAGACTATTATTTTCTAACGATGAGTGTATTGCAAGTGGCATGATTAACAATATAAGATGCAACTGAACCAACAACTACACGCTCTATATAACTAATCCCTGTTGCGCCAATTACAATCAAATCAACATTTTCTTGCTTAGGAATTTTTGTTGCCATTGCTACTTTAGGTGAACCATATTCCAAAAGTGTTCTAACATTTGTTAGTCCTTCATCCAATGCTTCCTTAGCAAATTGTTGCAATAAAAGTTTTGTTCCATTTTCATGCTGTTCTTCGGCAATTGTGTCGTAAGTATTCACGGCAAGAAATGAACGTTTTTCAATAACGTTGGCTAAGATGAGCTCAGCGTCATTGCGTTTAGCAACTCTGACTGCTTCATCAAATGCTTTAAGTGATTCTGCTGAACCATCCATACCAACTAAAATTCTTGAATATTTTTGTTCCATGCTAACTGTCCTTATCTAATTAACCGATAGCTGAGATATTTCTTACTTCAAAAGCAAATTTCCCATCTTCAGTTTTTATAAAACCGTGGTGATTTGAAACAAATTCAATTGCTTCATCCATGTTAACGAAGTCTTGAATGACACTGCGTACTTTAGTATCGCCTACATAGTTTGGTGTTGAATTTTCTTCATATGAAGAAAGTCCTTTAAATTCAAATTTCATTTCGAAATTCCTTTCTTAAATAACAATAATTTCTATTTTTGAGAAACGGGAATCTTGTTGTTCTCAAATGTTTTTAAGTTACTCAATTATTTTAAACAAAAGCGATACGAAGCGCGACCACATTTTTTGATACCAAGCATTGATATCCAGTATTGATATTAAGCATTGATACCCATCATTGATAACATTTGTTACTCTTTATATAAAAAAATACTGACAGATTTGTCAGTATTTAATCTTTATTTTTTAATAAGCTTGAGCAGTTTCCATTTCTGACTCTCTTTCTGATTCTTCGACTGAATTGGAAGTAGTGTTCATTCTCTTTTTAGCCGTGGTCATCATTAAGCGGATCCTATTCAATTGATTGACCGCAGAAACTCCTGGGTCATAATCAATGGGAGCGAGATTGGCTCCTGGGTACTGACGACGAAGTTCTTTCATCATTCCTTTACCAACGATATGGTTAGGAAGACAACCAAATGGTTGAAGACAAATGATATTGTGCACCCCTTTTTGCAAGAGTTCAATCATTTCGCCAGTGAGGAACCAACCCTCACCTGTATGATTCCCAATTGAAATCACTTCTTCAGTTGATGCTGCAATATCATAAATTGATTCAATAGAATCAAAGCGTTTTGAGGCTTTCAAGGCTTTATTCATTGGTTTTTCTAACATATTAATAATACCAATGAAAGTTTTAGCCATGAGTTTATTTTTCTTACTAAAGCCAATCTCATCTGCTTTCCAGATTTGATTGTACAAGCTATAGTTCATGAAGCCAATTAAATCAAGAACAACTGCTTCGCCGCCCTCTTCTTCAATTATTGACACAATATCATCATTTGCTGTTTTACTATATTTAACCAAAATTTCACCGACAACACCCACTCGTGGTTTTTGAATATCCAAAAGTTCAATTTGGTCAAATTCGGCAACAATTTTTTTCATGTTACGATTAAATTCAAAAATTGATCCAGATTCTACATTTTTCCGAGCTTTTTCTAACCATTTCGCATGTAATTCATTGACAGAACCTTCAGTGGCTTCATATGGTCGAGTACGATAAACGACTCTTTCAAATAAATCTCCATAAAGAACTGCAATCATAAAGCGTGTTAAAAGTGGAACTGTGAATTTAAATCCTTTTTCTGTTCCTTGATTCCCCATTGATAGGGAAACGACAGGTACTTGTGGGAAACCTGCATCAATTAGAGCTTTACGCAATAAAGGAATATAGTTTGTTGCGCGACATCCCCCACCTGTTTGAGTCATCATGACCGAAGTATTATCAAGGTCATACTCTCCTGACTGGAGAGCTTCAATGAGCTGACCTATTGTAATAATCGCTGGATAACATGAGTCATTATTAACAAATTTCAACCCATTATTGACAGAAGTATTGCTTTCTGGTAGAGAAACGACATTATATCCCGCAGCGGCAAAAGCTGTATCTAATAGCCCTTCTTGGTGAATTGGTGACAACATTGGTAAAAGAAGAGTGTGTTTTTTTGCCATTTCTTTTGTGAAAGCTGGTGTTTCTTGTACTAATTCGTGAACTTCGGTGCTTGCTTCAATATTATGACGCACGCGCTCTGAAACTGCTGCTTTCAGACTACGTAAACGGATCCGAACAGCTCCCATGTTTGATCCTTCGTCAATTTTCAAGACGGTATAAAGCTTATTGTGTCCACGCATGATTTCTTCTACTTGGTCTGTCGTTACGGCATCAAGACCACAACCAAAGGAATTAAGTTGAACAAGTTCTAGATTTTTATTTTTACAAACAACATTTGCAGCTGCATAAAGGCGGCTATGGTAAACCCATTGATTGACCACACGCAGGCCAGAAACTTCGGCTAAATGACTAATAGAATCCTCAGTCAAAACGTGGAAACCTTCTTGAGTGATGATGTCAGCAATTCCATGATTGATTTCTGGGTCCAAATGATAAGGACGTCCAGCGAGAACAATGGCTTTTTCATTATTTAAATTAATTTGCATGAGCAGCTCTTCTGCTTTAAGGCGCAAATCTTCTTTAAATTTATCCATTTCTTCAAAGCCATGTTGGACGGCAGCTTGTACTTCCGTAAGATTGACAGAAATCCCTTGGGCGGTTAAAGCCTTATGAACATTAACAGCTACTCCTTCCGGATTGGCTAGATTAATGAAAGGATGAAGATAATTAACTTGCCCTTCACGAATTTCATCGATATTATTTTTAAGAACTTCAGGGTAAGATTGCACAATCGGACAGTTGAAATGGTTTTGAGCATTTTTTTGTTCTTCTTGTTCAAAAAGGACAGATGGATAGAAGATATTTGGAACGCCTTGTTTAATCAAAGCCATAATATGTCCGTGACTCATTTTTGCCGGATAGCATACCGTATCTGAAGGAATGGTTTCAATTCCCTCTTCAAAGAGTCCTTTATCAGAGCGAGGGCTTAAAACAACACGGAATCCAAGGTCTGTCAGCATCGTGTGCCAAAGCGGATAGTTTTCATACATATTGAGTACACGTGGTATCCCAATTTCTCCTCTGGTTTGTTTTTTCTTGCTTAAGCTATGGTAACGGAAAAGTTTTTTATACTTGTAATCAACTAAGTTAACTTTTTTATCCTTTTTAGCGACTTTAACTTTTGTAGCTTTTTCGGCACCACGTTCGCAACGGTTCCCAGTTACAAACTTATTCCCATCATTGAAGACCGTTAGGGTCATTTTACAGTTATTTTCGCAAAGACCACAGACCATAAATTCTTTATGAGTTGTGAATTTTTCTAATTCATCAAGTTTTAGAATTTCTGATTCTTTATTTGCTTCTTGGTTATCTAAGGAAATCAAAGCACAACCGTAAGCTCCCATTAATCCTGCGATACTTGGACGAACCACTTCGCGCTCAGAAATTTTTTCAAAAGCACGTAGAACGGCTTCATTGTAAAATGTTCCCCCTTGAACAACGATTTTCTTACCAAGTTCTTCTGGACGTTTTACTTTTATAACTTTATAGAGAGCATTTTTAATGACACTGTATGAAAGACCTGCGGAAATATCTCCAACAGTCGCTCCTTCTTTTTGAACTTGTTTTACTTTTGAGTTCATGAAGACGGTACAACGAGAACCCAAGTTAACTGGATGCTCAGCCAAAAGTGCTTTTTGTGAAAATTCACGAACATCATGTTTTAGTGAATGGGCAAAGGTTTCAATGAATGAACCACAACCTGATGAACAAGCTTCATTAAGTTGAATACTTGATAGAGCACCATCACGAATCCGCATAGCTTTCATATCTTGTCCACCAATATCAAGAATGAAATCTACTCCTGGATTGAAATAATCAGCGGCCTTATAATGAGCCATTGTTTCAACTTCACCATAATCAACATGAAGTCCTGCTTTAATCAGGTGTTCTCCATACCCCGTTACTGTTGATTTTGCAATATAGACGTCCGCTGGAAGTTTAGCATAGACATCTTTTAAAATATTAATGACAGATTCAAGCGGTTCTCCATTGTTAGAACCATAATGGTCATAAAGAATATTTCCTTCATCATCAATAAGAACAACTTTTGTTGTGGTTGAGCCGGCATCAATTCCTAAGAAGGCAGCTCCATGATGTTCAGACAGGTTCTTATAGTTAGCTGTTGCTTTGGCATGACGCGTCCGAAATTCATCAAGTTCTGCTTGATTTTCAAAAAGTTTATCCATTGTATCTTGTGGAATTAAGCTGTCTGAATCATCATTTTCTAAACTATGAATTAAATCAGTTGCTGTTTTCTGACTTGTTTCTTCATAGAGCGCAGCTCCCATTGCCACAAAAAGTTGTGGATTTTCTGGGAAGATAATATTTTCTTCTTTTAAATCCAAGGTTTCGATGAAACGTTTGCGTAATTCACTCATAAAGAAAAGCGGACCGCCTAGAAAGGCTACATTTCCTTTGATTTTTCGTCCACTTGCTAAACCAGCAATGGTTTGATTGACAACGGCTTGAAAAATACTAGCAGCAATATCTTCACGACGCACTCCTTCATTTAACAGCGGTTGAACGTCGGTCTTGGCAAAAACGCCACAGCGTGACGCTATCGGATAGAGTTTTTCGTAGTTTTTAGCTAACTCATTGACACCATTGGCATCAACTTTCAAAAGGGCTGCCATTTGGTCAATGAAAGCACCTGTCCCACCGGCACATGTTCCGTTCATACGTAATTCTTGAGTTCCGTTATCAAAAAATGTCATCTTGGCATCTTCACCACCAAGCTCAATCATCACGTCTGTTTGGGGAATGAATTTTTCAATGGTAATTGATGAAGCGATAACTTCTTGAACAAAAGGAACATCAATGACTTCCGCAAGTCCCATTCCTCCTGAGCCGGTAATGGCTAGTTCTAGATTTAAATCTCCATATTCTTCTATAAAATCTTTGAATACTTTGATGGTTGCTGCTTTCACATCTGAAAAATGGCGCTCATAGCGTGAGAAAATGAGCTTAAAATTTTCGTCAAAAACGACGAGTTTTACTGTGGTTGATCCAACGTCAATCCCTGTTTTATAAATTTGTGTCAAGATGGTCTCCTAGTTATGTGAGAAATATCACTTGAACAAGTCCGCTAAGTTCTTAATATTTTTTTCGGCAAGTTAAATTTGAAATCTAACTTATCTTTTGGACGCAGAATTTTGATAAAAAGTAATTTAGACGGTCTGTTGCTTATCTTATTATATGTTCATTTTATCATTTGTCATAAGAAAAGCAACCAGCAAAAAGGGCGTGGTTGTCACATAAACGACAATTCAAAACAAGCTGTTGATTATGTTAAAAGACTTTGACATCGAATGACAAAATGTTTTGACTAAATTCTTTAATGACTTTAATCTATTTTTTGATTATAATGGAGTTAAATAGTACAATGTGAAAAATTAGACAAAACAGTCTATCGGACTGGGTCTTTTTGAAACTGGAAAGATGGTTTTTTATGGTTAAATCAGATGATTTACGTGTGAAACGAACGAGAAAATTGATTAGTCAGGCTTTTTTTGGTTTGTTACGCAAGAAAAAATTTGAAAAGATTTCAATTCAAGAAATTGCCGATTCAGCCATGATTAATCGGGCAACTTTTTATGCTCATTATGCTGACAAACAAGATTTATATGATAGTTTGATTGACCAATTTTTAGCTAGCTTCACTGGCATTTTAGATGAACAAAATTTGGTTGATGGTAACAATGTTCATGTCAAAGAAATTGAAACTGTCTTGAGTCGTTTCTATGAATTTGTTCGCGATAATCCTGAAATTGCACAAATGATTACTGACAGAGCGCATGATCAACGATTAAAAAATCGATTTCTGGAGATTTTATCTGAACGCTATACCGAGTTATTTGAAAAACTGGAAGTTAGAGAAAAAGATGTTGTGGTTCCCAATGATTTTGTAATTTCTTACATCAGCTCGATTTTGGTGGGAACTTTAGACTGGTGGGTCAGCACTTCTACACAAATGTCTGCTCAAGATTTTGCTCATTTGATTATCAAATTAATTTCTAATGGCCATTTGACCGTCCTTGGGGTCAATATTAATCGCGAAAATTAAAAAAGTTACTGATGAAACTTCTAGGATAGCCGTTGTTTTTTAACTTACGGATACCTTCGAATTTTCATCAGTAACTTTTTATTTTTTCAAATTTTCTATTTCTTCGGTTGTTAAAGGACGATAGGCTCCTAGCGCTAAATCTGAATCCAATGCTAAATTGCCCATCCGAATGCGTTTGAGATAGAGAACGTACATTTCAACAGCTTCAAACATCCGTTTGACTTGATGAAATTTTCCTTCATGAATAATCACACGAATTTCACTAATCCAGCCAGATTGACTCTCCCCTTTGTAAATATTTTCAATGAATAATTCTCCTGGTCGTGCTTTTTCTCCATTTTTTAGAGTCAAGCCCTCAGCAAATTTATTGACAATTTCGTCAGTAACTTTTCCATCAATTCGCGCAAAGTATTCTTTTTCAACATGCTTTTTGGGTTGAGTTAAATCATGTCCCAATGCTCCGTCATTCGTTAAAATTAAAAGTCCCTCAGTATTTTTATCTAAACGTCCGACTGGAAAAATATCCTCACGAAAATCTTTTTCCGATAATAATTGAACAACTGTCTTAAAAAGATTATCTTTTGTTGCAGAAACAAGACCTTGCGGTTTATTTAATAAGTAATAATAATATTCTTGGTAATCTAAAATCTCACCATCAAAGGCGACTTGTCTAGAATTCTTGTCTACTTGAAACCTGCCGTCTCGCTGAACTTCCCCAGCAACTGTCACGCGCCCTTTTTTCAATAGAATTTTGACTTCACTACGGCTTCCGAGGCCACTTTCTGCTAAAAATTTATCTAGTCTCATGTCTTTTATTATATCAGATTTTGCTGACAGGTCTGTCAGTAAAATAATGAAAAAAAAGTTACTGACAGAATTTCTGTCAGTAATTTTTCTCATTCTTATTCTCCATAAATATCTGCATCTGTCAGCTTAAAAATAATCATTGTTTCTGGTGGATATGCTGCCAATTGATTGGCAAAACTGTCATCATCATCTTTTTTGACTTTTGCTTTGATATTAATGGTCACTTTTTGATGTTCTTCAACAAGTGCGTCATAAAGTGTTTTTAAATCGGCAATATCTTGGCTGCTGGCTTTGGGTAAAATCGTATATTTGGTGTAATCTTTATCAAACCAAGAACCTTCTTTTTCAAAATCAACTGATGAATTTTCACGAATTTGCAATTTAGCTGAGATATCATAATCATAATCTTGCTGTTCAATCATTTTAGCAATTTTTACCATTGATTCATAATCACCACTTGCTTTTAATTTCAAAGTGGCTTTATAAGGAATCCCAGCAAGCTCTAAGCGACCCGCAATCATAAATGGGTCTGGCTCAGTTCCCTTGTCATCAAGTTGAGGTGGAGCAAAATTGACTGAGATTGAATAACCTTTTGTCAGTAATTGCTCATATTGCGTGATGACTTCTTCTAATTCGAGTCCATCAATAAACTCATTAAATGTACGCTCAGTGAGTTTGTTATTTTCAGCGGCTTCTTCTTTTGGATAGATAATTTTTACTTGATAGGTCATATCTACTATTATATCAAGATGTGAGCATAAATTGGGAAAATGCGAAGAAAAAATAGAAAATTTTTTGTTTCTATTTTTAGTCAGCATCAAAATTTATTTTTTTATCACTTTTTATTGGTGCAAACTCAATTATTATAGATTTTTATTTTTTATAAAAAAATAAATTAAATAGGCTAGGAAATTCAGCCTTTTTGCGTTAAAATAGTCTTTATGACATTAACACAAGAATTTGATACGATTGCGGCGATTTCGACACCGCTTGGTGAAGGAGCAATTGCCATTGTTCGTTTATCAGGGACAGATGCCCTAAAAATTGCTCAATCTGTCTATAAAGGAAAAAATTTAACTCAAGTTGCTAGCCATACGATTAATTATGGCCATATTTTTGAAGAAAAACGTCTCGTTGACGAAGTCATGGTTTCAGTCATGCGTGCGCCTAAAACATTTACACGCGAGGATATTGTTGAAATAAATACGCATGGTGGAATTGCAGTCACACAAGAAATTTTGCAATTACTTTTACGTAATGGCGCAAGACTCGCTGAACCTGGCGAATTTACCAAACGTGCCTTTTTAAATGGACGAATTGACTTGGCTCAGGCTGAATCTGTCATGGATTTAATTCGAGCTAAAACTGACAAAGCTGCCAACATTGCCGTAAAACAACTTGACGGAAGTCTTTCAAAAATGATTAATAACATTCGTCAAGAGATTCTCGAAAGTTTGGCACAAGTCGAGGTCAATATTGACTATCCAGAGTATGATGATGTGGAAACAATGACTTCACAAATGCTCCTTGAAAAAACGGCTCATTTTGAACAGCTTTTGGAAAATCTTTTATCAACAGCTAAACGCGGAAAAATTTTAAGAGAAGGTTTAAAAACGGCGATTATTGGTCGGCCAAACGTTGGAAAATCAAGTTTACTTAATCAATTGCTTCGTGAAGAAAAAGCCATTGTCACTGATATTGCTGGAACAACGCGCGATGTCATTACTGAATTTGCCAATATTGGCGGTGTTCCTCTTGAACTAGTGGATACTGCTGGTATTCGTGAAACAGATGATTTAGTCGAAGCGATTGGGGTTGAACGTTCTAAAAAAGCTTTGGCTGAAGCTGATTTAGTTTTACTCGTTTTAGATGCCTCAAATGAATTGACTGACAAAGATTTAGAGCTCTTAGAACTGTCTAAAAATTCAAATCGCATTGTTCTACTCAACAAAACCGACCTGCCAGAAAAAATTGATAGCACTCAAATTTCTGGTGATTTTATCCGAATTTCAGCTCTTAAAAATGAAAACTTAAATGCTGTTGAAGAAAAAATCAATCAAATTTTCTTTGCCGGTGAAATTGAATCCAAAGATGCAACGGTATTATCTAATGCCCGCCACATTTCAATTGTTGAAGAAGCTTTGAAGGCTCTTAAAGAAGCAAACTCTGGGCTTGCTCTGGGCTTACCTGTTGATTTAATTCAAGTGGATGTCACACGTTGTTGGCAATTACTTGGAGAAATCACAGGGGAAGCTGCCCCAGATGAATTGATTACACAACTTTTTTCACAATTTTGTTTGGGAAAATAAAAAAGAGTTCAAATGAACTCTTTTTTTTACTGACAGAAATTGGTCAATCATCAAATCATCCCTTTAATTTCTGTCAGACATTTTCTAACAAACTGGTCAGTCATTCCACCGAAATAAGTTCCTTGAAAGTTTCGACCGTTAATCACGATTAATTTTTTATCGACACGATAAGCTCGAACGTATTTGGCAGCTTTTCCTACTTCTTCTTTATCAAATATTTCTTCGATTTCAGTTCCAGCATTTTTAAGTAAAATTTTTAAATTACTTACTGACAGACTTGTCAGTAAAATATCTGGTTCTAAAAGTTGCAAAAGTTGCGGAAATTTCATCTTGAATTGTTCTTGTTGGCTCTTAGCTAAACCTGGCCAAACTGGATGTGTCGCAATTGGGGTAAACAAATCAATGTGTAAGGCTCGATTAATTTGATTTTCAGATTCTTTATAAGCTGAATCAAAAACAGGTAAAAATTTTGCTAACTGATTGAACCAAGGACTAGGATTGTATTCAAAATACCGATTGAGATTTGACTTGTAAGTTTCCAAATTTACTGACGAAAATTCTGTCAGTAATTTTTCATAACGTTGATTTTCACCAAATTCTGCATAAGAAGCATTTTTACTGACCGTCAGTATTTTTAAGTCTGATTTTTCATATTTGGCTAAGTCACCAAACCACAAAAGTGGCATACTATTTGGAATCAAAACTTCTGACAGCTCAGCTTTATTTTTTAAGTCGATAAAATCTGTCCACGTTTCTAAAATCAAGTGGTCTAATTTTTCATTATCCATTTTACTCATCAATCAAAGCCCCCGTCAACATTAACTTGAGCAATCAAATCAGGAAACTCATCTGCATTTTTAAAAATTTCAACTGCTTCTTTTCTAGCCACTTCTAAAATATTATAATCATTGACTAAATCAGCCGCAATAAATTCTGGAAGTCCTGACTGACGAAGTCCAAAAATCTCTCCAGAACCACGCATTTTCAAATCTTCTTCGGCTAAAATAAAACCATTTTGTGTTTCTGTCATAATTTTCATCCGTTGTTTTCCTGAATCGGACTTAGGATTTGCTACTAAAATGGCATAAGATTTTTTTGTTCCCCGACCAACACGACCACGCAATTGGTGAAGCTGCGAAAGTCCAAAGCGGTCAGCATCCATAATCACCATAATGGTAGCATTAGGAACGTCAACTCCCACTTCAATCACTGTTGTTGAAACCAAAATATCTAATTTTTTAGCCTTAAATTCTTGCATGATTTGGTCTTTTTCATCATTTTTCATTTTTCCATGTAAAAGACCAATTTTGGCAAATAATCCAAAGTATTCATTTAATTCCGCAAAAAGAGCTTCTGCGTTTTTCAGGTCCAACGTTTCACTTTCCTCAATTAAAGGTGAAATAAAATAAACCTGTGAATCTTTAGCAACCTCTGCTTTTATCCAACTTAAAACTTCGGAAAATTGTTCATGTTTGACCCACCTTGTAGTAATGGGTTGACGTCCCTTGGGTAGTTCATCAATAATTGAAACATCCATATCCCCAAAAGCCGTAATCGCAAGCGTTCTTGGAATGGGTGTAGCTGTCATCATTAGAACATCTGGATTTTGCCCTTTTTCTCGTAAAATTTTTCGCTGATTAACTCCGAAACGGTGTTGTTCATCTGTAATCACAAGACCCAAATTATAAAAATCGACCCCTTCTTGAATTAGTGCATGAGTTCCAACTACCATATGTGTATGACCACTAACTAAATCAGCCAAAATCTCGCGGCGCTCTGCCACTTTCAAACCCGAAACCAAAAGTGAAATTTGCAATTCTGGAAAAAGAGCTTTCAAGTTTGCAAAATGCTGACGGGCAAGGATTTCCGTTGGTACCATAATTGCTGCTTGAAAATTCGCCAAACAAGCCGCGTACATGGCAAGGGAAGCAACAACTGTTTTACCAGAACCCACATCACCTTGCAAAAGTCGATTCATGTGATAAGGAGATTTCATATCCGTCAGAATCTCTGACAAAGCGCTTAATTGAGCATCTGTCAGTTCAAAAGGTAATTCAGAAATCTTCTGATCAATTTCTCCTTGCTCAAAAACAACTTCTAATCCTGCTCGGCCCGACTTTTCTTTATTTTTTAACGCCTGTAATTTCAACTGAAACATGAATAATTCTTCAAATTTTACACGACGTAAAGCCTGCTTATGAGCTTCCGTATCTTCAGGAAAATGCATAGCCAAAACGGCTTCTTGCCGGTTCATCAGACGATATTTTTTAATCAAAAATTCTGGTAAGTTCTCAGGTAATTCTGATAGAAGGTCTGATTCAAAAACCTGATGAATTACTTTGACCAATTGACTTTGTTTCATACCAGCTGTCAAATGATAAACAGGTTCTAAGCCATCGTCCACCTGAGCCACAACTTTCATCCCCATCAGTTGTTGCTTTGCCTGCTCCCATTTTCCGTAAACTGCAATTTCCTTACCAACTTCCACTTTGTCAGCCAAATAAGGTTGATTAAAAAAGCTGACAGCAACCACGGCCTCACCTTCTTTAATTTTAAATGAAAGTCGATTACGTTTAAATCCGTAATACTGGACATTAGCTGGTGTCACTACCGTTCCAATAATTGTTGCTTTTTCTCCGTCAACAAGTTCAAAAACCGAACGACTTGCGAAATCTTCATAACGAAAAGGGAAATAAAGCAATAAATCTTGAACCGTGAAAATTCCTAACTTATGGAAATTTTCTACAGATTTCGGTCCCACACCTTTTAAAAATTGCACTGAATCTGTTAATTTCATACTTTTATTATACCAATATATAAGGTTAAATGCTTCAAAAATCAAATATAATTTGCTGACAGAGAATTTATCAGCAAAATTTACTGACAGAAAGCTCTGTCAGTAAAAAAATAATCAGAAATTACTCTGATTATTTTTTATGCTTTCTTAACAACTGAACCCTTCAAAGCAATTGCTCCAAAGCCCGGAATTTTTGAATCAATAAAATGTTCATTTTTCCCTTCTGGATTAATGCGAATGTTTTTCACTTTTGTTCCCTGCTTAATTGGTTTTGGCATTCCCTTAACTGGCAAATCTTGTACAATAACAAGGTCATTCCCAGTTTCTAACTCATTTCCTAAACTATCAAGGACAATAAATTTTCCAGCTGCCTCAATTTCCTCAAGAGTAAATTCATTTCCACATTCAGAACAGCCAAAGCTCGTATCTGATAATTCATAAGTATATTCACTTGAACAATGAATACATTTTGGTGTTTCCATCTTCTCTCCTTTATTAAATCAAAAAAAACCAGCCCGAAGACTGGTTTTTATACCGTTAAAATCGGAAAATTATTTAGCGATTTTAGCGAAGTATGCAAGTGTACGAACAAGATTTGAAGTGTATGACATTTCGTTATCGTACCAAGATACAGTTTTAACAAGTTGAGCTCCATCAGCTGAAGTAACTTCAGTTTGAGTAGCATCAAAGAGTGAAGAGTTTGAGATACCAACGATATCAGATGAAACGATTTGGTCTTCGTTGTAACCAAATGATTCATTTGAAGCAGCTTTCATAGCTGCGTTGATTTCGTCAACTGTAACTTCTTTGTTAAGGATAGTAACAAGTTCAGTCAATGAACCAGTTGGAACTGGTACACGTTGAGCATGTCCTTGAAGTTTACCTTGAAGTTCTGGCAATACAAGACCGATAGCTTTAGCAGCACCTGTTGAGTTAGGTACGATGTTTTCAGCTGCAGCACGTGCGCGACGGAAGTCTCCACCACGGTGTGGGCCATCAAGAGTCATTTGGTCACCAGTGTAACCGTGAACTGTAGTCATTGTACCAACTTTGATACCGAATTGTTTGTTCAAAGTATCAGCCATTGGAGCAAGACAGTTAGTTGTACATGAACCAGCTGAAATTACTGTTTCAGTTCCATCAAGTACTTCGTGGTTAGTGTTGAAAACGATTGTTTTAACATCAGATCCACCAGGTGCAGTGATAACAACTTTTTTAGCACCGTTAGCGTGCAAGTGTTGTTCAGCTTTTTCTTTAGTTGCGAAGAAACCAGTTGCTTCAAGAACGATTTCTGCACCAACTTCAGCCCAGTTGATGTTAGCTGGGTTAGATTCAGCAGTAACTTTAACGAATTTACCGTTAACTTCAAAACCACCATCTTTAACTTCAACTTTACCATCAAAACGACCTTGAGTTGTATCGTATTTAAGCAAGTGAGCAAGCATTGCTGGATCTGTCAAGTCGTTGATTGCAACAACTTCAACACCTTCAACATTTTGAATACGACGGAAAGCAAGACGACCGATACGACCGAAACCGTTAATACCAACTTTAACTACCATTAGTAGTTTCCTCCTTATAGGGATTAGATTTTATAAAAGGCTTACCTTTTAAATTGACTAAGTTAACAATTTAACTTACTCTTTTATTTTAACACTTTTTTTAAAATTTGCAAACATAAACTCCCTTAGAAAGCGCTCTACAAAAGCAAAAGAAGTCCACTTCTATTGAAAGCGTTTAACATTAAAAAAGCTCGTACTTTTAAGAATAGTTTCTTCTTCCACTTCTATAAAAAAGCAATAAAAAAAATTTACTGATGAAACGCTCAGCAAATTTATGATTTATTTCTTACCAAATAAACGCCCAAAAAAGCCCTTATTATCAGTGGTTTTTAACTGTTCTTGCAAATCCGTAAAAAATTGTTTTTGATCTGTCAAAGCTTTTTCCATTAACTCTTGCTGTTTTTTAATCTGTACATCTTTTTCAGCAATTTGAGCATCTTTTACGTTTAATTGTTGATCTTTGGAGATAAGTTGACTGTTTAAACGTTCAATCTCAGCGTTTTTATCTTTCATCAAAGCGCTAATCATTTCGTAAGCTGCGGATGTTGCATCATCTGTCTTAAGCGCAACCTCAGAACCTTTGTCAGCATTTTCTTCCAGAACCTCTGCCTTGGCAGTCACCACTTTTCCGTATAGTCCCTCAAGTTCATGAATTCCCTCGGCATTAACGACTGTTACATTCTTCTCATTTTTTTCAACAAATTTAGTATCTAGCGACTTAACACGTTTATTCATCGCTTGGCGAGTTACTCCAAAAAGCTCTGCCAATTCACTTACTGTTTTAGTTTTCATATCATCCATAATACCATATTTTCGGCTAATTATACAGACTTTTGTAAAAATTTTATTTGCATATCGTTCTAGGAATTATTAAAAATATATTATAATTATATTATAGTGTAAATTTCCAAAAGAAAGGGCTAAAAAATATGAAATATAAAACAGAATCCATTGATAATATAAAAAAATTCTATGATATTAATAGTAAAACTGGTCTCAGTCCAACTCAAGTCACAAATTCACGAATAAAATACGGTCATAATAACTTTGAAGAACAAAGTGGCCCAAATATTTTTCAAAAACTTCTTCATCACCTCTTAGAAGTCATGAATATCATTCTTATTTTAGTTGGTGTTCTCTCAGCCTATTTGGCTTATATCAGTAACGGAAACTACACTAAAACAATTGTTGTTTTACTTATCGTTGCCATCAACGTTTTCGTTTCAATCTTCCAAGAAAACAGGGCGGAAAATGCACTCGCTGCACTCAAAGAGCTTTCCTCACCAACTTCAACTGTTCTTCGTTCTGGAAAACGCCAAACTATTCCTTCAAGTGAATTAGTCTGCGGTGACCTCATTGAGCTGACAGCCGGCGTACAAGTTGGAGCTGATATTCGCTTACTCACAAGTAATAGCCTGCAAGTTGATGAATCTTCACTGACAGGTGAATCAGAACCCATTGACAAGAATGCTGACCTTGATATTACTGACGAAGTTCCTCTTGGAGATCAACTGAATATGGTTTTCTCAGGAACAAATATCCTTAACGGAACAGCCGAAGGAATCGTTGTCGCAGTTGGTTCCGAATCTCAAATGGGACAAATTGCCACACTTATTGGCGAACAAATAAAAGGAAAAACTCCTCTTCAAAAAAGAATCGATAAACTTGCCAAACGCTTAGCAGTCATTGCCTTTGCCGCTGGAATCTTAATCTTTGTCATTAATCTTTTGTACGGAAACGTTCCTTTTGTTGATAATTTAATGACCGCCGTTGTTTTAGGAGTCGCTGCCGTTCCAGAAACACTTCCAGTTATTGTTACCCTCAGTTTGATTTACGGTGTAGAAAATATGGCTCAGAAAAAAGCCATTATCCGAAATGTCCCTGCCGTTGAAACTCTTGGAAACGCAACAGTCATTGCTTCTGACAAAACCGGAACACTCACACAAAATCAGATGACCATTCAAAAACTTTGGCTATCTGGACAAGATAGTTGGTCAGGAGGTCAATTATCAAGCTCTGAAGTTTCCTTAATACAAAATTTTGCTTATGCCTCAAACGCCAGTGCACAACTCATTGACGGTGATTGGGAAATCCATGGTGACCCAACCGAAGCAGCAATCATTCGCTTCTTAATTACTCATGACCTCTATGAACCCGAAAAAAATCCAAAACGACTTGCCGAACTCCCTTTTGATAGTTCACGCAAAAAAATGACCGTTGTCATTCCACATCCGCAAGATAATGAAAAATATCTTGTACTGACCAAGGGCGCTTTTGATAGACTTGCACCAGGCAGTCAACATCAAGCACAGCATCCACAGCTCCTTTCTTCAAATAACGAGGAGACTTCCACTCACTTATCAAATGATTTATTGAGTCAAGCCCAAAAAATACATGATATTTTTGCTGACCAAGCCCTACGTGTTCTTGCTCTTTCTTACAAAATCATCGATAAAGTCCCAGAAGATTTAACTGAATTAGAAAATAATCTTACCTTTCTTGGAATCGTGGGAATGATTGACCCTCCACGATTAGAATCAAAAGCCGCTGTTCAAGAAGCAAGGGCTGCTGGTATTAAACCAATCATGATTACAGGGGACCACGCGCTTACAGCAAAAGCAATCGCTCAACAAATTGACATCTATCGTGACGGAGATAAAGTTATTGACGGCTTGACGCTCAAATCAATGACAGATGATGAACTTAGCCAAACGATTGAACAAATTTCGGTCTATGCCCGAGTAAGTCCTGAAGACAAACTTCGTATTGTAAAAATCTGGCAAGAAAAAGAACAAATCGTCGCCATGACAGGAGACGGGGTCAATGACGCACCTAGCTTAAGAGCAGCCGATGTCGGAACTGCAATGGGAATAGCTGGAACAGAAGTTGCAAAATCCGCTTCTGATATCATTCTTGCTGACGACAATTTTGCGACCATCGTCGCTGCCATTCGCGAAGGCCGTCGCGTTTACACCAATATCAAAAAAACAATTTATTACCTTCTCTCAGCAAACGTAGCTGAAATTCTAACAATGCTCATTGGAGCAATTGTCGGTTGGGGAATGCCTTTTACAGGAATTCAACTCCTTTACATCAATGTCCTTGCTGATGGAATTCCCGGATTTGGACTTTCACGTGAAAAAGCCGACAGTCATATCATGGAACAGCCACCTGTTGGAGTCAAAGAAAGTATCTTCTCAAGAGGAGTCAGCTGGCGTATCGCCATTTGTTCTACAGCATTTATCATTACTGCTCTAGTTGGTTTTTATCTTGGTAGGTTTATTGAAATCGCTGGATTGACACCCAACCATCAACTCGGACAAACAATGGCCTTTGTGATATTAACCCTTGCTTCTACGATTAATGTCTATAATGCTAGAAGTAATGAATCTCTCTTCACAAGAGGAATTACCACTAATAAAATGATTTTTGGTACCACCTTATTATCACTAGGAATAACCGTTCTCTTTACAAATGTTCCTATTTTGATGAACATCTTAGAAGTTGCTCCTTTATCAATGACACACTGGCTAATAGCTATCATCTTAGCTTTAATCCCAACCCTTGTCATTGAAATTACAAAAGTGATTCTTAATAAACAAGGGAAAAAATTTATTGGCTAAAAGAAAGGCTCAAAATAACTTGAGCCTTTTTATCTGTCACTTATTCATGGAATTCTACAACCATCTTCACCACTTCATCATAAGAGTCTTGACAGCCATTTTTCACCCAATTTCCTAAAACATAAAATAAACCAGCAGCCATAAAATCGTTCCAAAATTTTTGCTTTGTCCCTAGATAATCAGCCCAAGTCGTTGTTTCATTATAAAAAATAGTCATCTTTTGAGCAAATACCTGAAAAATCAGCGAATAATAATTCCCCTTGACAGCTTTTTCTATTTCTTCTTCTTGTTCAACAAATAGTCCCACCAACTTCTCACTTAAAATAAGTGAGTTAATACTTTCTAGCTCCAAAAGTTCTTTAAGAAATTTATCATAGATTAGCTCAAAATACTCTAATACGACTTCTTCCTTATTTTTGAAGTGCCGATAGAAAGTCATCCGACTCACCCCGGCTTTTTTGCAAACTTCTGTCAATGGTAATTCATTGATTGTATATTTCTCTAAACACAACATCGTTCCTTCAATAATAAAGTCATGAAAATCTTGATATTGCTCTTTTCGCTTCATTTCTGTTACACTTTCATTTTGTTGTCACTTTTAAAGACAAACCGTCCAAAGTTAATTGTAAAAGTTCTTTTTTGCTGTTACACTTGTATCACATAAATATTATAACACAAAGGAAAATTTTATTATGTCAAATCAAGAACCAATAGCAAACTACAAATTTAATTATAAAACAACAGCAAATAAAGTTATGAAAAATATTAATCTTTCAGGGAAAACAATCATCATCACTGGTGGGTATTCTGGTATTGGTTTAGAGATGACCAAACAACTTTCATGTGCTGGAGCAAAAATTATTATCCCCGCCCGAAGAATGGAGGTAGCCAAGAAAAATTTATCTAAAATAAAAAATATTGACATTCTTCCCCTTGACCTCACCAATCCAGAAAGTATTCATCAATTTGCCGAAAGTTTTTTGCAAAATAATTCAAAACTAGATATTCTTATTAATTCCGCTGGATTAATGTACCTTCCTTTAAAAAGAGATTCACGAGGAATAGAATATCACTTTGCCACAAACCATCTAGGCCACTATCAATTAACAATGGAACTTTTACCCGCTTTAAAAAATGCAAAAAACTCAAGAGTTATAAATTTATCCAGTCGTGCTCAACAAATGACACCATTACTAGAAGATTGGAATTTTGAAAAAATAGAAAACTATAATCCCCAAATAGGCTACCAACAATCTAAAACTGCCAACGTTTTATTTTCAATAAAACTAGATGAACTAGGAAAAAAATATGGAATTAGAAGTTTTGCCGTCCACCCTGGTATGATTCCAATGACAAATATTGGTCGTCAAAATTCACCGATTACCCCTTGGCTCCGCTACCTAGCCGACTATTTTAAATTAATTCATATCCCCGCATTTTTTAATGCACTTAAATCCGGCTTTGACCGAAGTAAATATCGCTATTTAAAAACAATCGCTCAAGGTGCCGCAACACCTCTTTGGGCCTCAACAAGCCCTGATTTAGAAGGTAAGGGTGGTCTTTATTGTGAAGACCTTAATATTGCCAGACTTATGACATCAGAAGAAGCTAATAATTTTTCTGGAGGCTTACGTCCACATGCAATAGACCACAATGACGCAGATAGACTTTGGCAGATTTCAAAAAATATAACAGGTCTGGATTTTGAATAAACCCTTACTATAAAATAAAACTGACCTATTATAAATAGGTCAGTTTATCTATTTTTTCATTAGATGAAACTTATTATACATACTACTTTTGATTAAATAATGGCATTTATATTAAAAATACACAAACTTCTTTGACATGGTATTGATCAAGTGCTAATATTATACTATATATTCAAAATAGTTTGAATATATAGTTTTTTATAACAAAGGAGATGCATATGAAGAAGAATTTAAATGAACTTCAAAAATTTATAGTGATGAACCTGTGACACTCACTAAAAATTTTTATAAGAGAACAGCCATGATTTTAAAAAAATACAAACTTAATATTTTAGGAATTCTATTTTTTCTTTTATTAAACATTCTTTATCAATATCCTCTTGTTTTAGTTTTTGCCTATTTCTTTAATAAAAGAATCTTTTTCTTTACCGATTTTTTATATACTAATTCCTCTTGGACCTTACCACTATTAATGACTTTGGTATTAATACTCATTTTTATAATTGCTTGGAAGCTCGGATATCTAAAAAATACACTTAAGAACTGGGATTTAAAGCGTATTTTTTGGCTAATGGGGATTGTGTTTTTCACTTTAGCAACCAATTATCTAGTAACAGTACTTGTCCTAAAAACACAAATTATTTCTTCCGTGACGAGTGATACTGGTATGTCGGATATTTTAGGCCAACTACCAATCCTTTGTCAAAAATATATTTTAGGAATTATTGTTCCACTTTCGGAAGAGCTATTGTTTAGAAGTTATATTTTTGGATCAATAACTAATAAAAAGGTTGCCTTTTTAATCTCTTCTGTACTTTTCGCTCTTGTCCATACGGGATTTTCTTGGTACTTACTTCCATATCTCATCCTTTCTTTTATTATTACTTGGGTTTATTCAAAAAGAAATAATTTCATCGAGAGCGCGATTGTCCATAGCTCAGTGAATCTTTTTGGTGGATCTGCAATCAAACTACTAGACACATTTTTTAAGCTATTACCTTATTAAAAAATAATGTAAAAAGGAGAACTATGAAAAATTTTATAAACAAACCAAATAATATTAAAAGATGGATCTTATTACTATATTCTATCCTTTCGCTAATTATTATCATCACTTATATTATTTTTAACCATACTTTTTTTAAAGTAGATTGGAAACGGTATGATATAGATGGGACTTACAGGGGAAAGGTGGATGAGATACTAAAACATGGCGTCTTCTGGATAAATGGTAATTTAACAGCAATCAACTCTACACTACTGATTTTACTTCTTGCTGTAGGAGCAGTTCTTTCACTATTAATTTTCTATTTAGCCTGGCATAATCTAGCAACTAGAACATGGACCCCAATTCTGTGCTTAGCAGGATTTTTGATTCCTCTAATCGTTCATGGCGACGGAAATATTCTCAAATCCTTGATTATTGGCTATATTTTTATCATTGCTGGAGCAAGCTTCTCAGTTCAGGCTTTACGCTTTTCCTGATTTTAAAAACGCATTTAATATAACAAAAAACTACTGAATTCAATAATTTTCAGTAGTTTTTTATTAACTATAAAATAATCCAATTAATTATATAAAAAAGCTAACAATAGGCATGTTAGCTTTTATGTTATGCCGAAGGCCGGGGTCGAACCGGCACTCCCGTGAAGGAACCAGATTTTGAGTCTGGCGCGTCTGCCTATTCCGCCACTTCGGCGAAACATAACAACTGGGGTAGCTGGATTCGAACCAACGCATGAGGGAGTCAAAGTCCCTTGCCTTACCGCTTGGCTATACCCCATTAAAAAGGCGGATGACGAGGATCGAACTCGCGAGTGCCGGCGCCACAAGCCGGTGTGTTAACCACTTCACCACATCCGCCATAATGAAACACGGGCAGCAGGAATTGAACCCACACTAAAGGTTTTGGAGACCTTTGTACTACCTTTATACGATGCCCGTTTTCTATGGAAGGGGAGGGATTCGAACCCCCGAACCCGAAGGAGCGGATTTACAGTCCGCCGCGTTTAGCCTCTTCGCTACCCTTCCAAACTCTTTATTCACTTAATGGCTGAAACAACCAATGGGAGTTAACGGGATCGAACCGCTGACCCTCTGCTTGTAAGGCAGA
>NZ_JAALEQ010000070.1:0-248 GCF_011800585.1 Lactococcus sp. EKM203L
TTGTTGTATCGGTCATAAATCCATCATTCAAATTGTCCGCATTAATTGTGGTGAAACTTGCATTTTTTACCCAACTACTTGCATTTGAACCTTTAATTAGTATGCGACTATAACTAATATCTTGATTAATCCATGAATAAAAAGTCTGTAGAACCCACGAATTTGGGTTGGTTTTATCACCAAAAGGTTCAACAACTAAGAACCCACTTGCTGTCCCGACGTCAGAAGGTTTGTTAGTAGCTGTTGTT
>NZ_JAALEQ010000071.1:0-230 GCF_011800585.1 Lactococcus sp. EKM203L
ACGTTTGAAGCATAACGCCCACGAGACGTCATTTTGATATCAAAAGTAACCTTTTGACCTTCATCGTATTTTTTAAAATCATTTCCTTGAATAGACAAGAGGTAAGCAAACACATCTTGCATATCATCTGCCATAATAAAACCATAGCCTTTATCAGCGTTAAACCAATTTATTGTTCCTTTATTCATATAATACATCCTTTCGCATCATCTGTAAATCCTATTTTGCGA
>NZ_JAALEQ010000072.1:0-222 GCF_011800585.1 Lactococcus sp. EKM203L
GGTAGCTCGTCGGGCTCATAACCCGAAGGTCATAGGTTCAAATCCTATTCCCGCAATATTTTAAGGGCTTTAGGGAGCCCTTATTTTTCTTATAAAAAACTCACCCTAAAGTGAAATTTTTTCGTTAAATAGGCGGAGCCTAGAATGGAAGTGAAAAATGAAAACAGGAGATAAAATTACATTATCTAATGGGGAACAAGCAACAGTCGTTTCTGGAGATGT
>NZ_JAALEQ010000073.1:0-221 GCF_011800585.1 Lactococcus sp. EKM203L
TCGTTTGTGCCATAAAATAAGGTTAAATATTCTAAGTTTTTGAAGTCTACTGCTTTTAAATTCGTTAAAGCTGTATCATAGTCTTGAGTGTTCGCTGCTACAGCGTCTTGTGCTGCCCATTTTGTGGTATCTTCACTAGCTTTCACAATTTCATGAACTAAGTTAATAAACGAAAATGGTTTGTAGTCAGCTTCATCTCTGTCACATACAGTAGTTCCACC
>NZ_JAALEQ010000074.1:0-211 GCF_011800585.1 Lactococcus sp. EKM203L
TCTGCTCTTTTTGTTCATTCAGTTCTTTTTTCAAAGCGAGTAATGCTTGTTTTTCAACTTGAATGTCTTTCAGTATGTCTGCTTTTAAACTTTCTGCCTCTAAACGATGGAGTTGTTCTTGAATGGCAGACTCAATTTTTTGATTCGCAACAGCTTCTATTTTTTCTTGGTAGTCCCGAAAGTCTTTATTAACTTCTTGACGGACTAAGCG
>NZ_JAALEQ010000075.1:0-211 GCF_011800585.1 Lactococcus sp. EKM203L
GCTTCAAGTTCAAATTCCAGTGAAAGTAGTGTTGCCAGTTCATCTTCGGTAGACTCGAGTCAGTCAAGTTCAGCTGGAGTAAATAGCTCAAGTTCAAGCTCAGAAGGTTCAAGTGCTTCAAGTTCAAATTCCATTGAAAGTAGTGTTGCCAGTTCATCTTCGGTAGACTCGAGTCAGTCAAGTTCAGCTGGGGTAAATAGCTCAAGTTCAA
>NZ_JAALEQ010000076.1:0-210 GCF_011800585.1 Lactococcus sp. EKM203L
GGAGTTAATAAAAAAGCTGAAAAAACTGACGATGGAGAAGATAAAGAAGTAGTTACATTAAAATCAAGTAAAAGTATACCTCGTTTTGTCAATGTGATCTTAGATTATCTATTTGGAAAGCTTGCTTTGCATAATGGATATTTATATGATATTTCAACCTCACAATTCAAACGATTGTCAGAGATGGATATTGCTCATGAATATAAATTA
>NZ_JAALEQ010000077.1:0-203 GCF_011800585.1 Lactococcus sp. EKM203L
GACACAATCCAAAGGGGATAAAAGGGGAAAGTGAAACTTCCCCCTTTTCAAGCCACATTGTAATACAAGAACGAAGTACTTTGTATTACAATGTGATAGCTTGCAGTATTTCTGGTTTTATATTTGCTATTTTGTTATAATGATTGTAACCGAATAGGGCGCAATGCTTATTACAAAATCAATGACAAAGGGCGATTGAGGAA
>NZ_JAALEQ010000008.1:0-78484 GCF_011800585.1 Lactococcus sp. EKM203L
AAATTTTTTCTAACCTTGCCATCTCCTGCCTCTTTCAATCCACTTAGTTTATTTTTCCATTGCTCATGAAACCATTCGTCGTCTTTGTCAGCGACTTTATGTTTTTTTAAAATATCCTTATCTTTAAAATCTAGGACATTCTTTTCTTTTTGCGTTGTCATAATAACACCTCATAATTTAGTCAATCCAAATAATAGACTTTTATTTTAGTTACTTTTTTTCTTTTTATTCCATCAACCATCTGTTGGGCTATTTTTTCAGGATTACTTCCAGAGTATGATTTCTGATAAATAGAAACGTATCCATCTTCTTCTCCGTAATCCTTAACTTTTATCTCATAACTTACTAAGATGGAATCGGTGGGTTCAATTGTCTTAATTGTCACTTGAAATCTTCCGTCTTTTTTGGATTCAAGTTTTTTATCTGATAAGTTGATTAATTCCATAATCCACCTCATATTTTAGCTTCTAAGCGCTTTTAGCTTGTTCGTGATAAATTATCCACGAAATGGTTTAAGCGCTCAATGTAACCGTATTTTTCATGATTTAATGCTATTCTGTCAGTTCTTTCACTACTAACTCAACTTTCCACATCTTTGTATCTCCAGAAAGCCCACCATGCTCAAAGCTTGTTCTGCGAATAACGTTATAATTATCATCATTCCAAATTCCAGCATCTGTCAGTCCATCAATTAATGCCTTAGAAGTTGGTTCATAATTTGGTGGATCATATTTAAAGCGTTTAGGTGGATAAATTACTACGAACACATCGCAACGGTGCTTCTCATGGAATTGCTCAAATACTTCTTCTGATTGGTCTAGCCATTCATGAGCTGTTCTACATGCAATCCGTCTTAAACGCTGTTTAGTATTATTGGCAGCAATTCTTGAACCATAAGTTGTACCCTTATTATCATTCTCATTTATCATTTCTTTTCTGAGAAAGTTAAATTCAAATTTCATCTTTGGTGTCCTGTACTTGAGAAATTCATTACTTGCGCATTATTGAGTTTAAATTTCAATCTTGCTGGCAATTGTTCAAGCCTTTCATCACTTTCTGGAATTGTTAGTATAATAATTGAGCAGTTATCACTTGCGCTTAATAAAGGGGTTAATGCTTTTTCAGCTTGATTTGCTGTGAAATCTGCCAATGAATCGAAAATAAGAATTTCTGCTTCTTCAATATCATGTAATATTTTCAAATATTTTTCTCTTGCTTCATCACTAGAAAATCTATTTTCAGCAATCTGTATGTACTTTCTGACCTTTAATCGTTTTACTTTTTTCTGTCTACCAACATTGGTAACAATCCACTTGACCATATTGTCACAAGATACAACACTTAATTCATCAGCGAAATCATATTTAACAATGACATTTTTAGTCAAATCAATACCTTTTTTAGCTTTGAATTCTCCTAAGAAATCATTGACAGATTTAGTAGCAACTGTCTTTATTCCTTCAGCATGACACATCGGGCAAACTCTTACATCATATAAGTAAGGTTCTCCGATCACTTCGCCTTTTTCGTTCTTAGGATAAGAAAGCACAGATTTCTTAGAGCCGATAATCTCACAGCCGTGAACTTCACAAGTTCCAAGTTCCCCACCTTCTTGATAGTTTTTTAAAACATCAGTTGCTTTGATAGCAAACTCTCCGTCATCTCTCCATGTATCAAAAGCCATTAGATAAGACCTCCAAGAGTTTCTTTTTTAACTTTTACTTTTTGCTGGAATGATTTGAAAGTTGCACTTTCTAAAAACGCATAGGAATTTATACTAAATTTTTTAGTTTTATCTTCTGGATTTTCTTGTTTGTACCATTCAAAATAATTTTTAGCTCCGATTACTGCTTGTTTCTTTTCTTCTGATGAGAGTTTCATGAATTCAACTTGTGCCATTGCTCTTTTTGCAATATTTTTACTAGAGAATTCAATAAACGAATCAAGATATTCAGAAAGAAGTGAGTTTATATCCTCTCCTGAACTTTTTTCTTGGAAGGCATTTGGTTGCGAAGCGTCTATACTATCCTTACCTATACTATCCTTACCTAACCTAACCTCTCCTATCCTATCCTGTGCGGACATTTGGTTGTCATTTGGTTGCGGAATGGTTGACACTTGGTTGCCAAGTAGATAAGACCCTTTGCTATCAAGAGATAACAGTGTTTTTTCTTCTGTATATATCGTTGGTTTTTGTCTATCTTTTCTTATTTTGTTGTTCAAATTCCAATCTTTAACAACTGTGACTCCACTCGGAAATGCAATGATAAATCCTTTTGCTTCCAAAAGTTTCAAATCATCATTATTTGAACCGTATGCTCTGCTTAACATTTTTGCGTTTCCAATAAACCCCTCGTCATCAGCTTCCATTCCTAAATGAAAGTATAAAAGTTGACTCGATGACGGCATATCAACGAATAAATCACTCGTTGTTACTTCTTTACTAAACATTCTTCTTTGTGCCATTACTTCGACCACCGTAGATTTCCAACATAATTATTTGATTTATTACCATCAATATGTTTAACGTTTGGTAGTCCTTCAGGGTTTGGAATGAATGATTGCGCTACTAATTGATGTATAAATGGCATTACTCGTTTTCCGTTATCGAGTGTAAAACCATATCTTGGCCGCTGGTCTGATGTGGTATTTATTTTTACTTTCTTACGAATATTGTCACTTATAACTTGTCTTAGATTTCCATGGCTGCTAATCTCATATTCCCCTACTGGAATACCAACAATTTTTGGAGAGTTAATAAACTCAATTTTTTTCCACGTTTCAAATTCCATGTATTCTTCCTTTCTTCTATTTTTATTTCAAGTTTTCATTTCAAATTAAAAGCTGGCGATGAGTGGTTATGTGTAAACACTAAATACTCATTGACTTTACGGCTCGTTCCGCCACCCTCCAGCTTTGACTAAATACGAAACTACCGCCCAAGGTAGTATTGCTTAAAGTTGAATTATTTCTAATTCTACTGCTCAGGATTAGTGAGGACTACAGTTTGCTCATAGGTTTAAATTAAATCTGAGTACGAAATCGTTTGTATATTTCGTTTTGTTGCTTTGCAATAGTTACATTTTTCGCACCTTACTGGGCTTCTTCCGTTCAATACTTCAATATATTTGTCAGTAAATTCGCAAACCTCATCAAGCGAATTATCTAACCAATCTTGCGGAATAGTAATTCCAGCACTATCTGGAAAAGTTTCTTTAGTTACCGCATAAATTACTGGACTAATATTCTTTCCAATTTTTTCATCGTCAGACTGCCTTAGTATTTCTTGATAGATAGCCATTTGCCATAGATATTTTCTTGCTTTAATCCAGCTCACTCTTCGGTATTCAGCTTCTGACCATTCCTTATCTCTGATAGAACCTCTGATTGTTTTGATATCAATAAATATATTTCGCTCGAGATTCAAACAATCTAGGAAGCCGTGAAATTCAATTCCTTGAATTTTTCCGAAGATTTCAAGTTCTTTAACTCCTTGGTAGATTGTTTTAAATAATGGATCCTTATCAAGCGTTTGAACCATTTTCTCAGCAATTTGAAATTGAGACTTCAGACTTCCTTTTTTAGTGAACATATCTGATTCATGTTCTAACTTAAACTCTTCTAAAGCCTTATTGCTTTCGAAATATTTATGGACATAGCTTCCGGCATTCATAGCTTCAATTGTCGATGGAGAGAAAGTGGCTTGTCTATCCCACTCTTCAGCCATAACCGCAACAGCTTCGGCTTCACAATCAGAGAATGCTTTTAAACTTGAAAAACTTAATCTTTTTTTCATCAGCTTTTACCCACTGGAAAGAGTTCTTCAATTACTTCTTCACCTTTTCGTTCAGTTGTTTCTTGAGTTTGAGCATCAGGTCCTTCAATAGCGTTTTGTTCTTCTGGTATTGAATCTTCAATACTAATTAATGGCTCGCTTTCTGTAACATCCGTTGGTGGCCGGGTCATATCCTCATCTTGATTATCTGCAATGATACCCATTTGCATTTCTTGACTCAACGGAACATATTTAGAAATCATTGCTTTCATCACAGTTTTTTGCGCCATAGCATCAAAATCAGTTTTCCATGGTCCGTTTCCATAGGATTTACTGAATCGTTTCCCGTGATTTATAACTTGTTCTTTGGTCCAAAATGTTACTTTTTCAAACCCATTGATTAATTTAACACTCGCAAAATACCCTTTAACTTCAGTTCCTTGAGGCTTAGTAAAGTCAATTTCTAATTCCTCGAAAAGTGGATCATAACTCACAAATTGCTCTTCATAAACAATTCCAGAATTAATATTCTTTAATTGTCCACTTCTTAGCGCCAGTTGAATTAATCCTTTGTATCCAATTTGGAACTGTGCTTCTTTATGTTTAATCCATTGATTTCCTACCTTCTCGCTTCGGTTGTACGGAACAACATACGCAAAGCCTAAACTTGGTTCAATTGGTAAATCAAGAGCAGCAGCTTTCATTGCCGCAGTCATGATGCTATTTGGATCAGCTTCCTTTAATAAGTTATTGTTGCTTACAATTGTTAATAGGCTCGAAATAAAACCATTCGCCTTTTTGCCTAAAACTTCTTTAAAGCGATGTTGGACAGCCTCTGACTTCATAAAATTGTTAACATTTTGTTTTTTAGGTTCTGTACTTTCAGGATTATTTTGTATTGTTATTTGATTAGTCATGTTTGAACTTCTCCATTTCAAATTTTTGTTGAAACGTGATATAATCTAGTTATAAAAATATATAAAGATGTATATCACGTCTTAGTCCGCATTCCAGTGCGGGCTTTTTTGTTGTTTGCTCATACTAATATCCCCAGTCAGACAAGCACGAATTGAGCATAGCGGCTTTTTCTTGTTCTGTTCGTGATCTGCGGATAATGTACATTGTTCCGTCTTTTCTTCGATAAGTAGATTCAATAACTTCTCCAACTACTTCTCTTTTTTCTAAGTCATAATGCTTATATCCAATAACTGTTGGAACTGTTAGGACTTCTCGTCCATTCATAATTTGTGTGTGCATTATTTTCCTTTCTATCTGAATTCATCTAAGCTGATGTCTAATGCATCCGCTATTTTGACCATTGTTAGCCAACGAGGATTTTCAGAATTTCTTTTTTTAAATTGATGAATTTGTTGAGCGCCAAGTCCTGTAACTTTCCCAAGTTCATACTCGGTCATATTTTTCTCAACAAGTTTAATTTTTATCTTTGACCACAACATTTAGTTTCCTTTCTATGTATGCGTTTTAATCCTCCGAGTGCTATAATTACTGTGAGCAGATATTTGCGGTATTTGCTTAGTTTTATGGAAAGGAGGGGTAAGTGATGAAAAGTATTATTATCTCGTATGATTTGAATAATTCTGGAAAGAATTATAAAGATTTAATCCAAAAGATTGAATCATATCCAAATCATGGTAAAATAAATGAATCTGTTTGGCATATAAATACTGATGATTCATGTGAACAAGTTAGAGATAATTTGTTACCTGCAATTGATAATGATGATAGTTTATTCGTTGGAGATCTTAGCGGCGAAGCAGCATGGTTCAATGTAGAATGTGGTAACTATTACCTCAAAGAAAATCTTTAGAAGTAAATTCGTCACTTTTGTGGCGTTTTTTTATTTCTACTGAGATTACATTCTCATCAATATTTTTTACGACCAGTTTAATAAGTTGTTCTGTGTTCAAATCTACAATTTTTTCGCCTTGAACTTCTTCATCTATAAATAATGTTTTTGTTTTCATGATTCGTTCTCTTTTCTAGCGGAGCACCGCATTTAATTTTGCTGGGTTGACTATGTATGTGTAGGTCATGCTCTACCCTCTTCCCGATTGATAGCAGCTAGAACCATGTAAAATGGGGGATATTCATTAAATCCTTTTCCACTTTCTTTTATGTCGGCAAGCTCAACAACTGCTCCATCTTTAAACTTGCCATAGATTTTCGGTCTTTTATCCATTTAATCTTTCTAAGCTCCTTTTAATTCACGAAGTTCATCTAGTTTATCCAAAGTGATTCCTTTGTCACTCATAATCTTTGACATAAGCACGCTCGCTTCATGTTTTGGAGTTTTGTTATGAAGCATTTGATGAAATTGAACTTTCTTCTGTCCATACTCAGAACCTAGAGAATCTTGTCGAATTCCTGTAAGTTCCAACCATTCAAGAATTAGTTCACCTGCATTACTTGATTGTGGCATTTAACTACTCCTCTCTATAAAATAATTAATAACAAGTTGCTTCACTCTTTGACTTAGATTTCCGTCTGCCGTACTAACACCGTCCGAGTAGTTGTCTCTGCTGTTATTTTTGATATAGAATTCAATTAAGAATCTAGTTAAATATTTTTTATTAATAATTTATGCTTTAATTCTTGACTTTTTTATTAAAAAACATTAGAATGATAGCATAGTTAAAAGCCTTAACAATTACTTTATAAACTTGCTTGGCGGCTCGGTTCATTGTATTTGTGAAGTGTTTTTATTAACTGAAAACTTAACTAGAAACTTAACTCATTTCTACAAGATTTATTATACTAATGTTTTTTAATAATGTCAAGTTTTTTCTATTAAAAAACATTAATAATTTTTCTTGTATCTTTTTGGAGGTGCAAAATGACGGTTTATGACCGAGTAAAATTCCTTTTGGATAAAAGGAAAATGACTGTTGGAGAATTTGAAGAAAAATTTGGACTTTCAACAAACACAACTTACAGGTGGAAGAAAAATATTCCTAATGGGGCAACCCTTGAAAAATTAGCTACTTTCTTTGGAACTTCAACTGACTATCTTATTGGACTCTCTGACTCTCCGTTCAACGAAAAAGATGTTGACCGGATGTTAGGAAGCGCCGAAGCGTATAATGGACAACCTATGACTGATCATGATAAAGAAGTAATCAAAGCTATGATTAAAGGATACATGGAAGCTAAACCTAAAGACTAAAATATAAAATCATGACAGGAGATTTTATGAATTATAAAGAAATACTTGACGAGATAGGAATACCTTTGGTATTTTCGACCTCTCCTCTCGACGGTGGAGGCTACTATCTCCCTTATGCTTTTGAATACGGAGAGAACGGTGCGATTATTGTTGATGGTACTATTGAATCTGACGAGCAAATGGAAATCATTACCCTACATGAATGTGGCCATAAAATAAAAGGGACTACTTTGACTAAGCTAAGTTCCTCACAGCTACATGTTATTAATGAAGCTAAAGCGAACAGATTCATGATACATTGCAAAGCAATTGATTTTTTAGAAGAAATAGACTATCATGCATGTTACTACACTCCTGAACGATTTCTAACACGCTTCAAATTATCTGTAAAAGAATTTTATGATATGGCAGCTCAGGAAATGGAACAAATCGCTATTGATAATCAATCTCAATTAATTTTTTGAAATTTACGAGCAGTGTCTTGAATTTCATTTAAATATCGAATAGGAGAGCCTCATGAAATTTGGAATGAGAAAACCTAGCCTTACAAAAAGTTTTAAAGCTAGAACAACAGGTAAAATCAAAAGATCAGTAAAAAAGTCTGTCATACCTATGTATGGTAAAAAAGGTACTGGAATTTATAAGAATCCTAAAAAAGCAATCTATAACAAAGTTTATAACAAGACTAGTTTTTCTGCCGTTCCATCTCTATTTGATTTACCATCACCAAAAGGAGGGTTTGATACTTCAACTATAAAAAATATCTCGGATTTTCCAAAGATACCAAAGAGATATGTTCGTGTCCTTTCTGATAAAGAAAGCAGATTAGCCGTTATATTGATTTTTGTTTTCTTTATTTCCTTTTTTATACCTGTAATTGCAATTCTCTTTATTGGAGCAATTATCGCTTTTATAGCAAGATTAGTAACTAGAACACAAATAACAGTTTTAGATAAAAAGACTGGTGAGAAATCTACTATTTCTAAAATCCAGTTTTCAATTTTGGAAGAGGAATACAAAGAACAGAAGGTTAAATATTCAAAGATACCGCTAAGCAGTCAACTGGATCTATACAATTCATATATCAAACAAGCCCTTGAATCTTCTCAAATAATAGAAACAACAGTAAATCCAGAAACATACTTTTATCGTTATAAACTTCTTTTAGATAGACTAGATAAACTAATTTCTATCGCTGAGGATCCTCGATTATTAAGTGCGAAAAGTGATTTTACACAAGTTAAGCAAAAGCTGATATCTAATAAAGATAAAATTTCTAACAAATTTATTGAGCGTGTAAAGCTTAAAACTAAGATAGGAATGGCGACTTTAAAAACTGAGCGAGGTAAAGAAAATAGGTTAAATAAATTGAAAGATGAACTTCTTTCTTACTCAGCTTATTTAAATCAACACCAACTTGAATATATAACAAATTGGACAATAAATAATATATAAAAAAACCCGCCCAAACTTTGGCGAGTACCGGGCGGATTAAACATCATATACAGTATAAACACTTCAAATGAAGCATTTTTACTGTACTTATTTTAACAAAAATGAGGTACAAAAACAATGAAAAAAGTAGCAATCTATTGCCGAGTCAGCACACTAAGCCAAGCTGAAGATGGTTATTCCATCGGAGAACAACAAGATAAGCTTAATAAATATTGCGAAATAATGGGATGGGAAGTCTCAGAAGTCTATACTGATGCAGGTTTTTCTGGAAGTACCATAGAACGGCCAGCTATGAAAAAATTACTTAGAGATGCCGAAAATCACACTTTTAACACTATTTTAGTTTATAAACTAGATCGCCTTTCTCGAAGTACAAGTGATAATTTATATTTAATCAAAGAAGTTTTCAAAAAGAATGACATTGAATTTGTATCACTAAACGAAAAAATAGATACATCTGACGCTATGGGAGAGTTCTTCTTCACTCTTCTTGCTGCGGTTGCTGAAATGGAACGAAAAACAATAACAGAGCGTATGGCATTAGGAAGGCTCGGACGTGCAAAATCAGGAAAAACTATGGCATTCTCAACCCCTCCTTATGGATACAAAAGAACTCCTGGTCAAGACATCCTTGAAATTGTACCCCAAGAAGCCAAAATTGTTCAAAAGATATTTACTGATTATATGGGTGGAAAAAGTGTGGCTACAATCCGTCAAGAATTAAATGAAAAAGGATATTCTTCAAGAAAAGGAAAGTGGCCCTTCAGTACAATTAGAAATATGCTTGAAAATACGGTTTATATTGCTAAGGGTAAATTTAAAGGTAAAGCCTATGAACAAGAGCATGAAAAAATAATAAGCGAAGAACTTTTTTGGGCTGTACAAGATGAGTTGGAAAAGCGCCAAATTAAGCAAGTTGAACTAACCAATGTAGCTCGACCATTCCGTGCTAAATATATGCTATCTGGTCTACTTAAATGCGGATATTGTGGCGGGCATATCACATCTTTAACTGGTCCCAAGCGTTTAGATGGGACTTCAGCTGTAAGATATGAATGTGTAAGGAGAAAGGATTATAGAAAGCGCCTGTCTGATAATCAGAAAAAATGTGACTCTGGATATTATCATAGATTAGATTTAGAAGAGCATGTTATTGAATATCTTGCTAATTTACCAACTAAAGAAACTGAGTTGAAAAAATTCTTATCGCTTGATAAATCAGAGGCATTTAATTTTGAAGCGGTTAAAAAAGAGCTACAATCTGTAAATAAGAAAATTGATAAAGAAAACTATCTTTTTAGAAATGATTATATTGATGAAGTTGAACTTCAAAAGAATGTTAAAAATCTTTTAGGGGTAAAAAAACAGTTAGAAAATCAATTGAATGAAAACAAAGAAGGTAAAATAAATCACGATAAAAATAATCGAGTTTTAGAATTACTGAAATCAGGGGATATAAGAACAATGGATTATGAACAACAAAAAAAGATAGTAAAAACATGCATCAGCAAGATTTTACTAACTTCTGATGAAATTACTATCATACTTAATTTTTAATTTTCTAAAAAACTATGTATTAAGTCCATTCTGCTTTTATCGCATGATAGCTAGCTACTGGATCTTTTGCTTGGGTAATTGGACGGCCGACAACAATATAATCTGAACCAATTGTTCTTGCTTCTTTAGGTGTCATTACTCGTTTTTGGTCGCCTTTACTTGCACCTTCTGGGCGGATTCCTGGTGTGAGACAAATGAATTCTTTCGATGTCGCTGCTTTAATTTTTTCAACTTCATGTGCCGAACAAACGACACCGTCAAGTCCTGCTTGAGCGGTTTTTTGTGCGTAATTAATAACCGATTCTTCAAGACTAGTCATAATTTTTTGGTCATTTTGCATAATTTCCTCAGAAGTTGAGGTTAATTGTGTGACCGCAATTAATTTTGGTCTTTGCCGTCCAACTGGCGTTCCAGCCTCTAAACCACGTTTAGCCGCGACCATCATTTCAACACCACCAGCGGCGTGAACATTAACCATATCCACTCCTAAACGTGCTAAAACACGCATTGAGGATTCAACAGTATTTGGAATATCATGGAGTTTTAAATCAAGGAATACACTGTGACCGAGCGATTTTACATAGTAAACAACTTGGGGTCCAGCCGTGTAAAAAAGTTCCATTCCTAGTTTAATATACAATTGTTCTGACGGATCAAATTTTTCGAGAAAATCTTTTACGTCTGAGAATTCAGGGAAATCAAGGGCAATGACAGGTCTATTTTCTTGCATTTTTTCTACTTCCTTTTTCTAAATATTTAATGACAGAATTATCAGCTCCACTGACAATTCTTTTAACTATCGATAAAATGCTCGCTTTGGTCGCTAACGAACGAAAGAATTATCAGCTCCGCTGACAATTCTTTTAGCTATGGATAAAATGCTCGCTTTGGTCGCATTTTACTGACAGAATGATTAAACAGGCTGTCAGTAATTTTAGCTAATAATAAAATCATTTTTTTGAGTTTTTAACTTCTTGAATCAAGTTTTCTAAGCTATCAATTCCATATTGATCCATTACCTCTGGTAATTTTTCAATGATTTTTGGACAGACAAATGGGTCAGCAAAATTGGCAGTGCCAACGGCAACGGCTGAAGCTCCTGCCATATACATTTCTAAAACGTCTTGAGCACTTTCAACCCCGCCCATTCCAATGATTGGAATGTCAACCACTTGAGCCACTTGATGAATGAGTTTGAGTGCAACTGGTTTAATTGCAGGACCCGACAATCCACCTGTGATATTTGCTAAAACAGGTTTTCGTGTTTTCAAATCAAAACGTACACCCATCAGTGTATTTATCATTGTCAATCCATCTGCGCAAGCATGCTCAACTGCTTTTGCAATCGGAACAATGTCGGTCACGTTGGGTGAAAGTTTCACATACAAAGGCACCTTACTGACCGCTTTACAAGCTTTGACTAGCGCAGCTGCAACATCTGGATCTGTCCCAAAAGCTTGTCCGCCGTGTTTAACATTAGGGCATGAGATATTTAATTCAATGGCTTTCACATTGGGTGCATCTCCAATTTTTGCACAAACAGCCACATAATCATCTTCTTCAGAACCAGCTACATTAGCAATAATCGGAAGGTCTGGAAAATTTTCATTGAGCCAAGGCAATTTTTCGGCCATTATAACTTCTAATCCTGGATTTTGTAGTCCAATTGCATTAAGCATGCCACTCGCTGTTTCAGCCACACGGGGTGTCGGATTGCCAAAACGAGGATGAAGGGTTGTTGCTTTGACCATGATTGACCCTAATTTGTTCAAATCATAATATTTGGCATATTCTTCACCAAAGCCAAAACAACCTGAAGCTGGAATGATTGGATTTTTTAAATCAAGTCCGGGTAATTTTACTGACAGACGATTATTTTTGGTCATTTTTTCTCCTAATTTTTTTGTGGCAATCATCAGCTCTACTGATGATTTTTTTATGCTGATAGAGTAGTCCAATTATAGTAATAGTTGTTTTCCTAAAAATACAGGGCCATCTTCACAGACTTTAAGGGCATGATTCTCATCTTCTTTATCATGTTCAACGCAAGCATAACATGCTCCGATTCCACAAGCCATCCGGCTTTCCATTGAAATATAAAGTCGTTCCAACTGGTCATATTTTTTTGCAACAGCTTTGAGCATGGCTGGCGCACCACAAGTATAAAGAGCGTCAACTTCAAAATCAACTTCTTCCAGTAACATCCCAATATGACCTTTTGTTCCATAAGAGCCATCGTCAGTTGCAATTTTCAAGCTTACATTTTTTAGTTCATCAAATTCCTTCTCTAAAATCTTGACCTTTTCAGAAGCGAAACCTAGCAAAATGGTCATTTGGCAGTTTTTTTCTTCAAGTTGTTTAGCCAATTCATAGAGAGGGGGGACCCCAATTCCTCCGCCGACAATTAAAATTTTATCAGTCGAAACTACTTCATCTACTGGAAAACCATTTCCCAGTGGGCCCATTACATCAATTTTTGCATCTGTTTGTAATTTTGAAATTTCATAAGTTCCACTTGTTTCGTCACCAATTCGATAAAGAATCGTACAAGTTTTTGCGACTTTATCCCAACTGGAAATAGAGATTGGGCGACGTAAAAGCATACTAGCATTAGGCACCGCAAGATGTAAAAATTGTCCCGGCAAATCCATCTCTTCTACTAGCTCTCCTTTAAGAACCATCTCGAAAATATTAGAAGCAACCTCACGTTGGCTGACAATCGTCATCATCTCTTGTAACTTAGGCATTATTTCTCCATTCTTTATTCGGACAGAAGCAACAGCTTGCTGAACCTTCTTTTATTTATCGATAAAATGCTCATGTTAATCGCATTACTGACAGAAAGTTCAGCTTACTGAACCTTCTTTTATTCATCGATAAAATGCTCATGTTAATCGCATTGCTGACAGAAAGTTCAGCTTACTGAACCTTCTTTTATTTATCGATAAAATGCTCATGTTAATCGCATTTTACTGACAGAAAGTGCAGATTTACTGACAACTCCTTAATTGACACAAAAAAACACTTGTAAGAGAACTTACAAGTGTACTAAAAAACTGGTAATTTACTGACAGAATAAATGGGCTAAAAAAGTTCATCTTTAAGCTGTCAGTAAACCAAATTAAATTTTCCGTATCCTTGCAAGCCTCTCTGGACTTAGTTAAAGGTTTTAAAATATTATAACGAAAAAAGTGTCATTCGTCAAAGATTTTTTTAATGATTGGCTCTAATTTTTTTCAAATTTGGGAAACTGACAATTAAACTCACGATAATCAAGATGAAAAATAGAGCTAAAATAATTGAAGTTCCATGACTTGTTCCAACTTTGAAGCCATTGAGTCCTTGGAAAATTGAAAGTGTCGTTGCGACAACCGCTGTTGCCACCGCACCAATAAATTGTTGCAAAGTATTGACCAAAGCATTTCCATCAGAAAGTTGGTCAGTAGCTAAAGTGCTCAAGCTACAAGTCATTAAGTTACTATATGAAATCCCAAGACCTAACATCAAGACAATGTGTGCCACCAAGAGTAAAACAAGGCTTTTTGTTGGTAAAAAGGCGAAGAGCAATGCAAGACCAAGGGCTGCTAAAATCAAACCAGTCGTAATTGGTTTTCTGGCACCAATTTGGTCCAAAACTTTCCCAGAAATTGGTGCTAAAACTGCGCCAATCAAAGCTCCAGGAAACATAAACAGTCCCGCCACTGATGAACTAAATCCAGCAGAAACTTGAATAAAACTTGGTAAAACAAAAGATAGACCTAATAGCAAAGCTTGATATACTAAAAGACTGAAAATTAGCGCCACAAATCGGTGATTTTTCAAAATTCCTAAATCAATTAAACTTTCTTTGCGGTTGAATCGAACAAACAAGAAAGCTCCAACCAATCCTACAATAAAGATTAAGGCGAAAGTCATTAAATGCTCTGCACTTAGAGCCGAAATGAAAGCAAAGAACATGATTGATAATGCAATAACTGGACAAAGCGCCAATTTCTTGGGCGTTTTTGCCCCTTCTCTTGGAAGACAAGCCAAGCCAAGCACTAAAGAAATTACCACCAAAGGTAAAAGGAAAATATAGATATAACGCCAATCAAGCGAATTAGAAATAATTCCTCCATAAGTTGGGCCAATAGCCGGAGCGATGGAAGTCGTTAAAGTCCCAATCCCCATCATCATTCCTCTTTTATGAAGTGGTGCTTTAGTCAAAATCAGGTGGAACATCAGAGGTAAACCAATCCCGGTTCCCACCCCTTGTAAAAGTCGGCCAAATAATAGCATGGCAAAATTTGGTGAGAAACAGTTGGTCAAAACCCCAACTAAAAAGATAAGATTAGCGACCAAGAAAAGTTTTCTTGCTGAAAATCGCTCATTAAAATAAGAAGAGAGCGGAATCGTAATCGCAATCACAAGCAGATAAATCGTCGTTACCCATTGTATTTTTGAGGTAGAAAGTCCAAACTCATTAATCAGCGTTGGAAAAGTCACATTCATCGCCGTTTCAATCAAAACGCCAGAAAATGACAAAATCCCTGTAGCAATCACTGCCCCTAATAAGTGGAAATGGTTGTTTTTATTCATGCAATAAAATCTCCTAAAACTAAACAAAAAGAGGCGAAATTATTATCCTAAAATAATAATTTCGCCTCTGTATAATTCAACATAATTTATGTTATCTGTACGAAAGTTATAACTTGTCTATTATATCTATAAATCTGATAAAATGCAAGCCTTAACTTTAATTTAGTTTTTATGCATTAGAACTGTTTCAAAAGCATATTTATCATAACGATGAACATTCGTCGAAAATTCAAAAGTTCTCCCATCTGATAGATAACCAACTTGTGAGACTAAAACAATTGGATCTCCAAACTCTCCACCTAACTCTGTCAATTCTTCATCAGTCCCTTTTCGAGCTTCAATTCTACGATGAGCACTTCCAATCGTTAAACCAAGTTCATCTTCAATATACTCATAAATTGACCCTGAACAGATTTCAAAAGTTAAATTTTTGATTAAATCAACGGGCATATAAGTACTCTCAATAACATAAGGTTCTCCATCTATCAAACGAGTACGGACAACATGGTATAAATCACTAACTTCACCTAGTCCCAATCGTTCCATTATTTCTGGCTCAGACTTTACTACCTCAAATACTAAAATTCGGCTTTCAACCACTTTATCAGCAAAGAATGCACTTGAACCCTGAAACTGATTGACCACCTTTAATTTTTCAATGTCCTCAGTACTTAATCCTTTAACAAATGTTCCACTTCCTCTTCGCTTAACAATTAAACCTTCATTGACAAGCTCATCCATTGCTTTTTTTATTGTTAATTTGGAAGCACTATATTTCATAATCATTTCCGATTCTTTAGGGAGTAAAGTTCCAGGTTTATATTTTCCCGAAATAATTTTATTTCTTACATCATTTCGGATTTTTGCGTATTTATTCAAATACCTCTCCTTTCAAAACCTTCTCTATTAT
This sequence comes from Lactococcus sp. EKM203L, assembly GCF_011800585.1. Classification (NCBI taxonomy): domain Bacteria; kingdom Bacillati; phylum Bacillota; class Bacilli; order Lactobacillales; family Streptococcaceae; genus Lactococcus; species Lactococcus sp. EKM203L. The sequence goes on from NZ_JAALEQ010000008.1 coordinate 15,460, forward strand.
TATCCGAATTATAGCACTATTTACCTCAAAAAAGAAATGTTTAATTAAATTTATCAAAGAATTCCTCAGAAAGCTCTAATACCGAATGTTCTGCTAAATTTTTAAAGTAATAAGCCGATTTTTTCAAAGTCTTTTCTTGTGTATGGATATTCACCGAAATCAAGCCATAACGATTACGATAAGAATTACGCCAACTAAAACAATCAATCGGTGTCCATAGATGAAAGCCAAAACAAGAACTTCCCTCCTCGATTGCTTGATGCAACCAATACAAATGTTCTTGAATAAATTGAATCCGATAATCATCATCAATCTGTCCCTCTTCATTCAAATAACGTTCCTCATTGCTAACTCCCATACCACATTCTGACACAAACCAAGGAATATTATCATAATTTTCTTGGATATTTTTTGCAATTTCATATAATGCTCGAGGATAAATTTCCCAACCCTTATCAACATTCATTCGAGCACCCAGCATTTGATAATTAGCAAAATATTTATTTGGTAACCAATCTACAGCTAAGCTATCTGGTGAATAATAGGGCTTTTGTGCTCGATTTGGATGATAATAGTTAACTCCAAGTCTATCGACTTTATTATTTTTTATAATTGCTAATTCTTCTTTAGTTGATTGCCAAATTACTTTATCTTTAGTTAAGATTTCAACCAATTCCTTAGGAAATTCTCCTTTGACAGAAGCATCCATGAATAGCTGATTTTGCCATAAATCCGCAATATGAGCCGCAGCTATATCTTTTTTATCCTCTGACGCTGGATAATTTGGGCTTAGATTTAATACAATTCCTATTTTACCATTAGGATTTTGATTGATTTCATGAAATTTTTGAATTGCTAAACTTGAAGCTAATTGCAAATTATAGGCTACTTGTACTGCAAGTTTTCCATCAACCAAATCTGGATAATGAAATTGATAGAGATAACCCCCTTCAACCACTACCATTGGCTCATTATGGGTAAACCAGTCACTCACTCGATCGCTAAAGAGTTTAAAACATTGCTCAGCAAATTTTACATACAATGTAATCACATGTTTATTTGTCCATCCTCCATATTTATGAAGTAAATCAACTGGTAAATCAAAATGATGTAGATTGATGACTGGGCGAATTCCATTGGCTATAAACTCATCAATGACAGCATTATAAAAGTCGACTGCATCTTGATTTACTGTCCCCTCTTCTAAATCATCAATTAAACGTGACCATTGAATGCTTGTCCTCACCGAATTTAAACCCGCTTTTTTCATCAACTTAATATCTTCTCGAAAATCATTATAAAAATTACTAGCCATATCAGGACCAATACCCTGCCAAAAATGTTCAGGAAATTTTTCAAAATCATAATCAAAAATATTGGCGCCTTTCTTTTTAAACCGGCCTTCAGTTTGTGGACCACTTGTCGCCGCCCCCCACCAAAACTCTTTTGGAAATATTAATTTAGTCATTTATTTTCACTTTCTTTTTATCTAAGTGTTTAAAGGAAATATCAATCATTTTACAGAATAATCCAGGAATAAAAAATAAGAACCAAACTCGATTAAAACCAGTCAAGAAAATAGCTAAAATAATGAGCATTAAGCTATAAATTGCCATTGCCCAATTTCCCATTAGTTTTTGCATGACATCTGTAAACTTTTCAAGTCTATAATAGGTCTTGAAAATAATATATATCAAAGTCAGAACAAAATAAGCCAAACTAACCAAAATCAAAAATGTACTTAAATTACTTAAAGGAAAATGGCTAGCCAAAATGAAAACTCCGACTGTAAAAAGAAGAATCAAATTGCTCCATTCAAATTTCAACTTAACCTCTTTTGTTCTTTCGTGATATTTATCATAGTAAGTCCCTTCAATGTAAGCAAAAGTCCTTTTAAAAGAAAAAGTTGTCCCTAAAAAAACAAAACCAAGCAGAAAATTTAACCAGAACATTAAAGAGGCTATGATTATCATATAAACCTGTTGAACAAACCAAATAAAACCTGATACTTTCATTTAACCGCTCCTGTTACCCCATTATAAATATATTTTTGTAAAACGATAAAGACAATCAAAATCGGAATAATCACAATCATAACCCCAGCCAAGATGACCGGCCATTGCACAACCGATGAACCTTTGAAAGCAAAAAGTGCCGTCGAAATGACCTGTAAACTAGGGTCTGGCATATAAAGATATGGATTATAAAAATCATTATATACACCAACACCAGAAATAATGACCATAGTTACAATCGGTGCTTTCAGATTTGGCAAAATGATTGACCAAAAGATTCTAAAGTATGATGCCCCATCTAGCAAAGCAGATTCATCTAAAGAATAAGGAATTTCTTGTAAAAATTGGAGAAAAATGTAAAGTGCAATCACATTTGTTCCAATATAAAGGATAATCACTGACCAACGCGTCCCTACTAAGCCAAGTTTATTAACCAATTGAAAGACTGCAACTTGCGAAGTAATCGCTGGAATCAACATAGCGATTGTAAATAAAGCTAAAATGAGCCTTTTCAGCCGAAATTCAAACCGATTCATCACATAAGCAAATGATGAGGAAATCAAAAGTTGTCCAACCATTGATACCACGAAAATAAACACAGTATTCTTAAAGCCAGTCAACATATTCCCTTCGGTGAAAGCTTTAGTATAATTATCTATTGAAAAATGTTTTGGCAAGGTCAATACACCAGAATTAGTAAATTCTGTCATTGATTTAAATGACCCTATAAACACGACTAAAAGCGGTAAAACTGCTACAATAGCAGCTAAAACTAATGGAATATATTTTAGAACGTCACCAATATGAAAGACTTTCTTGTTCGTTTTATTCATCATGCACCTGCTTTCTTTTTAGCATCACTTCTGTCTTGCGTTAAAATAAACTGAGCTGCCGAAACGAGGACGACAATAATCAAAAGAATAACAGCCATTGCTGAAGCTAGTCCCACTTGATTATAATTAAAAGCTGTTTGTACCGTTTGAATGACGAATGTCATTGTTCCATTTGCACCTCCTGTCATGATGTATGGCACTTCAAATACTGAAAGTGATCCCGAAACAGATAAAATAATATTCAAAAATAAGATATTTCTGATTGCTGGAATAATGATATATCGAAATTGATTCCAACGATTCGCACCATCAATTTCTGCTGCTTCATAAATTTCAGGGTCAACTGATTGAATGGCACCAAGAAAAATTAAAAAATTAAATCCCATATAACGCCAAATAGATACAAATGATAAAGAAATATTATTGATTGATTGATTTCCTAACCAGAGCGGAAGGTGATGGATTCCAAACAGATGTAAAAGAGAATCTAATGTTCCACCAGTTTTATAAAAATATAAGAACATAAAACCAATCGCTACCCCATTAAGTAAGTAAGGGAAAAATAAAATTCCTTTCCAAAAATTTGCAAATTTAACTTTGAAAGATAAAATTGTCGCAAAAAGTAGGGCAAGTCCAAGTTGCGGAAAACTTGATAAAAAATAATATAAACTTGTCTTAAAAACACCAAAATAATTGGGATTTGAAAAAACTTTTTCATAATTAGCAAATCCGACATAGTTTGAGCTTGGCGAAATTCCGTTCCAATCGGTCAGCGAATATTGAACCATTTTCACCAAGGGATAGTAGGAAAACATTAAAAGCAAGACAATAGGGACAATAGTAAATGAAAAAATAATTAATCTTTTCTGCGCTTTTTGCGATAACTTACTCAAGATAAGAACCTCCAAAATGAAAGGTTGGAAAATAAATTTCCAACCCAGCACCTTTCTTTTTTCTAAAAATATATTTAAATTATGAAATTTTCTACTTTTTATCCGGATTATATTGTTTTACATTTTGTGACCAAGCAGTATTTAATCCATCCATAATAGAGGCAAAAGACTTCTTAGATGAGCCAACTCCTGAATCAATAATTTGTTGTTTAACAGTTTGAGTTGTACCAATTCCAACTTGCGAACCATTATTAATATTTGAGAATAAGTCTGCTTTATCTGCTGGTGTAGAACCTGCTTCAAAGAATACGACTCCATTTTTCTTAGCATCATTTAAATCTGTTGGGTAAGGTTGATTTTTCATAGCTGTCATTCCACCATTATCTTTAGCGAAATCAGATTTATCTACCAGCCAATTAACCCAATCCTTAGCGGCTTCTTGATTTTTACTGTTTTTATTAACTCCCCAGTTATAGTCGCCACCAACAAGCATATAAGTTTTTCCATCAGGAGCGGTTTGTGGGAAGGGTTCAACGTTAATCGCATCTTTATTTGATGACATTTGAGATTGAACTTGAGGAACAGCCCATGTCGCAAGCATCATCACTGCAACTTTATTTTTAGCCATTTGCGAAACTGAAGTATTCCAATCATCTGTCGTTGGATCATGATTAATCAAGCCATCTTTAGCAGCGGTGTAAAGTGTATTGTAAATAGTATACATGGGCTGGCCTTCTGTGAAAGGTTTATCTGTTTTGGCAAGCGCTAAATCAAAGTTTGGATCTCCAGCTACTGATGAACGTTGGAAGTCCCAATCAACTAATGCCCAACCACAAGCATAGTTGGTGTACAAAGGAGTAACATCAGGTAATTTTGCTTTAATTGTTTTTAAATCTTGGATAAATTCATCCGTAGTCGTGGGCCATTTATCAATACCAGCTTTTTTGAAAACATTCCAATTAACGACAAAACCATTTGCATTGACTTCTGAAGGAAGTCCGTATTGTTCTCCTTTGTAAGTACGGTCTTGTAGACTAGTATATTTCTTTTCTAAATCCTTGGTTTTACCTAGTGAGCTAAAGAAATTAGGATAGTCTTTTGGTGCAACTGCTGCTGGAATCGCAACGACATCACCAAAATTTTTCGATGACATCCGTGTTTGCTCTGTTTGGTCATAGTTATTTAAGGCTTGTTCTTTAATAGTGATGTTAGGGTATTCTTTATTAAACTCAGCAATATACTTTTTCCACATTCCATTGGAGTGCATGTCAGTTTTTTGGTTAACAAAGGTAATGGTTGCCTTGATATTCTTTCCAGTCCCCGACGAGGAGGTTTTGCTACCGCAAGCTGCAAGCGTTAGTGCTGCCAAACCCGTAATAGCGAGTGAACCAAAAATATACCGTTTTTTCATGATGATTTTCTCCTTATCCGCTTTTTTGTAAGCGTTTTTATTTTATGGAATAAGTATATACTTTTAAAATATTTTTGTCAACACTTTTTTTGATTTTATTACACTATACGTTCATTAAGGTTTATCATAATAATCTTTGATTAATTTTTCAGCTGGTTTGTTGTAAAAAGCATAATCTTTGTCAAATCTTGCCTGATCCTCAGAATAAACTTGAGCTTTCCAATCCCAGAGACCAAAACCTAAGACAAAATCTACCTTGGCACAAGCGGTGAGCATTCCTTTATAATACCGAGTTTGAGCTTCAAGATTTACTTCTCCTTTGATGGTCCAATCATTTGGCAATAAATCTCCACCATCAATACTGGGAGCACCTGCTTCACAGAAGAAAAATGGTTTATCATATTTTTTTATGACTTTTTCGATTCGCCTTAGCTCTTTATCCCATTGATCAAAGGGATAATATCCAGAACTTGAAATGACGTCAACTGCATCCCACCAAGTCAAATGATTTTCTTGGTATTTGTCACAATTATAAGTAATCAAACCTTTATAAATCTCACGAACATCGTCAATCAACTTCCGCCATTCTTTTTCTCGATGGTCTGAACTAACGAGCTCACAGCCTACTACAAACATTGTAGCTTCACATTCTTGAGCTATTTTAGCATAATGAAGCTGAAATTCAGTATAAACTGCAAACCAATCTGACCATTTTGGTTCACAGACGACATCAATATCAAAAAAATTAATATAAGCTCGCCAAGTGCCATCAGTACAATTAATCATTGGTTTTAAAATGACGTCTAGTCCCAGACTTTGAGCATAGCGAATTGTCGCTTTTACTTCCTCGTCTTTTGGTGGCATGGTCTGCCAATTAATGCTTGTTGCGTGAGCATTTGCTTGTTCAGCTACGATGGTTAAAACAATCGTATTTATATTTGTTCGTTCTTTTAGAGTTTTCATAGACCACTGGGCATAGTCATTATTTAACTCTCCTGATTTAGCATAGTATCCAAAACTTGCTGCTTTCATTTTTTCTTGCCTTTCCTTTTACAAAAGTATATACTTATCATAAACAGAACAATTGTAAACCTTCTCAAAAAGAATTGCAAGAATAAATCGGAGAGTATTATGACAAAAATAAACAATTGGCAAGATTATCAAGGAAGTTCACTTAAACCAGAGGATTTTGATAAATTTTGGGATGAAAAAATTAATTTGGTTTCAAATCATCAATTTGAATTTGAATTAATAGAAAAAAATCTTTCTTCTAAGGTAGTTAACTTTTATCATTTGTGGTTTACAGCTATTGATGGAGCTAAAATTCATGCTCAGTTAATTGTTCCCAAGAATTTGAAAGAGAAATACCCAGCCATCTTACAATTTCATGGTTATCATTGCGATAGTGGGGATTGGGTCGATAAAATAGGGATAGTTGCCGAAGGGAATGTAGTTCTTGCGCTTGATTGTCGAGGACAAGGTGGTTTAAGTCAAGATAATATTCAAACTATGGGGATGACAATGAAGGGACTCATTGTTCGAGGAATTGATGAAGGGTATGAAAATCTCTATTACGTTCGCCAATTTATGGACTTAATAACTGCAACCAAAATTTTATCCGAGTTTGATTTTGTTGATGAAACAAATATAAGTGCACAAGGTGCTTCTCAAGGTGGAGCGCTTGCCGTTGCTTGCGCCGCACTTTCTCCTCTTATAAAAAAGGTGACTGCCACTTACCCCTTTCTTTCAGATTATCGCAAAGCTTATGAGCTTGGTGCCGAGGCATCTGCTTTCGAAGAACTTCCATATTGGTTTCAGTTTAAAGATCCACTTCATCTAAAAGAAGACTGGTTTTTTAATCAGTTGGAATACATTGATATTCAAAATTTAGCACCAAGAATTAAGGCTGAGGTCATTTGGATTCTAGGCGGCAAAGATACTGTTGTTCCTCCGATTACGCAAATGGCGGCTTACAATAAAATACAAAGTAAAAAATCTCTCTATGTCTTACCTGAATACGGCCATGAATATCTTCCTAAAATTAGCGACTGGTTAAGAGAGAATCAATAAATTCCGACTTTAGTCTGATTTTAGTAAATTTTCAAATAATTGATAGGTTTCGTCAGAGAAATTTGATATAATTAAGTCAAATAGCTGAGCTATTCACTAAAGGAAAGGAAGGCAAATTCATTCTCTAAAATTTTGTTTTGAATTGAATTTGTTTGTAAAAGAATACATGGGAATTATTAAAGCTGCAACAGGTTCACTCGGTGGGGCGTTGGCTGACCAATGGCTTGAGGTCATTGAGCCAAATGAAATGTCAGACCAAACGGTTTTCACTAAGGGAATTAAAGTAAGAAAAGATGCAAAACGTGGTTCTAATCGTAAAGGAACCGAAGACGTAATTACTGACGGTTCTATCGTTCACGTTTATGAAAACATGATGATGATTCTTGTGGATGGTGGTAAAATTATTGATTACACCGCTGAACCTGGATATTATACTGTCAAAAACGACACTGCGCCAAGTCTTTTTAATGGTGATTTGCGTGATTCAATTCAAGAAAGCTTCTTCCGTTTCAAATTTGGTGGAACAACTCCTCAAAAACAAGAAGTTTATTATGTCAATCTTCAAGAAATTAAAGGCATTAAATTTGGAACAGCAACACCTCTACAATACTTTGATAATTTTTATAATGCGGAACTTTTCTTGCGCACACATGGAACTTATTCAATAAAAATCACCGATCCTCTTGCTTTTTACGCAAACGTCATTCCTAAAAATGCTGATCATGTCGAAATTCAAGAAATTAATGACCAATATTTGGCTGAATTTTTAACGGCTTTAAATACATCAATTAATCAATATTCTGCTCAGGGCGAACGGGTTTCATTCTTAACTTCAAAAAGTATGGAGCTCAGCAAATACATGGCCTCTGTTCTTGATGAAGACTGGAAACAGTTGCGAGGAATGGAAATTGTTTCTGTTGCTGTCGCTAGCATTTCTTACACTGATGACAGTCAAAAATTGATTAACATGCGTAATCAAGGCGCAATGCTTGGTGACCCTTCTATCCGTGAAGGTTTTGTCCAAGGAGCTGTTGCTCGTGGTCTTGAAGCCGCTGGTTCAAACACTGGTGGTGCGACAAATGCCTTTATGGGAATGAATATGGGTGGACAAAATCTAGCTGGTTTTTCACAAACTAACCAAGCTCAAATGCAAGCCCAAGCAGAGAACAAGGCCGATACTTGGACTTGTCCTGAGTGTAATACTAAAAATACCGGTAAGTTCTGTTCAAATTGTGGGCAAGCGAAACCCTCAGCAACTCCTGATATGCCTGAATTAAATATGGCTTGTAACGAGTGTGGAGCAGTCGTTAATTTGGCGAATGGTGTTCCTAAATTCTGTCCTGAATGTGGTAAGCCTTTTGTTGCCAAAGCGCTCTAAGACATGTAAATAATGATTTAAGATAAAGTAGTTCTAAATTAGGGCTGCTTGTCTTTGCGTATTTTTAAGAATTTATTTCTGATGAAAATTCTTTTAGTTTCTAACTGAATTTCCCCTGCTAAATAAGCAGGTTTCATAACTTAAAAGTAAGGAGTAACGATGAGCGAAAGCCAAGTTCTTACACATAAATGTCCCAATTGTGGAGGTCCACTGCTTTTTGAACCCAAAAATCAAAAATTTCACTGTGAATATTGTGGTTCAACATTTACGGAACAAGAAGTTTCTGATTTCGAGGCCAAGCAAGAGGCAGCAAAAGTTACTGACAGTCCTATCAGCTCTGTCAGTAACGCTGAAACGACTGACGAAAAGGAAAAAATTACTGACAGCGACGAAAAAAGAGCTGACGAAAACACTGATGAAGAAATCGGACTATTTCTCTGTCCATCTTGTGGTGCAGAAATTGTCACTGATGCGACAACTGCTTCAACTTGGTGCTATTATTGTCATAATCCAGTTGTTCTGACCGAGCGATTATCTGGTAAATTTCTTCCCGAAAAAATTCTCCCTTTTCAAATTGAGAGAAAAGCGGCTGAAGAACAATTTTTAGACTGGGTTGGCAAGAAAAAATTTGTTCCCAAGGCCTTTTTTGACAAAAAACAAATTCAAAATCTGTCAGGCGTTTATTTCCCCTATTGGGCTGTTGATGCTGAATTATCTGGCGGTATTTCGGCGCAAGCCACCAATTTACGCGTTTGGATAGTTGGCGATACCGAGTACACTGAGCATTCTCAATATGAGATTCAGCGGGGTGGAGAGACAAAATTTAAGGATTTAATCAAAAATGCCTTGAAAAAAAATCTGTCAGACAAGATGGTTGGCGCCGTTCAGCCTTTTGATATGACTGCTGCTATTCCTTTTAAAAATCAATATCTTTCTGGCTTTTTAACTGAAAAACGAGATATTGAATTCCCTGATATGAAAGAAAATGTTGAGCGGGAATTTCGTCAATATGCTGACGGATTAATGGAATCAACAATTGTCGGTTATACTTCTGTCAGTAATTTACAAAGTAATCAGCAGATTAAAAATATCGATGAAGATTACGTTTTACTCCCAATCTGGCTGGTTACTTATAAAGAAGCTGGCAATGACCGTCTCTTTTATTACGCGATGAATGGTCAAACTGGTAAAGTAGCCGGACTTCTACCCATTGATAAGAAAAAACTTTGGACAGTTGCCATTGGAATCTTTATTCTAGTGCTTCTTCTTGGAATTATTGTGGGGTATTTGCTATCATGAGAAAAAAATTAGTCATTCTTTCTTTATTTTTCTTAAGCTTCTTCTTTTTACTCATTGCACCAAAAACATCAGCGGCGACGTTCTCGTCAGGTCTTGAAGATAATCTTCAACTTTTAGGTGGAAATGTAACCCTCCTTGAACAAGAAGCTCAGAAATTGGCCAATGAAACAAAAGCGGGTGTCTATGTTGTCACGACAGATAGCTCTACCCCTGCTAGTCAAATGGCAAAAACTTATCTAGCTGATAAAGTAGGCGCTAAAAACAACGGTGTCGTTTTGGTCATTAATATGAACTTACGTAAAGTTTATATTTGGGCAACAGGAAATCTTAAATACTACCTGCCTTCAAGTCGAATTGAAAAAACCTTAGACATTGTCCAACCCGAATTGACTGACAATAATTATTATCAGGCTGTCAGTGGATTTTTTGACCAAGTTTCTAAATATTACCAAGCAGGAATTCCAACATCAAGAAAGTATTCTATCAATTCCGAAACAGGAGCTGTAACTTTCCATCGCAGCTTTCAACCCTTATCAATTTTGATTGCTCTTATCATTTCTTTGATTGCAGCTGGTGGCTTCGTTTGGACCATCTATCGTCGTTATCAAATGAAAGACGCTCATGCCGTATGGCGCTATGATTACGGTCGAAATGGTAATTTAGAACTCCATCAACGTGAAGATATTTTAGTCAATACATTTATAACTACAAGAATTATCCCTCGTCCTTCTTCTGATAACAATAATTTCAGTGACGGTTCTGGTGGCGGACGTTCTTTCTAAATAAAAAGGAATCACAAAATGATTCCTTTTTATTTTTGAATAATTTTATATTCCCCAGATTTTAGATTTCCCAGTGAATATTGACCAATTGACCAACGAATTAATCGAAGCGTTGGGAAACCAACCGCTGCCGTCATTCTTCTAATTTGCCGATTTTTTCCTTCTTTGATTGAAATTTCAACCCAGCTTGTCGGAATTGCCTTTCGTTCACGAATTGGTGGAGTTCGTTCCCAAAGCCAATCAGGTTCATCAATTAATTTTACTTTAGCAGGCAATGTTTTTCCATCTTTTAATAGAAGACCTTTTTGCAACTTTTGCGCTGCTTCTGACGAAAATTCTCCCTCTACTTGAACCAAATAAGTCTTGTAAGATTTTGATTTTGGGTCTGTCAGTAAATGATTGAGCTTTCCATCATCTGTCAGTAAAAGTAGACCTTCACTATCTTTATCCAATCTTCCAGCAGCATAAACATTTGGTATTTTAATATAATCTTTTAAAGTTTTCCGACCCTCTCCGTCAGTAAATTTTGTTAGTACATCATAAGGTTTATTAAATAATATAATCATAATTTTTTTGCAAAAGTTCATCTTTCTCAAATCTATTTCTATTAATTATTTTACCAAAAAAAATTATTATTAGCTTACAAACAGAGTCATAGCTAAGACTGGTGGAGGAATTTTAATTGATTTACTGCTTTAAGACCAATAATAGAATAAAATATTAGAATATTTAATATTAGTATAAGCCCCTAATAAAATAATAAAAAACTCCCGTTTAAAATGAAAGTTTTTTATTTTAGAGTAAAAGGAAGTTTTTTACTAAGCATTCGTTTCTTCTCTTTTTGAGTTTTTTATGTTTCCATAACAAAATAATGAAAATAAGACAAGTAGTAATAAACTGACGACTAATAATATCCTTGTTCAGGGATAGTAATCCTTAGAACATTCTTTCTTATAATGGTTTTGTTATAGACAAATTAAATTTTGAAACTTTTTATTTATTAAATATTTTTAGTTGTAAAGCTACGACTTTGCATCACTTTTAAAATTGCAGCAACAGTATCTAGTGATGTGAAAAGTGGAATACCGCGACTAATTGCTTCTTGACGAATACGGAAACCATCGGTAGCCGTTGTTAATGAGGCACGAGTATTTCCCATTGTATTCACAACTGCTTGAACGCGTCCATGACGGATATCTTCAACTAATGTTCCTTCTTCATCTTCTCCACCAGCTAGTTTTTCAACTTCACGGACATAAAGTCCATTTTCCTTAAAGAATGCAGCAGTTCCTTGAGTTGCAACTAATGAATAACCTATTTCTGCGAAATCTTTAGCAAGTGCTAGCGTTTCTTCTTTATCTTCATCAGCAACTGTGAATAAGACCGAACCATAATCTGCCATGTGCAGTTTAGCGGCTTCAAATGATTTATAAAGTGCTTTTTCAAGGGTCACATCTGAACCCATTGCTTCACCTGTTGATTTCATTTCTGGACCAAGTAAACTGTCAACTTTTGCTAGTTTTGTAAAGCTAAAGACTGGTGCTTTCACGTGAACCATATCAGGAGTTTCTGCTAAGCCCTCTGTGTAGCCTAAATCCTTCAAGTTTTTCCCTAAAATCATTTGTGTCGCCAATTGTGCCATTGGAATGTTTGTCACTTTAGATAAAAAGGGAACAGTCCGTGACGCGCGTGGATTTACCTCAATGACATAAACTTGTTCTTCAAAAATAACAAATTGAATGTTCATCATTCCGATGCAGTTCAAACCAATTGCTAATCGTTTAGTGTAATCAACAATTGTATCAATAATTTCTTGTGAAAAAGTTTGTGGTGGATAGACAGCCATTGAGTCACCTGAGTGAACCCCTGCTCGTTCAATATGTTCCATAATTCCTGGAAGAAGAACTTCCGTGCCATCACAGATTGCATCGACTTCACATTCACGTCCTTGTAAATAAGAATCAACGAGTACTGGATGTTCAGGTGAAGCTTTTACCGCACGATTCATGTAATCACGCAGGTCTTTTTCATTATTAATGATTTCCATTGCTCGACCGCCTAAAACAAAAGATGGGCGAATAAGGACTGGATAACCAATTTTATTGGCGTTAGCAACAGCTTCTTCTTCATTTGTTGCTGTAGCTCCTGGTGGTTGTGGAATCTCTAAATCTTGTAATGCTTTTTCAAATAAATCTCTGTCCTCAGCACGGTCTAAATCTTCAACTTGTGTTCCTAAAATTTTAACGCCAGCTTTAGAGAGAGGTTCCGCTAAATTGATAGCTGTTTGTCCGCCAAATTGAACAATCACGCCTTCTGGTTGTTCTAAGTCAATGATATTCATCACATCTTCAAAAGTTAGTGGTTCAAAATAGAGCTTATCTGAAATTGAGAAATCTGTCGAAACGGTTTCTGGATTAGAGTTGATGACAATTGCTTCTTTTCCAAGGGCTTGAAGTGCTTTTACACAGTGAACTGTCGCATAATCAAATTCAACTCCTTGTCCAATTCGGATGGGACCTGAGCCGAGTACAATTATTTTCTCTTTGCTTGAACGTTTAGATTCATTTTCCCATTCATAAGTTGAATAGAAGTAAGGTGTTGAGCTTTCAAATTCAGCCGCGCAAGTATCAACCATTTTGTAAACTGGAATAATTTGATTTTCTTGTCTACGACGTCTTACTTCTTCTGGACTAACGTTCCATAATTTGGCAATCTGACGGTCAGAAAATCCATTTTTCTTAGCCGTTTTTAAGAGTTCTGGTTCAAATATATTTACTTTTAATTGGTCTTCAATTTCGACGATATGGAGTAATTTATCAAGAAAGAAAATATCAATCTTGGTTAAATCAGCAATTTCTTCAATCGGAATTCCACGACGAATCGCTTCTGAAACATAGAAAAGTCGGTCATCTTGTGTTTTAACCATTTTTTCATAGAGGATTTCATCATCTGCTTCTTGTGCTTCTTGTAAATCATTATGAAAAACACCAATTTCAAGTGAGCGTACAGCTTTTAGTAGACTTTCTTCGATGTTACGTCCAATTGCCATGACTTCGCCTGTTGCTTTCATTTGTGTTCCTAGGTGGCGGTCACCATTTTCAAATTTATCAAATGGGAAGCGAGCTATTTTTGCTACAACGTAGTCAAGTGCTGGTTCAAACATGGCATAAGTTTTATTAGTGACTGGATTAATGATTTCATCTAACGTCATCCCAATCGCAATTTTAGCAGACATTTTTGCAATTGGATATCCTGTTGCTTTAGAGGCTAAGGCTGATGAACGACTTACCCGTGGGTTAACTTCGATTACTCGATATTCATAAGAATATGGGTCAAGGGCAAGTTGAACATTACATCCCCCTTCAATTTTTAGGGCACGAATAATATTTAGTGAAGCGTCACGAAGCATTTGATATTCGTTATCTGAGAGCGTTTGGCTTGGTGCGAAAACGATTGAGTCACCTGTGTGAACTCCAACTGGGTCAAAATTTTCCATATTGCAGACAACAATCGCATTGTCAGCAGAATCACGCATAACTTCATATTCGATTTCTTTATAACCAGCAATTGATTCTTCAATTAGGCATTGTGTTACTGGAGAAAGTTTTAGTCCATTTGCCACAATCTCACGAAGTTCTTCTTCGGTATCACAAATTCCTCCACCTGTTCCACCCATGGTAAATGCTGGACGGACGATGATAGGATAACCAATTTTGTCAGCTATTTCAACTGCTTCATCAACCGTTGTTGCAATATCACTGGCACAGAGTGGCTCACCAATTCTTTCACATAATTCTTTAAAGAGCTCACGGTCTTCTGCTTGGTCAATGGCGCTTAATTTTGTTCCAAGAAGTTCAACATTAAGCTCTTCAAGAATTCCTATTTTGGATAATTCCATTGCCATGTTAAGTCCTGTTTGTCCACCAAGTGTTGGCAATAAGGCATCAGGACGTTCCTTACGCAAAATTTTACTGACAAACTCTAAAGTAATTGGTTCAATATAGACAGTGTCAGCTATTTCTCTGTCAGTCATGATTGTTGCCGGATTTGAATTGACTAAAACAACTTCGTAGCCTTCTTCTTTAAGTGCAAGACAGGCTTGTGTTCCTGCATAATCAAATTCTGCGGCTTGACCAATAATGATTGGTCCAGAACCGATAATCATGATTTTTTTGATATCATTGCGTTTTGGCATTTGTTTTCTCCTTTGTAGTAAAGCATAACTTCGTTGCAAATGATTCACAACCCGCTTCGCTCCTTGCGCACTTTATTTTCAACATTAAAATGTCATAAATAAAGCAAAAACATCTGCCAGAAACCTAGCAGATGTGTCCTAAAATGCCTTAGCAACTTACTGACAGTTCTGTCAGTAACTTTTAAGGATAATATTTCTTGTTCACAACCTTGCTAGCCTCTCTGGACTAGATTAAAAGTTTTATTGTTTATTAGTTTAGCAAAATAATTGAGCTTTTACAAGTTTTAAAACACTTTTCCTTAAGAAATTAATTAAAGTAATTTTTGGATTTCTTCTTCCATTTCTTTAGGTTCCGTTTTTGGCGCAAAACGTTCAATAACATTTCCTTCTCGGTCAATTAAAAATTTTGTGAAATTCCATTTAATGGTCCCGCTAAGTGCCCCTTTTGCTTCTTTTTTCAAAAATTGATAAAGGGGATGTGCTTCTTTACCATTGACTTTAATTTTTTGAAACATGGGGAAAGTGACTCCATAATTTAACTGACAAAATTCATTGATCTCCGAATTTTCGCCAGCGTCTTGATTAGCAAATTGATTACAGGGAAAACCTAAAATTTCCAATCCTTGGTCTTTATAGTTTTCATACAACTTTTCAAGTCCTTCAAATTGCGGTGTAAAGCCACATTTACTTGCAGTGTTGACCACAATTACAACTTTGCCTTTAAAATTAGACATTGAAACAGTTTCGCCGTTCATTTTAACGGCACTAAAATCATAAAAATTCATTTGATTGCCTCCATGACTTTTATTTAATTATTTATTGACAATACCGATTCTGTCAGTAAAAATTTATGGCTGTCAGTAAAATTTTACTGACAGAAATTTTATCGCTTACTTCTTAACTAATTTTAGTATAACAAATATTGATTTTTAAGCCAAGAACTTGAATTTTATGTTAAACTATTTTTATGAAATATAAAACTCGACGAAGAAAACCAAATCGACGTCAATCCTTGTTAAAACAGCTCATCTTTATTTTCCTAGTTATTTTAGGAATCTTAGTCTATAATAAAATTTTTAATAACCAAGCACAAAAGCCGTCTGAAGCACAACTTCAAGAAATTAATGAACATAAATTCATCAAAGAAATTGCTCCACTCGCTCAAAAATCACAAAAAGAAAGTCAGGTACTCGCTTCTATCACCATCGCTCAGGCCTGTCTTGAGTCTAATTTTGGCAAAAGCGAACTTGCAAGCAAATATCATAACCTTTTTGGTGTCAAAGCATCTGGTGATGTGCCAAAGGTTTCGCTTGCTACGCAAGAATATGAAAATGGTCAGTGGGTCACTGTCCAAGGTGTTTTCCGTGTTTATCCAAATTTTGCTGACTCAGTTTCGGCACACACCCAGCTTTTCCTTTACGGAACAACTTGGAATTCTAAACAATACGCTTCGGTTCTTAGTGCAACTGATTATAAAACTGCTGCTAAAGCCGTTCAAAATTCTGGCTATGCAACAGACCCCACTTATGCTGACAAACTTATCAATATGATTGAAACTTATCATTTAAATCAATATGATAAAAGTTCAAGTATTTAAAAATCACTGACAGATTTTTGTCAGTGATTTTTTTTAAAATTTTAATGTTTTTCAAAAACGCCTTTAATTGACTTGAGAATTTCCATACCGATTACAGCAATTACGGCAAGCCCTGCTGCTACAATCCATTGAGACCAACCAAAAGCAGCTGGAATTGAGAAAATTTCTCTGAGGAATGGAAGAGTAGTCAAGCTGTATAAAGCAAGACAGAAAGTCACAGCCATCAAAACGTACTTATTCGTTGTAAAACCAAGTTTTAAAATATTTTGTGAATTTGAACGTGCAGCAAAAGTTTGCAAAGTACGTGCCAAAATCAAAGTTGTAAAGGCCATAGCCACACCCATTTCAGGTGATGTTTTTTGTCCAACATATTGTGAAATAATCGCCGCAATCCCAATCAATGAACCCCGAATCAAAATAACCCGCATTAACCCATTGGCAAAGATTCCTTCATTTAACTGACGAGGAGCTTTTTCCATAACATCTGGTTCTGCTTTTTCCATCCCTAAGGCAATTGCTGGGACAGAGTCATTGACCAAGTTAATAAATAAAAGTTGCAAAGCAGTGAATGGATTGACCCAGCCCACGACCAAAGCAAAGACAATCGCAATAATCGCTCCTAAGTTTCCAGAGAAAAGGTAACTAATTGATTTTTTGATATTATCATAAACCACACGACCAATTGATACAGCAGAAACAATTGATACGAAATTATCATCAGTCAAAATCATACTTGACGCATCTTTTGCTACATCTGTTCCTGAACCCATTGCAATCCCAATATTAGCTTGTTTCAGGGCTGGAGCATCATTTACACCATCACCAGTCATCGCGGT
The DNA here is from genome assembly GCF_011800585.1 of Lactococcus sp. EKM203L. Taxonomy (NCBI): domain Bacteria; kingdom Bacillati; phylum Bacillota; class Bacilli; order Lactobacillales; family Streptococcaceae; genus Lactococcus; species Lactococcus sp. EKM203L. The sequence continues at coordinate 32,769 of NZ_JAALEQ010000008.1, forward strand.
TACTTGATGCTCATTTTGCCAAGCACGAACAATCCGAATTTTATTTTCAGGAGACACACGAGCATAAACCGAAATCTTTTCTAAATTTTCACGAAGTTCATCCTCAGTCAGTGCGTCAAGTTCTTGACCAGTGAGCGCCATATCTCCTTCGTTCATCAAACCAATATCTTTGGCAATGGCTTGTGCTGTCGTTTTGTGGTCACCCGTAATCATAATCGTTTTAATGCCGGCTTTTTTTGCTTCAGCAATAGAATCATAAACAGCCTCACGAGGTGGGTCAATCATTGCTGACAGACCAATCAGAATCAAATCATTTTCGTCAGTAAGTGTGAGTTCAGTCTTATTATCACTGACAGGTTTGTAAGCATAAGCTAATACACGAAGCGCTTTTTGACTGAAAGCTTCATTTTGAGCTTGAAATTTCTCTTTCAATTCAGGAGTAAATTCTTGCACTTTTCCATCCAAGAAAACTTGATTACAGCGATTAAAGAGTACATCTGGGCCACCTTTAACAAAAATTGTTTTCTGACCTTCAAAATCATTGATTGTACTCATCAATTTACGTTCTGAATCAAATGGAAATTCAGCCAGACGTGGTGATTTTTCTCTTAAATCTTGATATGGATAACCGATTTTATCACTGTAAGCAATTAAAGCCACTTCAGTAGGGTCACCAAGTAGCTGACCTTCTTGTGAAAATGATGAATCATTACAAAGCACCATTGCATTAAGTAACAATTTTTGGTCTGCCTGTGTTAAATCTGTCAGTTCTTTACTGCCTTGCGTTGGCAAGAAAGAATCAACAACGGTCATTTTGTTTTGAGTCAAAGTTCCGGTTTTGTCAGTACAAATGACTGAAGTTGAACCCAATGTTTCTACAGCTGGCAAATTACGCATAATCGCATGCTGTTTTGCCATTTTATTTGTTCCAACAGATAAAACGATTGTAACAACAGATGAAAGAGCTTCAGGAATTGCAGCAACCGCAACCGCAACTGCAAACATGAATGAATCAAGAACAGCCTTTTGCATATCAGCCGTTTGATTTGTCGTAAAGAGTCTCAAAATTTGAACAGCAAAAATTAAAGCACAGAGCGCTAAAATTGCCCAACCTAATTGTTTCCCAAATTTTTCCAATTTTTGTTGAAGTGGCGTTTGTTTAGCTTCCGCAGTTTCCAACATTTGAGCAATTTTACCAATCTCGGTTTGCTCAGCAATTGCTGTTACAAGAAAATCTGCTCGTCCATAAACAACAAGACTTGAACTGAAGACCATATTCTTGCGGTCACCAAGTGCAACTTCTCCCTCAATGACATCTGAAAATTTTTCAACCGGTTCAGACTCACCTGTCAGCATTCCTTCTTCGACACGTAAGTTTTGAACATCAATTAAACGTCCATCTGCTGGAATAAAATCACCGGCCTCAAGTGAAACAATATCGCCAACAACAAGCTCACGCGCAGGAATTGATGTTTTCTCTCCATTACGTAAAACTTTAGCTGAGGGTGCCGACATCTGTCTCAAAGCATCTAAAGAACTTTCTGCTCGTTTGGTTTGCACGACCGCAACCACTGAATTAATCATCAAAACAATGAAAATAACAAGTGATTCAACAAATTCCCCCAAGAAAAGTTGGACAAAAGCAACTAAAAGTAAGATGATAACCATTGGGTCTTTCAAAGTATCAATAAAAAGTTCCCAAGTTGAAGTTTTTTTCTTTTCTTTCAATTCATTGAAACCATCTTTAGCTTGACGATTTTCAACTTCTTTTGGGCTCAAACCTTCGAATTGACTTTTAGTTTCCTCTAAAACTTCATTGACGGATTGATTGTAAGGCTGCATAATGATTCTCCTTTATTTCTAACTGATATCATGAGAGGTTTTACAAAAAAAGACCTCTGCCAGATATCAAAACTGGCAAAGGTCTTGCTAAACATACATAAGTATGTCAACAAAGCCGGTGAGAATCTCACGAATTGACGACTTTGTTTCGGTCTTACCGACGCTACTCCCCTTTGGAATATTTAAGTTACCCTCATTTTATTAAAAATGGGCTTTTTTGTCAAGTTATTTTCTTATTTTTTAAATACAAATCTATGATTATGATTGATTTCTAATAAATTTAATAGCTTCTCGATTCTGTTCTTTTAAATCAATCCCTTGTGCTTTAGCCGCAAAAATACATCCACAATAACATTGACGATAAACATCGTATTCTTTACACATCTCTACTGAACGTTTATAACCATTATTCTTCTTAAAATCACTTGGAAGATAATTCACATCATAAATCTTTTGAATATCAAGACCAATTTCATTAATTAATTGGCTATTCTTCTTTGGTGATAAAGTCAAAGCACTACCAAAATAATCAAAACCAAGTTCTAAAGCCTTCTCAGCAACTATATCCAATCGCATTTCAAAACAAGAGGTGCAACGTTTCCCACCCTCAGGTTCATTTTCTAAATGTTTTTGACGAACCATTTGTAAAAAGAAATTTGGTTCATATTCGGCAGCAATAAATTGAACATTATTTCCTGTCCGTTCATTAAAATCTTTTACAAATTGTTCTTGAACCATTTTTCTTCTTGTATATTCAGTTGACGGATGAATATTTGAATTAGCAAAATAAATCGTCACATCGGCTGATTGCGTAAGGTATTCTAATGAATAAGTACTACAAGGGGCACAACAAGAATGAAGCAAAATTTTGGGACGAACAGAATCTCTTTCCCAACTTTCACGAACTTTTTGAAAAACACGATCATAATTTATTTTTTGATTAGGATTCATTTTTTCAATGATATTTAAACTATTTTCCATCATTATATCCTTAAATTCTCTCTATTTCTGTCAATTATTATATCACATTTTGAAATAAAAAATGACCTCTTTCAAGAGGTCACTATTGGTTATTATATCTGTTAAATCAAATTCTTGGAAATTTGAAAAATCTAAGAGATATTGGATAAGATAATTCTACCCATTTTCGAGTTCGCTTTCAATACCATTTATTGGTAACTTTTGTTAATCACAAAAATATCTACTCACTAAAAGAACTATTTTTTCTTTTTCTCGCTAAACTTTTTTCCAATTTTTTATTTTTACTTTTTATAAAAGCCGTAAAAGTTAAACTTGAAACCCCTGTTATTAAACAAGTTTCCCAACCATCTTTAGCATTAAATCTAGCAAATATTGAAATTTCTTTAACTATTTCTTTCCAGAATTCCGTCACTACTTCTTCCACTTCCATGTGTGAATTTGAATAAAAATGAGCACCAATTATTAATAAAAACAAAATACCCCAACCAATTATATAAGACCAATTCTTTTTCATCAAAACAATCGGACGTTGATATTTATCCTCTTTTCCCTCATCTTTAAATTCAACTTTTGAAGCTTGCAGCCATCCCACCAAAAATGATAAAAAGAGTAATATAATAGCCACCATTATATTTTCTTCACCCCAAGTCATCGTGATAAAAAACATCAGCGTTGAATACAAAGGCAAAATAATTAATTCAAGCCTGCTAATTTTTTCAAATTCGAACGAATGTTTTGATAACCTAAAAGTCAAATAAAATAATAGGATATAAGATCCAATTTTTAACATAAATACTCCTTCTGCATTCTATATTATATTATAAAATTCAAAATGATTCTCAAACTTTTGAATGATTTTCATAAAAAAATGACCTTAAACAAATTCCTGATAAGATCAAAAATTGTTTAGATCATTTTAAAAACTGTCATTTATTGAACCATGGAAGTATCCATATAAACTTTAGATATAATTCTGTAACCAGTCTCACAATTTACCTCTTTAATCTCTAAATTACCATCAGAATTAATTCTAAATTCGTTAATTAATGTTTTGTTAGCATTATCGGCACCCCCATTAGCGGAAGGTGTATAATCGATTTTAAAAGCCTTCACATTTGCGATACTACCATCAGTAGCCGTTTCTAAATCATAAATCACATCAATCCCAGGTTTCAACCCCTTTTGTTCAAATAAAACATCTTGAACAGCTACTACCCACATATTTATTTGATTCGTTGTTAATTGATTCTGTTTAATTTCTGGAAAACTTTGTGATACAACTTTCATTCCCGGATAATGTTCAAAGTCAATCGCTTCAAGTTCTCCTGAGCTATTAACTTTATAAGAGTTAACGGAATCAATTTGTGTCGCAGTATAATCTATTTTTGCTTGATACAAATTATTATCACTTTTAGAAACAGTAATTCGAAGAGGATGAGTATCTTGCATTTGATTGCTCTGCGTGATTGCTACCCATTGCTCAAATTGATTTTCAGTTAAATTTTTTGTATCCACACTCAACTGACTTTGAGTTGTTTCTTCTTGACTGCTACTTGATGTTTGGCTGCTTGAACTTTTCTGACTTTCTTTTATTTCACTAGTTTTTGAAGTCATTTCCTTTTTTGAGCTACTTTTTAAACTTGAAGCATTTGTCTTTACTCCACCAGTTTCATTATGTTTTACTAATGCAAAGCTTACTCCACCAATAAGTAAAACTGCCACCGCTCCAATAGCAGCAAATTGCCTTTTGTTAACTTTTTCATCTGATACTCCTCCTAAAATCATTCTAGCTTAAATTAATCTAAATATCTATTATTTAGATATATTTCTTTGTATTCTTTTCATAATCTAAAACAGAATCTGCTCCATTTAGCCAAACTTATGAATTCAATCAAGGAAAATTATCTTTAATTTTAATAATGAAGCAAATAAAATTAATGACATTCGTATAATTGACACTAATAGCACATCACGTTTATAGCCAAATTAGATCCAAATAACTTTACAGAATCATCTGTACTCACCTATTTTAAAGCTTTCTTTGGTGCAGACGCAGAAAACTATAGTTTCCTTCCTGATAAAGATGGAGATACTTGCATAATTAGTGTAATTTCCAATAAAATACTTGCAAGTGGTGGAAGTGGAACAGTGGGACTTTATCAAGTTTTGCCAGATGGGTCTTTCTATCTAGTCACTCGTGATTCAACTAACAACACCTATATAAGATATTAATAAAAAGCTAATAAGCTCTTTCTATAACAGAGTTTATTAGCTTTTTTTGCTATAATTATAAGTATGAATAAAAGCAGAATAGAGGCGCTTACTGACGGAATATTTGCCGTAGTAATGACCCTAACAGTTTTAGAATTTAAAGTCCCAGAAGACGGAAATCTTTTTTCACCCAATGTATTACTTATGCTCCTTATTTATGTCACTACTTTTGTTGCTCTTGCTTCCATTTGGAACTCACTGCACCATGTAATGACATTTATCAAATCAAATAAAATTGATGAGTTAATTCTCTGGTCTAATCATTGGATTCTACTTATTGTTTGTCTCTTTCCCTTTTCAACTGTTGCACACGCAGAACATCCAAACTCTTTGACTGCAAGTTTAGCCTATGTTTCAACCTATTTAATTCCTTGGATTAGTTTGATTGTTCTCAGTCAAATAATTTATAAACAATACAATGGGAGTGCTACTCTTCGAAAGAGAAATCTGTAAAGAATTAAAATCTTTCTAGTCTTTTTACTACCTGGAGCTCTGATATCACTTGTTTGGTTGTACGCTCTGCCAATAGTGACTATCTTAATGGCAATAAATTGGGGAAGACATAGCAATTTTGATTAAGCGTCTAAACAACGCTTTTTTTATTACCGTTTTGCGATTTATAGATTTCTTGACTCCAAACAATTTATTTCTGAAATATAAATGAGTATTTCCTCAAAACTGACCTTACATAAACGTAAGTTATACCTTCTATTTTCCATATTAAAATAGATAAGTAAAATATATTTTTGTGAGGTACTTTTTTGAAACAACGTTTTGGTTTATCTGGCTATCAACTTAAAATAGTAGCAATCATCTTCATGCTACTTGACCATATTTACCTAGAAGTTCTTCTAGGACTTCCTGGGATACCCGATTTTTCTATCTTAGATATGGCATCCCGATTCGTCTCTCCTCTCTTCTTTTTTCTAATGATTGAAGGGTTCTTTTATACCCGAAATCGAAAAAAATATCTAACACGCCTTCTAATTGCTGGAGCATTCATGGCTCTCGGAAATTTAGTCATACATTATCTCATGAATGTCTCCATAAGCTTTTTTACTATCCTTAATCCAAATATCTTTCTGAGTTTAGCCTGTGGTTTTGGTGCTGTATGGCTCCTTGATACTATTATAGAAAAGAAGAAAATATTGCTGATTTTTCCGCTCATTTTCGTTTCAGCTCTTTCAATATTTACAGAAGCAAGTTTAGTTGCTCTAATCCTTCCATATTTAATGTACGCATCACGTAAAAGTGGAAAAGATTGGATTCTTTATATTGGTACACTACTTTTATCAATCTTATTTCTTCTACAGGCCTTTTCTTTTGACACTTCCATGTCGCTTTGGCAAAGTATTTCTCTTAACCCAGAATTCCTAATCATCACCGTTCTTCCTTTTATTTACCTATACAATGGCAAAAAGGGTGGTCGCTCTTCAGCCTTTGAAAAATATTTTTTCTATGGTTTTTATCCAATTCATATCTGGATTTTATTTATTATTGGTCACTTACTAAACCACTAAATAAATTTGAAATAAAAAAACGCTAATCGCAGCGTTTTTTTATTCTTAAAGAAGTTAATTTTAGGTTCAAAGCGATAGCAAAAGAACTATTAAAGTTACAAGTGCCGGTAAAGCTTGGACAAATAATATTTTTTTCGTCACTGTCAAAGCACCATAGATTCCAACTAAGATGACAAAAAGCATCGCAATAATAAAAACGGAAGTAGCTGCATTCATTATGGCTAGTACTATAATCATCAAACCAAAACCAAGGTTATAAATCCCTTGGTTGGAGAGCGCAACCTGTAATGTCTTATTTTTTAATTCAGATTCATCAAAACCAAAAGCGTCAGCTTGCAACTTTGTTCCTCCAAACATCTCAATAAATCCAAACAATAAATGCTCTACTCCTACAATAATTATTAAAATAAGTGATATCATAAATTTCTCCTCACCTAGATTATATCAGTATAAATTAGATATAAAAAATAAAAAGAACTATCACTAATGATAGGTCTTTTTATTATAAACTGATTCTTATCCTTGAACGATAGTTACACCACAAGGTGCATGATTGACAACATAATTCGTCGTAGATCCTGCAAGTAATCTATCAAACGCTCCTGCTCCTGTTGCCCCCATGACAATTAAATCAATATCGTTTTCCTTAGCATATTGAACAATTTCTCGTTTTGGAGAACCCGATAAAATTTGCGTTTTGAATTTAGATTCTGCTGGAATAATAGAGCCTACTTTGAGTAAAATATCATTTGCCAACTTATCCAATCCTGGAGTCTCAACAATACCATAGTTAGCAATGCCATAATATCGCACTAAATCTTTAACGGTCAATACAATTAACTCTGCTTCAGACCATTGTGCTAACATTACTCCTTCTCGAACCGCATTATAAGCTTGGTCAGAACCATCGACAGGAACTAATATTTTTTTATACTGTTTCGCCATAATAATACCTCCACCTATTCTTATAATTTTATTATAATACTATCACTAACAAAATGAAAGCGATAAACATTATATAATAAATGAAAATAAAAAACTGACCGAAATCAGTTAAAACTTATTTATTTTTTATATGCTTTAAGTTCTTTTTCTTTAAAATACAATTGTTGACTTCCGTTAAACCTAACTAAGATTCCTGCTTTGTTTTCAGCGATTACTGTACCGATAATTCCTTTATATCTTGTTTCTGGTAAATTTACTAATTGTCCGATTTTATACTTCATTTTTACTCCTTTTTAATAGATAAAATAAATCATTTTTCAATCATTTTAACTTTTTCTTTTATTAAATCTCTTGTTTTTCTAAACTCAGCCAAAATTTCTGTTTCTGTCCCTATCGCACAAGCAGGGTCTTGTAAGTCCCAGTGTTCGTGATTAACTCCTTTAGGAATCATCGGACATTTATCAAGAGCATCTCCACATAAAGTAATTATCAAATCACATTCATTAAAATAATCTAAATCAATTAGCTCAGATTTCTGAGAAGAAATATCTATTCCCTCTTCTGCCATTACTTTAACTGCACGGGGATTTAAACCATGCGTTTCTATCCCTGCGGACCGAACCTCCCACCCTTCCAAATTTTTATGTCCATAACCTTCGGCAATTTGAGAACGACAAGAGTTACCTGTACAAAGAAAATATACTTTTTTCATAATAATACTCCACTTATTTTTATTAACATATTATATAATAATTTATATTTTTTCTCTTAGTTGACAGTTGACTATTCCACCTTTCAACGATGAGAAGGCGAGGGGCAATAATAACATGAAAAACCCACCATTGGCGGGCCATTTAAAGAAATCTTCATATAGGAAGATGATGGATAAGATAACCAATATACATTGGCTGTCTAAGGAGGATGTGGGATTCGAACCCACGCACGCTTTTACACGCCTGACGGTTTTCAAGACCGTTCCCTTCAGCCAGGCTTGGGTAATCCTCCATTGATTAATAAAGTATATCGTTTTTATCTATTGTTACAAAAACAAACCAATTAGGCACCCAATACATACAAAGAAATTTTATCTGTACATAAAAATCTTTTGACTTCCTATTTTCAATCGGTAAATCTTTAGCTAATATTCTGCAGCTGGCGAAAATTTACGGCTAAAGAAGCTCAATATGCAGTAAATAATCTTCCAGCATAAAATAGCTACTTCTAAATTTTGTGATTAAAGATATATTTAATTCAAAAAAATAAAACTCCTTGTTGTAATGAGGAGTTTTTAATATATTTATCTAATACTCTGTAAATTTTTACTATCAAATTCTTAGGCTCCTCTTCTATCATATCAGCTTTTCCCATGAACCAGTTTTTACTAATCGAGAAAATTTCTTGTTTTAAGTTTATCATTCGTTCAATGTGGAACCCTAATATCAAATTATGAGCGTAAGGAATGCTATTATTAGTTAATAATAGGTAATAATATTAGTGCTAAAATATTTTTTAGTTTAATAAAGCTAGTCGAGTTAGTTTTATTGTTACTCATTTACTGGCCTCTCATTCTTAGTAAGTTTAAGTTTTTTTGTTAGCTTTTGTTAACGACAAAATATTTTATCTAGTGTTATAATAATCATGGCCAAAGAAAACTATTTTATTGACTATATTTGCTATTTACACATTATCTTTTTATAATCAGAATCCGGCCAATTTTGAAATAATTTCTTCTACTATTTGTTGTCTAGTAGAGGTTTTTTATTTTCTTCATCAATATATTGTGAACTAAATTTATATTTTGATGACTAGTATTTGAATTTCCCTATCCTTCTTATAATTCCAATTATTTTGTAATTACAATGCTTAAAAAATCTCAATCAATAAATTAGAAATAGTGTCTAAGAAGATGTATCATATCATACTAATTTTATAAAACTTATTATTCGTTTAAGCTAAAATTGATAGAATTATAATGTACCATTCTAAAATATAGAAATCATGATTTATTTTTAACTTAAAAGATCTGGTACACATCAATTCCACTAGTTTTTAAAATTCTAGCGGTTTTTTTATAAAAAAGCGTCTAAAGTGATAGGCGACTGGAATAAATTCATTACACACTTCTTTTCTTAATGAATAATAAAAAGACGTCTAATTAATTTAAAGGTCTTGCTACACACTGAAATATCTTATAGAATAAAAAACTTATAGAATAAATTACTTTATAAGACAGAAATTGGTGTATAGATAATTCAATTATATGAAGTTGTATAGATATTTTCAAGTAAAATGGTCGATTATAAAAATAAAAATGGCAGCAGATGACTGACATTATATTCAGAATTTTAATTTTATTTAGATTAAATCAAACTTTGTAGGTATAATTTTATCTGTTCATTATTACTTATTTATTGTTGTTTTAATATGAATTAGTGTATTTCATAGGTAACACGGAATAAACTGCACAGAAATATTGGTGAAGTACAGCAGCTATATTTGATTATAGCAAGTATAAGCCCAATTATTATCGTACTTTTTGTTTACACGATGATATCTAATAAATCGCTAGATAACTTAACTTGCACAATCATTTGAATATTAGTTATTGCTTTCGCCACATTGTTATAAAAAAAATAAAATAAAACCCTGACCAAAGTCAGGGTTATTTTTAATAATTTTTTTATTTAGTATAAGCGTTAAATGCTATTCCTTCATTTTTCCAGCCGGCTTTTATCAAAGAATCTCTTTCAAAAGAGCTCATTGTAAAGTGATGCGAACCTACTTTTGCATTTGGATTATAAAGACGATAAACAGGGACTCCAGTATTCGCTTTAGCAACTGGGAATCTAAATGCTGTTCCATCATTATTCCACCCAATAGAAACAAGGCTAGCAGCTTCAAAATCACTTGTTGTATAATGGTGGTCACCTGCATTGGGGTTATATAAACGTTGCACAACTGGATATCCTGAGTATGGAGGTTCAGTTAATGGGATATAAAATGCGACTCCTTCAGATTTCCATCCCGCTTTTTCTAAAGTTAGAATCTCCCAACCAGCAGGTGTAAGTAAATGTTCACCTGAATTTGGATTATAAACTCTATATAATCTTTCGTGAAGTGGATCTGTATCTGCAGAAACTTGGTGTGCATTAATAACCCCTCCCATTATAAATGCCATTGCTGCTAAAATTACTAAACCTATTTTTTTCATAATATCCTCCTAGACATCACATTTATATATATAAATAAAACAAGAATCCTCAAAAATATTGTGAGTCCTTTAATAATTCAACGATTAGAGTATATCACTTTAAGCTAAGCATTACAAAAACAAACCCATTTCGTAACCAAACCAATACAAAGACTCAAAAGCCGTACATAAAAAGCACCACAGGTGGTGCTTGGAAGTATTTCTGAAAGAATTTCTTTTGAATAAATTCTTTATAGATTTTTTTTATAAGAACCAAAATAATATCACGATAAAAACTATACTCGTTACTTTTAAAGTAATCTTTTCCATTTGTTTTAATTCATCAAATTTCGGTTTAAGATATTCAAAGAAAAAACATTGAACCTATCAGAATTGACGCATTTAGACACATCCATGCTAGCTTACTATTTGATTCAGGTATGACTTTTAAACAAGTTTAATATAGATGATTAAAAAACTACTATGAATGTTTATACGCATATCACAGAATTCACTAAAGATAATATCGAGATAAATTCTCTGCATACATTGACTTTTAACTAGCTAAAAATAGCTAGTTTTTTATATTTTTTGGGTCTGCTTTTGGGTCTGCCTTTTTTTGTATTTTAACTATCTACAACTATTTTCAAAAAACAAAAACCGCTCTATTGAACGATTACTAATACTTTTGGATTCTATAAAATCCATTCAATGGAGGCGAGGGGAGTTTTTCAAACATTGATATAAAAGAACATACAAGATTTACCCCTTCTTTACCCACTCTCCTTTTATTTTATGGTTCTTGCTGGACTCGAACCAGCGACCGAACGGTTATGAGCCGTTAGTTTGACCAACTGAGCTAACTACTAAATAAACAGAGATTTTTAATTTTTCAAAATAACTTATGAAAAAAATTAATACTATTTACTTTATTTAATCATTGATGTGTCCATAAATATTTTGGAAATAATTGTGTATTTAGAACTATCATTTTTATCCATCATCTCTAAATCTCCATCAGCATTAACCATGAACTCATTAATTTTAGTTTTATTTGCAATTGCTACACCACCATTTGGATTATCTGAGTAATCTATTTTAAAAATATCCGCATAAACAATGTTATTTTCTAAATGAACATTTACATCATAAAATATATCTATTATTGGATTGATACCTTCACTCTCAAAAAGTGCATCTTGAACAGCTACTACCCAGTATAATACTTCTTTTTCATTTAATTTTTTATGATTGATTATAGGAAAATTTTTTGAAGATACCTTTAAGTCTGGATAATTTGCAAAGTCTAGACTTTTTAAAAAACCATTATTATCTATTGCAAAATAATCCCTTGAATCAAGATGACCTTGTGTAATGTCAGTTCTTGCAATTCTTTCACCAGCATCGTTCCTTTTAATAATAATTCTTTCTGGTCTACTATCAAGAGGATGCTCTCCTTCATACATTGCAATCCATTGTTTGAATTGCAAGTCAGATAGATTTTTTGTATCAACTATTTTGCTTTGTTGCGATGATTGTGTGGAATGGCTTTGATGTGAACTGCTGGATTGAGTAGAATTCTCACCTTGTGTACTTCTTTTCGTAATTTTTGATGATGTCCCCGCTTTAGAACTATTGCTTGTATTTGATTTTTTTGAGTTACATGCTCCCAACGTCAAAAGTAATAACAGGGAAATTATTGTAATTGCAAGCTTTTTCATAAATATTTCTCCTTTAATTTATTTCATTATATCATATAAAACAAAATAAAAAGCCACTCCAAAGAGTGACTAATATGAATAAGCAGGATGAGCCAACCGAAGCTCAACCTTGTAAAGCACTGACAGGACTGTGAGAACTTCACGGCACTTATGTAAGTGGTTACATTATACTACATCACACTATACTTGTCAACATATAAAAAAGCGCCCAGAGTAATAGGCGCTTAGGAGTATTTATGAAAAAGTTTATTTTTGGGAATGTACTTATTATATGCTTATTTTCTTAAATGAATAATAAAAAATGCCATCATGGCTGAGGCATTTCTGATTATTATATCAATATCTACTCGTTAAAAGGATATGGACATTATTAGTATAACTGTTCATTCAGTTGTAGAATCCATTATTTGTTAACTACTTCTGATAACATGCATTTAATTGACTATCTATACCAATTTATGGTACTATTCAAATGTTACACTAGCTCTCGTACCTTACATTCATTTAGCTAAAACCACCAGTCTAACGTCGCTGGTGGTTTCTTGTATAATAAAACGCTCCAATGACGGTTGGAGCGCTTTCGAAACAATCTATAATTATATTATACACTGTAAACGTTTTCTGATAAAGCAATATGCTCGGCGAAAGAAAAACGCCCCGGAGGGCATGAGTATTATCTATCCTTGAAAGTCTAATAACCTCTTCTTACTTGTCCATTGAATTATTTGAAGCGGACTGGATGCCAGTGCCTTTTGAACTTTTTCTGGTATTGGTTTATTTATTACCACTACATAGTTTATTTCATCCATATAAAGTTTTAAAATATCATCAAAAATATAATATTGTCTAGCAAAGGAGTCGAAATCAGAATTATTTACTGCTTGCATGAGCGTTTCTTTTCTTTTAGATGTGACGCCTAGAATGTAATCAACTCCATGATCAATTCCCGATGCCCCTTGCTTTCGCACTGCAGACACTCCACCAAAATCTTCTTCTTTGAAAAAATCAAGAACATCTTCTAAAAACATTTTTTTAACGTTCTCTTTTTTGGTAAACAAGAGTTCATATACTTTATTAATGCCTTCTATTAACTTATGTTTACCTTTACCAAAATCTTTTCGAGTTATTTCAATGTATATGGAATTTGTATTTTTATCGATGCGTAATCCATTTGAATAGATTATCGTATTTAAGTGTTTTTGTCTCGTCTGAGAATTGAATTCATAATTGACCATAGAAAGTTCATTTAAGGTTTCACCATCATCAGATACCCTGATATCATAATCTGATATTTTTTCTACATATAAATTAATTCTATCCCCAATATGATTAGTATAGGGAGTGGAAATAACTTGAATTTCATCTATTTTTGACAATATGGTGCCATCTTTATACCATTTTAAATAATCATCCATCAATCCATCTAATAAATTTTTTTCAGTCATGACCTCTCCTCTCTATATCATTGGAATTTCAAAATCATTCCACTCTACATTGTTATAGTCTAAGAAAAATATTATACTATCTCGTAATTCTGAACGAAATTCCTTATCAATTTCTGAAATGTGTAGAACTCTATTTGTTGATGAATCATGAGAATCAAAAATATGTAGTATTAGTACCTTCAATGGCATCAAAATGTGCACTACCAGAAACATCCAATCTGATCATTTGCCCAATTTTTTTTAGAGAACATAATATAAGTAAGATTATCTTTTCTAATATGCCCTTTCCTATTAATAATCATCTAAAAATTTTCTTGATTATCCGGCGCTATCATTTTGTATCTCGTTGCACTGCCAAAAGTCGGTAAATTAAATTCTGTTCCCATAATATTTTTCAAAATATTAAAAAGATCTTCAAAGTATAATTCTCTATTTTCCATAACCGTTCTTCAATTTAAATTTAGTCCTGCTTTTACTTTACTCGAAAGTTGGTTAAAAGTTAAATAATCAATTGACAAATTAAAAATATTATGCTGTTAATGAAAACAAAAAATACCCGCCGAAGCGAGATCGAATAACATCTACTACTTTTTATTAGAGATATCTTTTGCTTTCATCTTCTCTAGCTCTTTTTTTATTTTATTCTTTTTGGTTTCCTTTCCTCCTTCATATATCATAACAAGTACAAAAAATCCTAAGAATGGCATAATTATATCTTTAAAATTAAATCCTAATGCTCCCTTATATAAAAAGAAACCTACAAAGCCAAGAAATATTATAGGAAGGATAGACCCTAGATATTTATTTCCAATATACCCAGAAAATGTTTGAATAGCTATAACAGCTATTATTATTAAAATTTCTATTAAATTACCCATCAATACTCTCCTTATGTTTTCTAATTATTTCTTTAGCAGAGTCTAAAGAAATTTTTTCATCAATTACCATCTGCATTATATTAATTTCGAAAGTATCCTTGTTATTATCTGATAGTTTTATCTTTTCAATAATTTTATTTACTCTAATTCTAACAGTAGGATAACTTACTTCATACTCTTTTGCCAATTGTTTAAGTGAACCCGAAGCAAGAATAAACCTCTTTAAAAATTCTTGTTCTTCTTTTTCTAAATTAAAAAACCAATCCATCCAATCCCTTTCTTTAATTTTATTTAACTTATTTTAACATTATTAAAATAAAAACACAAGATACTTTATTTATATTTAAATAAAAAAATTCCTGACCGAAGTCAGGCATACTTATCATATGTGACGAGTACTCTTCTCATAAAGTTCTTGGCTAGTATATTTTATACCTCCCATTTTTAAATTACCTTCCTCATCAATTGAAGATTCATTACCTTGCCATGCAACTGTTGGAAGCATATTGATTCCAACCGCCCAATTTCTTAACTTTTTAACTTTTTCAAAATAGTCTTGCTCTAATTGAGAACTTAAGAACCGACTCTCTCCATTGTCAAATTCTAAGTGTATACGCATGTTAGGAAGCATCTCTGCTTTTATCAATTTTGGTATTGTTTTTACTTTCATTTTATCATAGGCTGATGGTGCAAATATATAACTACGTTTACCAGTACTTCTATAATCAACTCCTATTTCCAATTCCTCCTTTGCTCTTCTCAAAACATAAGCTTGATTCAGGTTTAATGCTTCAGCTAGTTCCCTGGTTGTCATTACATCTTTAATATCCAAAAATATCCTCCTATAGTTATAGTCTTATGTCGGACTTCCGACCTCAAACTTATTATACCACTTAAAATTTAAATAGCAACAATATTGAACAAAAAAATCCTGACTGAAGTCAGGGTTAATTTTATGTTTTATTGTACATCTTTAACAGCTTGGTCTGACTTTGCTCGAGTATCTTGTACTTCACGCAAAGCTTGGTCATTACTTTGACCTGACTTTTGACGCAAATCATTAAGTTGTTGGTTTAATTGAGCAATCGTTTGGTTGGCTGCGTCAACTTCTTTTTGTTTATCAGCTACTTTTTGATCGCCTTCTGCAATTTTAGCATTGATTTCATTAATCTTAGCTTGAATTTCATTTTGTTTATCCACATTTGCTTGTGCTAATTGGGTCTGAAGTGTAGTTACTTGCGAATTTTGAGAATCAACTGAATTTTTTAAGTTTGTAATTGTATTATTCAAATCAGAAATTGTTTGATTTTTTGTCTTAACTCTATTTGAAAGTGTATCAATATTATTATTGATTGCTTGAATTTCGCCGTGTCCAGACCAATAATTGTCTGCTAAAGTTTTTACTCCAACACAAGCACTAAATACTATTGCAAACGTTGCAGCCGCAATAATGATTTTTTTGATTTTCATTTTAAAAATCTTCCTTTTTCGATTTTGCACAAAACGTATTGTAGCACATACATTACATTTAATCAATACCAATTATTGAAAAACCTGTATTTTTTAGTTATAGAAAAAAACTATAACCTATATTTACTGTTATTATCATATTTACTTATAAGCGAAATTGAATATATCAATTATTATTCAATATACCAATTTCCATGAATGAACAAAAAAAACCTGACCGAAGCCAGGGTTAATTTTTATAGTTTATTCTTTTAATTTTTCCAAAGCTGCTTTTGGTACCTCGCTTTTTTTGACCTCTTCCCAAGAAGTTACCCCTTTATCGGGAATAACTGTTAATTTCAAATATGCTTCCTTTCGAAGATTGTGGTCTGCATTGAATTCAACTTTTTTTACCTTCCCATCTTTTTGGTAAGAGTATATATCATAAACATACTGTTTAAATTTTTGCCCCGAGTCATCTTTTAATTCTTTTTCTGCTCCATCTTTTGTAATCTGAACATAGTATGAAGTACCACCATAGCTTACTTTATACCAAGCATAGCCAGATCCGATAAGAATTAATAATACTACCGCTAATCCCAATAATATTTTTTTCATTATTTTACCTCTCAAAATGTTTTGATATTTAAAGCATAACCTTATCTTATAAGTATTTTCCTTACAATTTTGTAAGAAAAAAGCTCTGGCCGAGGTCAGGGTTGATTTATTTTCTACTATTCAATTCATACAAGAGAATCAGAATGACAACAATAATCGGCCAAACCCACCAGAAATCTAATAGTAGTTTCATATCAGGCAATTCTATAATCCTTTAGAAAAATTCTACCATAGTTTACACATTTTTACGATATAGTTTTTCCATCTGTGCTTGATATAGTGGAATAATAGGCGCTTTGGGAAAAGCTTTTTGATAGTTTGTCCACATCCCTGTATCTGTAATCCATGAATACATACCAGCATTAATCATATAAATTCGTTTTGTATCAACTGTTTGAATAAAGTGCATTTCTTCTTCCTCATATTCTATATCGTTTAGGACATGCAGATTTAAAAACTACTATGAACATTTATACTCACATTACTAAATTTGCTAAAGATAAAATTGGACAACAATTTTCTGATTATATTGATTTTTAACCAGTATTAATAAACTGGTTTTTTATTTTTTCTCCCTCTTTTTCTCCCTCCCTTTTATCAGATTGTATCATATCATATCGGATTATGAAAAACAAAAATCGCTCTGTTGAGCGATTTCTAATACTATTAGATTCTATAAAATCCATTCAATGGAGGCGAGGGGAGTCGAACCCCTGTCCAAACACCTTGCTACATCAACGTCTACAACCATAGGACTTTCTCAAATTTAACAAAATGCCAAAGCCAGTCTCAAACAGCGACATTTTGCGGGACTTTAAATCTCTTTTGCTGCGTCAAGCCTCCACAACAACGTATCTGACTAAAAGTTTAGGCCATCAAATTGCCATCAGTGAGCAAAAATCAGGCACGCATGGTGCTGTTTAGGCTGCCATTGCGTAAGTTTGTGTATTATTTTTAGCAGTTATATTTATCTGCGGATGATTATCCTGATCCCTCAGCAGTTGCAGTTCATGCGCGACAATGCCTGTCGAATCCGTAACGCCCCCAAATTTAAGGAGAGACCTACTGATTATTCTGTCAGTAATTCTTTGAACCTTGAAATCTAATTATAGCATATTTTAACTTTTTTGTCAGTAAATTCTTTAAAACTCTTCTTCATCAATTTGTTGAATTTCTTGTAGTTTAGTGATTAAATATTGGTCAGTAGAATATTTTTTCATTAGCTCTTCTAATAATTGATTACGAACCACATAATTACTAAAAAGATGTAATTTTTCTTCGTAGCTTTCAAGTACTTTTTCTGTTCTCTTGATATTGTCATAAACAGCTTGACGACTGATATTAAATTCTTCAGCAATCTCTGCCAAACTATAATCATCGGCATAATAAAGTTCAATGTAATTCATTTGTTTATCAGTCAAGAGTGTCGCATAAAACTCAAAAAGAGTATTCATTCGATTCGTTTTTTCGATTTCCATAAGCTCTATTATAACAAAATTTATATCATTTTTTATGTTTATTCATTATTTTCTAATTGATGATTTAAAATAATAAAATGTAATTTTTTTATCTTTATCAAAGGTCCAAGTATCCATTATTTTTTTAGCTAAAAATAATAATTTATTCTATACAAAACTCCCTGTTTTCGTTATAATTAAAAGTATGAAAAAAATTTTAATTGCTGATGATGATCGGGCAATTTTGACCCTTTTATCTTATAATTTTCGGCAAAATGATTACGAAGTAACTATTGTATCAGACGGGAAAAAAGCTTATGACAAAGCTCGTAAAAATCCCTTTGATTTACTTCTACTTGATTTAATGATGCCCGAATATTCCGGAATTGAAGTCACCCAAAAACTTCGTAAAGAAGGTAATTTTACACCAATTTTAATTTTAACTGCTCGAGATGATGATGAAATGAAACTGACAGGGCTGTCAGCAGGTTCTGATGAGTATTTAGATAAAACGACTCCAATGAAAGAAATCATTGTCAGAGCTGATGCGCTCATTCGCAGAAATCAAATGTATAACCAAGCACCCTCCGAAACTGTCAGTGAATCTTTAGATGAAAGTCCTTCATCATTAGTTACTGACAGATTGGTCATTGATTTTATAAAAAAAGAAGTCACTTTTGACGAAAAAGTTTTAAATTTAACCAAACGAGAATTTGAAATCCTTGAACTCTTAGCTAAAAGAGAGGGAAAAATTGTCAGTCGTGAAGAACTCCTGCAACATTTTTGGGGAATTTCAGACACTGCTGAAACCCGCACCATTGATGTGCTCATTTCTAAAATTCGTAAAAAATTAAATAATCATTATATCAAAACAAAACGAGGATTCGGATACTATTTTGAAGAAAATGAAACTTAAACACATCATGCTTATGACGGTCCTATATATTATTGCGACCTTAAGTTTGGTGATTCTATCGAACCAAAATATCTTAGAAAATGATACAAATCGAGTATTAAAAACAATAGATAAAATACAACTCTTTTTAGAAAAACATCCTGATAATCCTCTGCCAGATAATTTTGAACATCTTCCAAAGAATACAGTAAATTCGGATACTAAAAAAATTAAAAAGGGTGCGACTTACGCACGTAGTTTAGATTCTCAAGAAATAACCGTGACTAGTCCCATATTTAGCGAGGGTCAAATTAACGGTTATCTAAAGGTTACAGAAAATCGTACCTCTACTTTCTTTACAGATTTTGCCATTATCATTTTTGCAATTTTATTTTACTTGGCTGTCGCCATCCAAGTTTTACGTTCTGCTCAGAGAGCTTATGTTTTTCGAGAAAATACCGTTGCTAAAATTAAAAATATCGAGCGCAGCCCATTGACTCAAAGCTATTTGATGAATGAGAACGACGATAAAATTACAACTGAGCTCAATAAATTGGGCGAAAAAATTCAGAAACAAGCGCTCTCTCATACTGAAAAGAAAGAAAATCTCTACGAATTTATTGAATTTTTCCAATTTCCGATTTTCATTTATAATAATAAAGGAAAAATTCGTCGGACCAATGCTTCTTTCAAAAATGAATTTTCAGATACTGAAAATCTAGATATTTTCAGCCCCTATGCTGATTTCTTAAATTTTCTTGTTGATAAAATTTTACATCCTGATATTCAAGAAAAACTTTTCTATTTTGAAAAACTTGGGGCTTATTATCAAGTCCGTATCACTCCTTTACCTGATTTGGATAGTCGATTTATGGTGACTATGATGGATGTTAGCTCTTATCGTCGAACAGTGGATGCCCACAATGCTTTTATTGCTAACGTTTCTCATGAATTAAAAACTCCCCTTACTTCTATCAAAGGCTTCGCTGAACTTCTGGAAACAGATTCAATTTCAAGTTCTGACACAAAAAATTTCGCATCTATTATCAATAAGGAAAGTTCACGCCTGATGAATTTAGTTCAGGATACACTGCTTTTGACCAAACAAAATCATCGAATTGATAAAAAGAAAATTAATCTTACAGCTTTGATACAAAATATTCTCCAAAGCTCAGGACCACAAATTAATGAAAAATCACTTCATTTAGAATCTCAAATTGAAGAAATCACTTTTAAAACCAACGAACCAATGGTTCACAGCATTTTTGAGAATTTGATTGAAAATGCAATTAAATACACTCCAGCAAATGGACAAATTTTTGTCAGCTTACATCTTGAACAAAATAAAGTTATCTTCAGTGTAACTGACAATGGTCCTGGTCTTAGTGAAATTCAAAAAGAGCGAATTTTCGACCGCTTCTACCGGGTTGATGAAAGTCGTGCAGAAGTTAGTGGAACAGGTTTAGGACTTGCTATCGTTGAGAAAAATGTTCAAGAGCTTCACGGAACAATTGACGTTGTATCCATTCTTGGAAAAGGAACAACTTTCACCGTCAATCTTTAATCGAAGCCTTCAACAAATTTACTTATCAAATTAAAAAAATCTTATAACCAAAACTCTCCAATTAAGATAAAATCAATTTATCAAGATTGGAGAGTTTTTATGGCTAAATATACATTTCAGGGCATTCCTCGCCCACTCGTTCGTACTAATCAAACTTTTATTGTTCTCAGTGTTATTTTGGCAGTTGTCACTCACTTCTATTGGATTCTCCTACTTCCTATTCTCGCTGGACTATCTGGCATTCTTTTCGAGAGAAATTTTATTATTTTAATCGCCAAAAGATTTCTAAAAAAGAAAACTTCAGAATACGTGCTCGAAGATAAATCAGACCTTCGCTTCAATCAGATTATCGCTACTGTTCTATTAAGTGCTAGTTTGATTTCCTCAATCACTAATCATCCTATCTTAGCAATAATCTTTGCAGCTTTTGTTTTTCTAGCCGCTTCTATTGCTTTAAGTGGTTTTTGTATAGGATGTTGGATTCATTTTCAACTTCGTCAGTACAAATATCGTCGGCAAGCAAAAAAAGGACTTCACTAAGTCCTTTTTATCTTTCCAAATAAAATTCAAAACGGTCACCAACATATTGAGATAAGACATATTCAAAAGCTGTACCATCTGTTAAATAAGAAACCTGAGTTAAACCAAGAATAGCAGCTCCAACTCTTGTTTTTAAATACTCTGAAACCTCTGTACTGACTCTTTTAGCTGAAACAATCTGTTCACTACGACCAATCACATGTCCGTGACTTTCTAAAGTTTTAAAGAAGTTACTCGTAATTTCTTTTTTATCAAAAGATTTGACCAATTTGAAAGGAATGCTTGCCACTTCATAACAAATTGGAACATTATCCGAATAACGAATCCGCTCCATTCGGATGATGGAATCCTTTTTGGTGATATTTAGTTTTTCACATTCAACCTCATTTGGCGCCGTTCTAATATAACTCAAAACTTCTGTTGAAGGAACTTTACCTTGTGAGCTGATAATTTCTGTAAAGGAAGTTGTTCCACGCATTTTTTCGCGAACACGTCGGCTAGCAACATAAGTTCCAGAACCCACACGACGGTCAAGAATTCCTTCATCAACCAAAGCTGTTACCGCTTGTCTTGCTGTCATTCGACTGACAGTAAAACGCTCGGCCAAATCACGTTCGCTTGGAAGACGTTGTCCAATTTTCCAGATGCCTTTTTCAACTTCATCTTTTAAGGCATCATGTATTTTTACATAATTCGGTACTGATTTTCTTGCCATAGTTCCCCCTAACTAAATAATAACAATATATACCACTTTAATATCTGTCTACCATTATATCACAGTTCATATGACTTACAAATAAAGAACATTTAAAATAATCGCAAATCCTATCTTCTATTAGCTTTTAATTTATAAAAAAAGAATTAGTTAATATAACTAACTCTTTTTTATCTTTTATCAGTATTCAATTATTTTGAAGGAACAGTGATTTTTCCATCAATAATATCTGCTTTTGCTTTAGCAACTGCATCTTTGATTTCTGAATTTGCACTGTCAAGTCCTAAGTTAACCCCACCATTTTTAAGGTCATAAGTAACGATTGTTCCACCAGGGAATTTACCATCTTTAGTCTTGTCAGCGATATCTTTTACAACATTACCAACTTCTTTGATTGTTGATACAAGTACAAAGTTAGAATCTTTACCGTCTTTAGATTTGTATTTTCCAAGATATTCTTGGTCTTGGTCAACACCGATAACCCAAACTTTGTCAGCCTCATTTTTAGTTGAGTTCAATGCTTTAGCTTCACTGAAGACACCAGTTCCTACACCACCAGCACATTGATAAACTACGTCATCACCAGCACCGTACATAGCTGCAGCAATTGTTTTACCCTTGGCCGCGTCAGAGAAAGATCCCGCATATTGAACATCAACTTTAATATCTGGGTTTACAGATTTAGCTCCAGCTTCATAACCTTTTTCAAAACGTGTAATAACATCTGATTGCATTCCACCGATGAAACCAATTTTGTTAGTCTTAGTTGCTTTTGCGGCAGCTACACCAGCAAGGTAGGCACTTTCGTTATCAGCAAAAGTTGCTGATGCCACATTTTTTTGGTCTTTGATGACTGAGTCAACGATTACAAAGTTAGATTTAGGATTATTTTTTGCTGCAGCTGATGTTGCATCTTGTAAAGAGAATCCGATACCAAACAAAAGTTTGTAGCCTTGTTGTTCCGCAGAGTTATAGTTAGTTGTATAATCTGAAGCAGAGTTAGATTGGAAATAAGTGTATCCTGTACCTTTTTTCAGGTTATTTTCTTTCCCCCAGCTTTGAAGACCTTCCCAAGCGGATTGGTTAAATGAACGGTCGTTTACACCACCAGTATCGGTGACGATTGCTGCTTTAAGGTCAGTTTTTGCTTTACCTGATCCGGCTGCGTCATGTGAACGGCATCCTGCAAGGACTGCGACTGATGCAAGTGCGAGAGCACTAACTGCGATTACACGTTTTTTCATGGAAAGGGTATCCTCCGAGTTTTGTTTGGCTAAATATAGCTTAAGACTATTTTAAGATATATTTAGCCTTTTTGCAAGTCCAAATAAGCTGAATATCCCTTTTTCTCGCTAAATGTTCGGAAATAACCTATCAATTACTAAGAATTATTCATATTTATCAGTAATTACCATTTTTACATTTTTTAAAAGAAAAAAGATAAAGCGCTTACTTTAGTTACAAATTAATATGCTACCTGTTGATAGCATATCAATTTTATTTTAATCAAGATTTTTGAAAGAATATGGTAAAAGTTCCTCAACTGAAGTTTCTTTTACATTATCATTTTTAGAAATCAAAAAAACTGGCATATCTGCTGGACAAAATTCTGCAATAACTTGTCTACAAGCACCACAAGGGCTAATTGGTTCTTCTGTTTCTCCGAATACATAAAGAGCATCAAAATCTTTCAGGCCTTCTGATATTGCTTTAAAAATAGCTGTTCGTTCAGCACAATTAGAAAGTCCAAAACTAGCATTTTCAATATTACAACCTGTGATAATTCGACCATCAGTTGTATGAAAAGCTGCTCCTACAGGAAAATGAGAGTAAGGAACATATGCCAAACTCGCCGCTTCGCGTGCGGCAGCAATCATTTTTTTAGTAGTTGTCATTTGAAGTCAGACCTTCCATAATTGCAACACCAGCCGAAACACCAAGACGTGTTGCACCAGCATCAATCATTGCTTTTGCTTCTTCAAGATTATGAACTCCACCAGAAGCCTTAACTCCCATATCTGGGCCAACCGTTTGACGCATTAATTTTACATCATGAACAGTCGCTCCACCTGTTGAGAAGCCTGTTGAAGTTTTGACAAAATCAGCACCAACTGCTTTAGCAATTTGGCAAGCTTTAATCTTTTCATCGTCAGTTAAAAGGCTTGTTTCAATGATAACTTTAAGAAGTTTATCACCTTTTACTGCGTTGACAGCTGCGATATCTGACTCAACAAGATTCCAATCCTTAGATTTGGCTGCGCCAATATTAATGACCATGTCAATTTCATCAGCACCATTTTCAATAGCGTTTTTAGCTTCAAAAGCTTTGAGTTCAGAAGTATTAGCACCTAAAGGAAAACCAATTACTGTACATACTTTAACGTCTGAGTCTTTAAGTTCTTGACTGGCATAACTTACCCATGTTGGGTTAATACAAACGCTCATGAAATCATATTTTTTTGCTTCATCAATTATTTGTTGAACTTTAGATTTGGGAGCATCGGCTTTAAGAATAGTATGGTCAATATATTTATTAATTTGCATTTTATGTTCTTTCTATTTTTTTAATCTTAAGTAAATTATTCCAACGATGAGATAGACTACAACGAAGATAATGATAAAAGCAATAAGTTGAATAAGCCAACCAAAATTTTGTAAGTACAATTTGGTCGCTGCTCCAGCCAAAGCTGACAAGATAACTTGCAGGGCCATAACAGGTGTTGGGATTTTTAAATCATTTTTCATCTTATCTGATAATTTCTAGAATTTCTTTTTGATGAACTTGTTGATCACTAATGACCAAACTGTCATTAAATTCAGCAACTAATTCGTCAGTAATTTCGCGGTTGGAATAAAGCTGAGCAATGACTTCACCGGCACTCACCTTATCTCCTACCTTTTTCGTCAGAGTAACACCTGCTTCAAAATCAATATCATCAGTCTTAGTTGCACGTCCTGCTCCTAATTTCATAGCAAGAAGACCAATTCCTAAGGCTTTTTCTTCACTAATAAATCCTGATTTATCTGCTTTAATTTCCACTTGATATTTTACTTGAAGAGGAGCTGTCAAATAGTCAAAGGCAGTTGGGTCACCACCTTGGGCCTTGACCATTTCAACAAATTTTCCGTAAGCTAAACCATTAGTAAAATGCTCTAAAATTTCAGGAATTGATTTTTCAAGTCCCGCAAGTTGCAGCATAATTTGGGCAAGTTCCGCAATAAATTCTTGGAATTCCTTTGGCGCTTTTCCTTGTAGAGTATGAACTGCTTCAGTCATTTCATTTCGATTTCCGATAGCAAAACCAAGAGGCTGACTCATATTTGTGATGACAGCGACGGTTTCTCGTCCTACAGATTTACCAAGGTCAACCATTGTTTGAGCGAGAAGGCGAGCATCTTCAACTGACTTCATAAAAGCCCCATCTCCTACAGTTACATCTAGTAGAATGGCGTCAGAGCCTGCGGCAATTTTTTTGGACATGACAGAACTAGCAATTAGAGGAATAATATCAACA
This sequence comes from Lactococcus sp. EKM203L, assembly GCF_011800585.1. Taxonomy (NCBI): domain Bacteria; kingdom Bacillati; phylum Bacillota; class Bacilli; order Lactobacillales; family Streptococcaceae; genus Lactococcus; species Lactococcus sp. EKM203L. Next base: position 58,315 of record NZ_JAALEQ010000008.1, read on the forward strand.
GTTGCTGTGACATCTCGAAGAGCATAGAGTAATTTATCGGCTTTAACAAGTTCATCGGATTGCCCAATTATGGCAATTCCTGTTTCTTTGACCTGATCAATAAATTCTTTTTCCGTTTTTTCAAATTTGAAGCCAGGAATTGACTCCAATTTGTCCAAAGTTCCTCCCGTATGTCCAAGTCCACGACCAGACATTTTCGCAACAGGAACCCCAAATGACGCTACAAGCGGAGCTAAAATAAGTGTTACTTTATCGCCCACTCCACCAGTAGAATGTTTATCAACCTTGATTCCGGCAATATCAGTCAAATCGAATTCTTTTCCTGAATGAACCATTGCCATCGTGAGATAAGCAGTTTCTACTGTTGTCATCCCTTTAAAATAAATTGCCATCGCAAGTGCTGACATTTGATAGTCTGGCACGATTCCTTTGACATAATTTTCAATCATCCAATCGATTTCAGCTTGGCTAAATTCACCACTATCTCTTTTCTTTTGAATGAGATCAACCATCCGATAGGTCATAGGCTCCTCCTCGTTTTATCTTATCAATAATTATATATTTTTATAACTTCTTAAAATAAAGTATCCTTTATCTCTGGCTACAAGCTGACAATTACCAAATACTTCTTCCATTTTCTTTTGAGCAGACGGGGCACCCTGTTTCTTTTGGATAACAATCGTCAAATGCCCTCCATCATTTAAGTGACCAAAAGCACCAGCTAAAATTTCATGGACCACTTCTTTACCGGCCCTAATTGGCGGATTTGAGATAATCGCATCATATTTTTCACTGACAGACTCATAAATATTTGAAAGTTCAATTTTACTATTACTGACAGCATTGTCAATCGCGTTTTGACGGCATAAATCAAGTGCCCGACTATTGACATCAACCATTGTCACACCTAAATCAAACTTTTTAGCTAAGGTTAACCCTAATGTTCCATAACCACACCCAACATCTAAAAGACTTTTTGCACTTTCAGGTTGATAGTTTTCTAATAAAACACGAGAACCATAATCAATTCCATTTTTTGAAAAGACACCACGATCTGTTTTAAAACGCATTGACTGACCTAACAATTCAACTGTTAAGGTCTGGAAGTCATGCGATAAATCTTGATTGTCTTCATAATACATATTTGTTTTAACCATTAATTTTATTTTAACATAAAAGCCCTTTTTTATCTTAAAAAAATTTTTAGAACTTCTACTTATTTTGTAATCTCTTACACTTTTACTGACAGAAGTGTAAAAATCTTGTCAGTAACTTATTTAATACGCTTACAGATTTATTAGTTTTTTTACCTTGATAAGCCAAAAATATGATAAAATATTTGTCATGAATGAATTCATTAATTTTGACGAAATTAGCCGAAAAACATGGCAAAATCTTTATAATACTTCGATTGCTCCCTTAACTCATGATGAGTTAGAGTCAATCCGCTCACTCAATGATGAAATCAGCTTACAAGATGTGGAGGACGTCTATTTACCACTGATTCATCTTCTTCGCTTATATAAAAAAAATTTAGAAGACATGAGTTACTCTAAAGGACTTTTCCTACAAAAAATTGTCAAAACTCCCCCACTCATCATTGGGATTTCTGGCTCAGTCGCCGTTGGAAAATCAACGACCGCAAGACTTCTCCAGCTTCTCCTTTCACGTGCCTTTCCAAAATTAACCGTTGATTTAGTGACAACCGACGGATTTTTGTACACGACTAATGATTTAAAAAATATGGGGATTCTCGACCGCAAAGGTTTTCCCGAAAGCTATGATATGGAAAAATTAACAAGTTTTCTTTATCACGTCAAAAATGGTGAAAAATTTGAAGTTCCGATTTACTCACATGAAACTTACGATATTTTGCCTAACCAAAGTCAAATCATTGACAGCCCTGATATTCTTATTGTAGAAGGAATTAATGTGCTTCAAAATCCACAAAATCAACTGCTTTATATCAGTGATTTTTACGATTTTTCAATTTATGTCGATGCTGACGAAAAACTCATTGAAAAATGGTACCTCGAACGTTTTGACAGCCTTTTAAAACTAGCTAAATATGACCAGACAAACTTCTATCATCAATTTACAAAAATGCCAGAAGATAAAGTAATCAATCTAGCCCGTGAAACATGGGCACGTGTCAATCGTGTCAATCTCAGAGAATATATTGAGCCCACAAGAAATCGGGCAGAAATTATTCTTCACAAAACAGAAAATCACTATATTGACAAAATTTACCTGAAAAAATTCTAAAAAAAATACTGACAAATCTGTCAGTATTTTTATTGTCTTCAATTTTACTGACAGAACTGTCAGACAAGATTAGAAATAGTCTGCTGTATCATCATTTGGAAAAACAAATTTCTTTAAGACAAAGACACCAATAATTAATATCAGAATAGCACTAGCAATCAATAATACTCCAACTAATCGTTCATGATAGGTTAACAACAGTCGAATCAGTGAAGTAATCCCGAGTGATAAGAGGAAAATTAATGACACATGTCCTTTATTTCTCAATGAAGTGATAATCAAAGTTAAAAATTCAAAGAAGATAAAGAAGGAGAGAATACTTTCCAAAATATCATAATAATGAACCTCACTCTCAGAAAGAAAAGCAAGTAAAACAAGATTATAAACTTCTCTAAATAGAAAATAAACCATCAAAAGCCCTACTACCATAAGCAACATAAAACTAATTTTCGATAATAGATTAGCAAATTTTAGTTCAATATGATTAAAAAAATTTTTCATAGGCGCTCTCCTTCTTGTCTCATCTTTAAAATATTTCTGTCAGTAAATTAGGCTTATAAATCTGAAGATTGGACATAGCCCTGAACGAATTCGTCAATTTCAATATAAATATAGCACTTCTTATCACTAATTTTTTTTCTGATTTCCGCTTCAATTTGATTAATAATCTCATAATCTTCTAAAACAAGCTTACTCACCAAATCAATTTTTGCAGCAATCAAAATCTCTGTTGGGCCAAGGTGAACTGTTTTAACATTAATTACTCGTTCTACTTCAGGACGATCAAAAGCTGTCAAAATCTTTTCTAAATCACTATCTGTCACACGTTCACCAACAATTAAACTATAAAATTCTCTTGTTAAGAAAATCGCTGCTGCCATAAGCAAGAACCCAATCAACAACCCACTAATTGCATCAAAAACAGGATTGCCTGTCACCATCGTCAAGACAGTTCCTAAAAGCGCTAAAAGTAAACCAATAATTGCGCATAAATCCTCAGCAAAAATAACTAAAATTTCGCTATGGCGACTTTCATGCAAAAACTTAAAGATTGGTAATTTTTCTGTATTCAATTCGCTAATTTCTTTAAAAGCCACTCTTAATGATGAACCTTCAATTGCCATGCCAATCAACAAGATTCCAATAACAATGCCCGCATTTTCAACACTGTGTGCTGGGTGAACCAACTTATCATAGGCCTCCATTACACCAATGACACCCCCACCAAAAAAGAGGAATGTTGCCACTATCATACTAAAGAAATATTTTGCCCTAGCTTCGCCAAATTGATGGAGATTAGTGCTCGCTTGTCTTGAACGACGGTCGCCAAACAAAAGTAAAATCTGATTCCCACAATCTACCACTGAGTGAATACTTTCATTAAGCATCGCTGCTGAGCCAGACAAACCAAATCCAATAAACTTACTGATTGCAACCAGAACATTAGCCCCAAGTGCCGCAAAAACCGCAAACATCCCTGAAGATTTTTTCTCTTCCATAACTCTCTCATTTCCTATTCAATCTATCTTAATTATAACATAAGCCCTTATTTAAGATTTAATTTGTAACTTTTAAGTCAAAAATAAAGAAAACTAAAAGGCTCTTCCTACAAAGAAAGAACCTTCAAGAGAATAAATCATCAAAACCTATCCTCAATACTATGTAAGAAAAGAAGTCAAATGAATTCCACTAATGAAACTTCACTCAACTAAAACAATAATACAACATTTACAAAAAAGTGTCAATCTCTTAACGTAAATATTTTTGTGAAAAATTAATCTAAACGTTTCTTATTATTTTTGACCTTCTAAAATCAAGATTTCAAGTTCTTTTTTCTCACGATTCAATTTTTCTAAACGATAAGCTAAACTATTTTTATTGTCTTTTTCTTCGATTCCTAACAAAAATTCAATTGACACATTAAAATAGTTTGCCATTTCAAAAACACGACCAACACTCGGTTTTTTCTTATACTTATAATTTTTCAAAGTATTAATCCTTCTTTTTTAATTTTTTATAGATAAGTTTTCAATAAGTGAATAAAATAAATTCAAAGAAACATTCAAATTCACTCTTCTCTGATTTCTTCATCCTCTTCCCAATTCCAAGCCCGATAAAATTCCTGATTTTGGAAAAGTGAAGCCAAACCACTCAACTGTTTTAAACGAAGCAACTCTTCTTTATCCATTCCAATATGTTTCATAATCCACTGGTCACTCAACCCCGATTCTACCAATTGTTGAACAATTTCCGTCATCAATTCGATTGAATGTGTGCCTCTAGCACGATTATGTCGAATGGTACTAGCAATTCTATCTTCAAGTGGACGATCAATAATCGAAACAGGTAAACAATTGCCTTCTCGTTTAGCAATTTCTTCAGAGTTTTTCATAACAAGATAACGATGAAAACCATCCACAATTTCATAAAAATCCTGTTCTTTATCGTAATAACAAACGATAGGCATTGTATAACCATCTTCCAAAATCGACCGTTCAAGTAGTTGAAATTCAGGAGGTGCTGTTCGGTTTGGATTATAAGCATTTGCTCTAATCTTCTCAATTGGTACTCGCCTGATATCATAAGCTGGACTTATAAAAATGTCTCCCATTTTTCCATTGCCTCTTGTTTTTTCTGTAATTCATCCTTCGTTTGACCAAATCCCATATACTGACAAGAAGTATCATTCTTTAAAATCGTGATACACATGCGTTTGTATGAAGGAACCAACCTAAAATTTTTAATTGGCACATCATCTGGATAATCTTTAAAGCGGACCACTTCGTATCTTTGCTTATATTTGCGCTTATTTGTTGGTGGACCCAAACGTTCAAAATCCGAGCCAAGCTCCTCTAACTCATCAATCACATTTTCTGGTAAAGCTCCACCAGTTTTCATCCAATAATCCATTGAAGATTTAAATTTTTTACGATAAACCTTTCGAGTTTCCTCTGGCAATGTCTCAAGTAAAAATTCAACAAAAGATTTCCAAGTATGTCCTTTAGGGAGCACAGCTCCACGGTAACCCATTGCTGCAGTTCCACCATAAAGCGCTGCAAAATTTGCTCCATTAACACGACCAACTAATTTTCCCCAAGTTGCTGGTTCTAAAGCCTGATAGAGTTTTAATGAATGCACCCCACACTGATGGAAAGGATTAGCAACCCTCATTGATTTATAAGGAACTCCCGCCTGATAGTACAAATCATAAAGATGATTATAATCAAGCTCAAATTTAGCATTAGCTCGCCAGATATCTTCAAATAACCAATCATACATTGGATAAAAATTAAAGACATCTTGACTAATACGATGGCTATAATTAGTCGTTCCAAAACGAGAAAAAGTCTCCTCGCGCGTCACCGCATTATAACGATTTAAACTTTCCTGAGCACGAATTCCCACTAAAACAGCCGTTCGTACGACCTCTTTTTCTCGATGAAGCCATTGGCAAAACTTACTTTGAAACTCATAATCAGACATTCCAACTTTAAAAAATGGAAATTCTTGATTTTCTAAACAAATAGCTTCTGGAGGAATTGAATTCAACCAAAGTTCATGATGTTCTGGGTCCCAAGGCAACCAAGTTGATTGTGACATCGAAATTCCACAAGAAGCCGATATAGGAAGACAGACGTGATAGTAATCAAATTCTGGATATTTTCCCATTGAACGTTCAATATAATCTTTAGTTTCTTGATAATTTCCCTCATAATCCAAATAAAAAACAGAAACTTTTATCCCTTTTTTCATCCAATCATGACTTTCATAATAAAGACGAACCAATTCCAACATCAAACCCGAATCCTTACCGCCAGAAAAGGAAATAATCAGATGGTCAAAATAACTACAAATATAATCTAGTCGATGATTAAATGCTTCATAAACATTTTCATTTTGATAAACTTTCACCTCGTCTTTCCTTTCCATTATTGATTTCATTTTTCCAAAGCGCTTCGTTAAAACTATCAACAATTATATATTACAAGAAAGCAAAGACTTTGTAAAAGTTTTTATGAAACTAAAAAATAATCAAAACAATTAATTTCTTAATAAAATAATGATATACTATTTCAAATACTAAAAAAATTATCTATAATAGATTATTTTTAATTATTGCCTATTAAGCAAATAATTTTAAAAAAGAAAGGATTTTATACTCCTCCAAGTATAAAATAGAAGCATCATGACAAAAGATACGAAAGAAATTATTATTCGCACTCTCTTAAATATCGCCTCCGAATCTCAAAAAGTAACCATTGAAGAAATCTCTAAACGGTCACACATTACCCGTACAACAATTAAAAATAATTTTAAAACGGGCGTTCCCGGAATTGTCGAATACATCTATCTGAATATTGTAGATGAAGTCAATGAACGTTTACTCCAATATGAATGTGAAGAGGTTTCTCTTGAACTTCTTGCCGATATTTTACTCCCAGTTCTTTGGCAACATAAAGAAGAAGCGCATATTATTTACAGCTCTCAACTTCCTTTTCGTTTAATTGAACCAGTAAGTGATAGAACTTGGAAATGGGCTGAAAAACGTTTTAACTTTCTTATAAAAGAACATGGTTTAGCAAATTATTTTACAGCTCAAGAACTTCTAAAATATTTTAATGCTCAACTCATTACCGTTCTAACCCTTTGGCTAGAAGCTGACATCCCGATCCATTTAGACAAGTTCCGCCCAAAATTCATGTTTTTCATGAATGCTTCTATCAATCAACTTATTTTTAAAGGAATAAAATAAAAAAACGTAAATCCACAGATTTACGTTTTTATTATCATATTTTCATGCTTAGGGCGCAATCCGTTTTCTGGCTGCTCGTTTTCTACCCATTTCAATTTGTTCTTCTTTTTTCTTGATAGGATTGATAACTTTTGTTTTAATGCCAATAGCAGTGGCAGCAAGTCCAGCTATCAAAAGTGCATTCCCTGCCAAAAAGCCTTTAATAAATGTACGATTCATTTGTCTCTCCTCCTAGTTTTATAGATAAACAGCCAAATAATAAAACTTTAGTAAAATTTCCTCATTCGACTCTACAAAATCATTTTAACATAAATGTTATAAATCTAAAAATAATAAACTTAGAATGAAATAATAAAAAACCTTCTAACTATAATGCTAGAAAGTTTTCATTAAATCTAAATCTTCGTTGATTATTTAAACCATTTATCAACTTCTTTTTGATGATCTTTAATCCAATTTTTGGCAGCTTCTTCTGGTGTTTTACCATTTTGAATATCAAGCATGACAGCTTCCATATCCTTAGTTGTCCAATTAAATTTATCTAAAACTTTATAAGCTTCTGGATTTTCTTTCTTCAAACCTTTACGAACAATGGTATTAATATTTTCTGAAGTTCCCATTGTTCCTTTTGGATCAGCCAAATATTTCAAATCATATTTGTTAAACATCCAATGAGGTGACCAACCAGTAATGACAATATCTTTATGTTGTTTGATTGCTTCACCAAGAGCTACAGTCATAGCACCTGATGATGAAGGAACAAGTTTCCAATCTTTAAGATTATCATAGCTATTAAGCGTTTTTTCACTCGCAGCCATTACACCTGCACCTGGTTCAATACCTGTGATTGTCTTATTCGCTTGATTTGTTAAATCTTCAATTGAATTAACATTCATATAACTTGGAACAACAAACCCAACTTTAGCGCCTTTAAGGTTAGGACCTAACAAATCAACAGATTTACCATATTTTTGCCATTGTGTTTTATGAGTATTTGGTAACCAAGCAGAAACCATTCCATCTGCTTGACCATTGGCTACCATTTGCCAAGCCACTGCATTATCTAAAGCTGTCGTTTTTACATCAAAGCCATGTTCTTTCATCGCTTGAGTCAAAACATTGATTGATGCAACTTCTGAATCCCAGTTCATATAAACTAAGTCAACTTTTTTATCAGAGGCTGTTTTTCCAAAAGACATTCCTGAAAAGGCACCAACAATTAAAGCTAACAATGAAACTAAGGCAATTCCACGTTTCCATTTTTTAACTGTAGGATTTCCCTGTTTTTCAAGAGGAGAAACATTAAGTTTTTGTGTAAAGCGGTCAATAATAATAGCCAAAATAACTAATGAAATCCCACTTACAAACCCTTTACCAATATCAGCTGATTGAACGGCTGCAAGTACACCACGACCTAAGCCAGGCGCCCCAATCATAGAAGCGATAACAACCATAGAAAGAGCTAACATAATCGTTTGGTTAACACCGGCCATAATCGTTCCTTTAGCCAAAGGAAATTCCAATTTAAAGAGCTTTTGACGGGCAGTTGAACCAAATGAATCTGCCGCTTCAACTAATTCTGTTGAAACTTGACGAATTCCCAAGTTAGTCATTCTGACTGTTGGTGGAAGTGCAAAGATAACAGAGGCAAATACCCCAGGAACAACTCCAATTCCAAAGAATGCAACCGCTGGAATCAAATAAACGAAACCAGGCATTGTTTGCATAAAGTCCAAAATCGGTTGAACGATCTTAGCCACTAAATCAGATTTGGCCATCCAAATCCCTAAAGGAACTCCAATGATGATTGACAATAAACTTGAAAGTAAGACAAGTGTGATTGTACTCATCAAATCTGACCATAAGCCCTGGTTAGCAATTAAAGAAAGACCGATGAAAGTGAATAAAGGAAAGGCAATTTTTTTACCTGAAACCAAAATGGCAAGGATAGTAACAACAGCAATCATCAACCAGAATGGAACAGCAGTTAAAGCACCTGTAATACCGTTCATCAATACCGTTCCTGATTTTTGAATCACATCAAATCCTGAACTAAAAGTACTAGTAATCCAATCTGTTGCCGATGACACCCAGTTTGCTATGGGTACTTGTCCAATAGCTAAATCAATCATTTATTCTCCTCCTCTTTTTCAATCTCCTCTACTTCGTCCTCATCAGGAATATCAGCTAAGGCCTCTAAAACACTTCCTCGAATCAATACACCTTTAAGGAATCCATTATCATCAACAACTGCTAAAGGCGTTGGGGCATCATAGATAATTGGCAAGATATCTCTTACAAGCATTTCTTTAGAAACTGTTCCAACATCTGTAGTCATCACATCTTTTAATGGTTGATTATTTTTTCTAGCAGCAATAGCTTGTTCACTCGTAACAACACCACGGAATTGACGCTTTTTGTCAACAGCCATTAGAGAGCTGACCTCTTCAGTCTTCATCTTCTTCAAGGCAACGCTAGGTCCATCAACATCAATGTTAGTAGTTAAAGCTGGAATCATAATATTCTCTGCTGTAATAACTTTTGCACGATCTACATCTTCTACGAAAGTTTTAACATAATCATTTGCTGGATTAGTCAAGATTTCTTCACCAGTACCAATTTGCATGATTTTACCATCTTTCATGATTGCGATGCGATCTCCGATACGGAGGGCTTCATTCAAATCATGAGAAACAAAGATAATTGTTTTTTGAAATTTTGCTTGAAGTTCAAGTAGCTCATCTTGCATTTCACGACGAATCAAAGGGTCAAGAGCAGAGAAAGCTTCATCCATAAGCAAAATCTCTGGGTCATTAGCTAAGGCACGCGCAAGCCCAACCCGTTGTTGCATCCCACCAGATAATTGTTTAGGATACTGATCTTTAAAGTCTAACAAGTTTGCATTTTCTAATGCCTTCTCCGCACGTTTGCGACGCTCATCTTTTGGTACATTTTGAACTTCCAAACCATACTCAGTATTTTCTAAAATTGTTCGATGTGGAAATAGACCAAAATTTTGGAAAACCATACTCATTGTTTTACGACGAACTTGAAGCAAATCTTCTTTATTTAATGTAGCAACATCTTGGTTGTCAATAAATATTTTTCCGCTCGTTGGTTCAATCAATCGGTTAAGCAAACGCAACAAAGTTGATTTACCTGAACCAGATAGACCCATGATGACAAAAATTTCACCCTCATTGATTTCAAAATTTGTATCATAAACCCCTACAGTTGCACCGGTTTTTTTCAAAATTTCATTTTTGGGCTCACCTTTTTCAACCATTGTTAATGCGGTTTTAATCCGTTTGCCAAAAATTTTAGTTAAATGTTCAATTTTTATTTTTACTGGCAAAATAGCTCTCCTTTACTCTAACACAAGGAAGCTTAAAACTTTTTTAGAAATATAAATTCTAAATAAATAAGTTAATTAATAATTAGAAGTTTTAAGTTTCACAAGTGATTTTCTTATTTAAAGTGACCACTCAATAATAACAATATGTAGTCACTATGTCAACTAACTAAACTTGAACTTAAAAAAAGGCATCGTTTTGTAAACGATGTCTTAGTTGCCATAAAAGAAATTTTGGACAATTTGTCCTGTATCAGAAGCACCCACAAAATATAAGGTATCTCCTTGATTTAAAGTTGCGTACGGTCCTGGCGAAACAATTAATTCTGCATTTTGCAAAATGGCAACAACTGTCGCCCCTGTATTTTGCCAAAGATTCATTTCTCCTAGGCTCAGTCCGAACTTTTCAGAGTCTTTTTCCAGTTCAAATTCAATAGGAGTTAAAGGATTTGTTTTTTGAAAATGCTCAGTTTGGTCAACCAATTTATCCAAGATGGATGAAAAATTAGCTAATTCTCTTCTCTGGCTCTCCACACTCTGCATGATTTGTGTCCGTAAATCTTGCATTGTTTCCACTTCTTGATATTGAGCCAGATATTCCTGTGCCTTTTGCTTTGAAGCAATATTCACTCCGCTTCCATGAACAGGGTCAACTATTCCCAAGTCACTTAGAACATTGATTGCTTTACGTGCCGTTTCGGGTGAGACAGCAAAAGTTGTTGCAAGAGTTGAACGAGCGTATATTTTTTGTCCAACTTTAAGTTCATTACGTACAATTCTTTCAGCAATTTGTAATGCAATCTGCTGATATCTTGGTTGTCTCGCTATGCGCATCTAATTCTCCTCATCACAAGTCATTAAAAATCTATTATTACCTGAACTAAATGAAATTCTTTCATATTATAGCGCTTTATCATTTATTTTTCAATCTATACCATTTAGTAAGTTTTCTCAAACTCCTAAGCCAAATATATTTTTAATAATCCTTTTTTAGCTGAAATTTTTAACAAAAAGAAGCTATAACAACAATTGTTATAACTTTTCCTTTTCTACTTAGATTTTTTTGTAGAGTAAATCCTTTGATCCCCTATTCCCTCTGTAATCGGTGAACGATAGTCAATATTCTTTTTGTTTGCATCGTCAATAAGGGCCTGCCAAGCTTTCCAGACATTTTCTTCAGAATAACGTCTAGATAATTCATAAGACTGAGTAGACATTTTTTGTAGTTTATCTTCCTGAGTAAACAGTTCAACTAAACGGTCAGCCATTTCTTGAATTCCCTCATAAGGTACAACAAAACCATTTTCTCCATCCACTATCAACTCATTTGGGCCATAGTTTACATCATAAGTGACACCAACCATCCCATGGCTTATTGCCTCCATGAGAGATAAATTAAACCCTTCCATGATTGAAGCTAAGGCATAGACTTGGAAATCTTTTTGCAGCTCCCCAACATTATTAGCATACTCGAATTGATGCACTGCTTCTTCCATATGATATTCTTTTATTGCAGCATTAATGGCCTTTTGTGCAGAATCATCATCTCGATGATCAACATAACCATAAAAATCTAGTGTAATATCTGGAACAGTTTGTCTTGCAATCCCTATCGCCCTAATAATATGATCAATTCTTTTTTCAGGTGCAACACGTGCAGTAACTAAAACGCTATGCACTCTACGCTCCTTCATATCAATTCGCTTTTCTGAAAAAACTTCATTTGGAACTACTCCAACAGGAATAGTAAATAATTTGCTTTGAGGATTAAATCGTTTTGAAACATCAAGTGTTTGTTTTTCTGTTGCTGAAACAATAGCATCGTAACCATTTGAATTCATCAATCCAAATTCATAAAAGTTATTCATAACCGAGTGCATCGGCTCTTGAGCATCACCAGCATGTGAGTTATGCAAATGAAGAACCGTATAGGCAGGACGATCCAAGTTCAATAAAGCCCAATCCGCCAAATGTGTTCTATCCATGATAAAAATATTTGCTTTATCATCTTGCCAATACTCTTCGTTTAATAAATTAAGAAAATGGAGCGTTAACTCATCAATATTAGTAAAATTATAAATTGCCCCATCAGCACCATTCAGACGCCAACCACTTTTGGTATACTTGTGATTTCCATCATATTTATTAAATGTTTCCAACACTGGCTTGCCGTTGATATCCATCCAAACTTCTGTGCCAATCTTGTTATCAGGTGTATACCATTGACTTAAACTCAAAAAACCTCGAAAATCATAAAAGTCAACTCGATAAAGATTTCCAAACCCATCGAAAAATTCTACAGCACATACTCGTTCAAGAGGATCTTCGCCAAAATATCGAACACGAGCAATAAGTTGTTGTCCTTGAAAGACAAGATATCTAAATTGATTAGGTTCCTTATTATAAGTTAAAGAATCGACTCCAAAATCTAAATCTTCAACATGGAGGATTTTTTCCTCTACAAGTTCTGCTTTCTGAAAATAATCAAACATACATAAAGTTTCTGAATTTGAGATGCCTACTTCACCTAAAAAGCGATGAATATTAGGATTCCATTCTCGAAAAACAAGTTTAAAAGCCTCATTATTTTTTCGAAATAATGCCGCACGTTTAAGCTGTGCATGCTCTATCCCAGAATTTTTTTGATTAAATGTTGAGTTAATAAAAAATAACATGATTCCTCATTCCTTTATTTGATTATCTTATGAATAAATTATCAGCAATAATCTTCTCATTAAGCCACTGTCCCCAAACAGCTTCTTCGCTATACTCTTTTGCCTTTTCGTAAGCAGAGCGAGAAAACTTGTCCCAATTTGCTTTTGATTGAATAATTTCTGCAATAGAGTCAGCAGCAGTTTGAATTGCTCCATAAGGAACGAGGTATCCATTCTCCCCATTCTCTATCTGTTCAGTCAGCCCATACTTAACCTTATATGCTACAACTGGCACCCCATGATTTAAAGCTTCTAAAACGTTCATCCCAAACGCTTCTCCTTCCGAAGTGTTAAGTAAAAGTCCTGCATTATTTAAAGCAATTTCTAGCGCTTCCTCTGATTGGTAACCTTTAAAGTTAACAACATTTTTTAAATTATTAGTTTCTACAAGTTTTTCTAAATCTTTTTGAATCTCTGAAGGAGATGAATATCCATAAAAATCAAGGCTTGTTTCCGGTAATCTGCGATAAACATTCGCAAAAATTTCTACAACATCAGCTGGTTTTTTCTCTGATGATAAACGCCCAACATAAATAATCTTATTTTTATTTCGAGAAGCTGATTTTTTAACTTTTTTAGCAAAAGTATCAGTGAGAGCTATGACCTGCTTAAAATCATAAAATTTAGTGATTTCATCTTTTTGTTGCTTAGTAGCAACAATTAACCCATCAAAATTATCTTTATACACAGTAAATAAATCATTAAGGTAATCCACCACTGATCTTGAAGCTCCTGCTTGCTGATTATTTTTTGAATGAGAATTATGTAAAAATTGCCATTTTCCTACTGCACCTTCCACACCTGCAACAGCGGGGATGAGTGATGGTCGATCATTTATAAATACGCTTGCTTCTTGACTTGCTATCTCATTCATGAAAAAAGTAAAGAGTTCTTCTTCTCGATTAAATCGTCTATTCTTACCTTTATAATTCAATAATTTATACATTGTTGGATTTAGAATCCCTTGAATATTCATATGTATGATTTCCAATTTAGGAGTTCCATTGATATCAAAAAAGATTTGAGGCCCTTGAGTTCCGTCTGGATGAAAGTATTGTGTAGAAGAAAGAAAACCTCTACGATCCCAAATATCTTTAGCTACTACATGATTCATCGAATCATTATATTCCATTGAACCAACTAATCCAACTGTCGCTGGTGCAATCATTACTTTAGCAATAGTTTTTCCAGCATGCTTAATCAGTGATTCATTAGCATCAATTCCTTCAATATGATATTTTCTTTTATTAATCTTGTTTGTGTAACGCACATCAACATCTCTTCCAGAAACATTTATTACATCTTGAAAATAATCATACATATTTATGACATCATCATGAGTTAAACCTACCCTCTTTAAATCTCCAGATAGTTGAGGATTGTAATTTCTTGTCAAAATTTTAGCTTCAACACGATGATTTTTGAACATTTTCAATCGTTTAATCGCTGAAAATTCTGTCCCAGAATTCAGGGTAAAAATATTCTCATTTACAAAATAATTCATTATCAATACCTTTCAGTTAGATATATTATTAAAACTGATATTAAGCAAGAGCTTTTAGCGCTTCTTTTTTTTCTATGTTTTGGTGTTGCTTTTCTATTTTCTCTATTTCACGAATATCTTCGATAAAACTTGGTTTCTCACTGAGAATATCTGGTTGTTCTGGCGTTGGATAAGAAGAAACCAACTTTTCTACCTTATTCGGAGCTTCAATATTTTTTACGCTAGCTACTACAAGTGAAAATTCTAGTTCCTTTGGATTAAAATTGATTGGTACTTCTGGAAGAACAATTGCAATTCCTCCTTCATTAACAGATAAGAGATTTTGAACTCGTTTAAATTGATTAACTTTTTTCACGCTATTAATAAATGATGAACTTCCAGTAATCGTAGAAAGTAATTGTTTTACATTATCATCTAATGCACTCTTAAAGTAGGTTTTTAAATCAAGATCATTTGGTAGGGAGCTTTCTATTACAATTTTTCTTGTCGGAATACCTGTCATTTTTTCCATTGAATCCAATCGTTTTCTTAAATTACTAATACTTTGATCGTAACTGGAACGAATTTTGGTAAAATGTGTAATTGTATCTTCTAGGTTTTCATCAATCAAAGCTTGAATATGCTCAAGATAAACTTTATGAATTGTCACTTTTAATTCATCAACACTTTGTAAATGCGTTAAGTCTGAAACCTCACTCCCAAGACTATTCGCCAACACTTCAACATTGCGGTAAGAAGCACTATAAATATCCATGTAATTTGGAAGTGAATTAATTGCATTCACAATTTCTTGCAAACCATTCTTAGAATCTGACATTTTAGCAATGTTCTCATTTAATTTAATTGATTCATCCAAATATTGACGATAATCTTTAACTAATAAGGCGAAAACCTGCTCTCTATTTTCATATTCTATCTGCCACTCCCTAAAGTTGGTTAATAGCCTATTTAAGTAGTTTTCAATGTTTGTTCCACGATAAGCTATATCACTATTTCCCAAATCGATAAGTCTTTTCCCTCCAAGTCGTATAAAAATTGAAACCTGTTTTTGATATTCCGCCAATGCTTTAACAAGATCCTTAGCTATTACCTCAGTTTGGGAATAAAATCTTTGAAATGTTTCTGTCCATTTTGATAGTTCGAATTTCCTGGTTAATCTTATTGATGATTCATTAAACTCAATTTCAGGAATATTAAATTCATCTATAAAATTAGAACCGGTTGCTTCATTAATTGGGAAAGTAAACATATCATTTTTAAAGATAAATTGATTCAAATTATGCAAAGCAGTTTCAAAGTCATTATCTTTTTTTAGAACAATATTTCTTAAATCTAAACAATGATTAAATTCTTGAGTCAATCGATTATATAATTCCTGATTGGAATTATATTTTCTCATTTCTTCTTGATATTGCTTTTGAGCAGCCTCTCTAGATTTATCTAAAAATTGATAATCACTATAAATAACTTTGTATTGTTGATTTAGCTTTTCGAGTTGATTACTCATATTTGTATACTCAGGTAATATTTTTTTATAAGAACTATTATACTGAGGATATTCGTCATGCCAATTTTTTGACTGTTCTTTTAAGCGTAAATAAATTTGCTCACCATTTTGGTAAGTTTCCTCTAAAGCTGAGAAATTACTTTCTACTTCAAACTTTAGTCCATCTTTTATGTCTGTCAACTTCTTAAGTTCTTTTTCAGATTCTTTATAGTTTACTAGAATGGATTCTTTATTTGCCGTTGCAATTCTGAGAAGGCCTGCAACATCAGAATATGCTTTTTTAACAATTTCAATATTCTCCTCGCTTTGAGCAAGCTTTTCTTTAGCAGTATCATAAGATTCCTTAGTGGAGTTATACCGAGTTTCAAAAGCTATATAATCATCTTTTATATTTTTGAAAGACGTTTGCTCTTTCTGGAATTCGAGTTCAAGTTTATCGTACTCCTGAGAAATAACTTTAAATGCTTCTTGTGATTGTCCCCGTTGGTGGTTTAGAAGCCCATATTTTGATTTCAACACTTCTAAAACCATTGTAATTTTTTTCTGAGCAGCCAATGTTTGTCTCAAAGAATCATTATAAACTTTTGACTTATCTTTCTTCTCTTCAACAAGGTTTTTCACTAGTTGATAGCTAGCACTGACTTGCTCAAAAACGCTTTTTTGTAGTTTAAACTTTTCTTCCAAAGGATAAAAATCTTTCGCCAAATTATCCACCCTACTTTTGGCTACATCCCTATCACGGGTGATATAACCAATGACAGTCTTGCTCGGATTTTTAAGGCTATTCATCTCCTCAAGATTTTCTTTAAGCTCAGCATACTTAGCATATTCTGCATCATAGCTTTTTTTGGAAATATTATAAGCAATAGCTACTGCTTCATAGTTTTTTTTGTGTTCTTTATATTTTTCTTCCATTGCAGCCAAAGAAGGCTCAACAAAACTATAAATTTCTTTTGAGGTTTTCGCTTCTTCTTCTGTATTCTTTATTTTTTTATCAATAGATTGAAGGTTTTGCTCGAATTTCTGTTTATTAGCTTTAGTTTTTTCAAAATCTTTGACTAGCATCTCCCAATCATTTTTTATGGTATTTGCATGGTGATATTTCTTACGTGATTCTTCAAAAGTTTCTTTCTTTTCCTGATAATTTTTTTAAGTAAATCATAGACAGAGACAATCCCGTTCAAACGACTTTGTGTTGCTTTAAATACTTCTCTCTCTATCACCAATTTACCCTTTAACTCAACAAAAATATCGTTTTTTTCAGACTTTTTATCAATTAACTCTTGTACCTCATCGTTAATTTTTTTTAGAGCTATAGAGTGTTCTTCAAACTTTCTTTGAACTACTTCTCTATCTTGAATAATATTTTCATATTCTTCAGTGATTTCTTGATATTCCTTAAGACTTTGCTCATACTTTTGCTTTATTCCTTCGTATTTGACCATTTCAGAAGTATACTCTTCTTTTTTATCAGCCATCTTTTGAGAAAGTTGATTAAAATCTTCTAAACTACGATTTAATACCAGATATCCTTTTTTATATTCAGCTAAATCATTAAAGTATTTTTCTGAATGTTGTAGATATTTTTCAAGTAGTTGTTTGTGTGTTCTCAATTCTGAAGAATAGTTACTCCTTCCCATCATATTACTCACTTCCTTTTGCCGTATTGCCACTCCTAATTCTTTACTAGCTTTCAATTCAATTTGACTGTCAGGAATCTCCCTTGACGACGATTTTTGCTCTTTCGAATTTTTCAAGAACAAACTATTCAAAATATTAAGTTGTCTGCCTTGTTTCTTCATTAACGAACCCAACCTCTCTAATAAATAAAGTTTAAAAAATAATAATAATAAATAATAACATTAGGCAGATAGATATTTTTATCTATCCGCCTAAAATTGGAAAGGATTCGTTTCAAAAGATTAACTTAACTTTTAAAAATCCTTTATGTTACCAGGGAAGAGTTTGAGCTATCCACTCCTTAAAACCATCAGTATTAATTCCATACCACTGATTATTAATATCGGCGCTTTTCTCATTAACCTGTTTTTGAAGTTCTGGAGTCCAGCCAGAGAAAATATCAGAAACATTTTCGATAAGTATACGCTGTTCCTTTAACCATTTTTCCTCATCTATTGGCGAAAATTTTTGGGATTTCAAATACATATCTGTTAAATAGTTTTCAAAATCAGATTGTAACCTTTCAGGCTTCCATTTACGAATCATTTCAAACCAATGCCTGTTTTCTCTTGCCCAAATATGAGCTTGATAATTAAACATATTTTCAGAATTTCTTGTAATGGATTTAGGATTACATAACCACATGTAAACGACTTCTTCAAGGTAACATTTATCAGTTGATAGTATACAAGCCAAACCAACAAAATAAGTATCTTCATAAATTGGTAAATCAACCAAAAATCTTAAATTTATCATTTCTAAGTAAGTACGTTTATACCACTTTCCATAAACAGCTTTAACATCTTTATTATTATGAACTATGTAAGTATAGGGATTTCCGGCAACTTGTTCCCAATAACCGGCCAATATCATTTGATGGCCTTGATTAGCCGCATTATAAAACGGCCATAATGCGCCCACATAGTAGAGAACATCATCAGCATCAATAAACATAATGTATTCACTCTTAGAATGATCTATACCGTACTGCCTAGCAACACCCGGCCCACTACTTGATATTTCATGATAATTAATTTCAAGTTTGTCTGCTAAAACATCAAACTTTTTTAAATTAATTGGTTCTCCCCCATCATTAACAAGATGGACATCCAGTTGTGAAAGATCAATTCCAATCTGATTATAAATAGATGCTAACGGAAGCATTAGTTCCGATTCCGTCTGCCCCTTGAAAGGAATGATAATACTTACTTTTTTCATATTTTTTAGTTTCTTCCCTTTATGATTTTCAATGGTATAATCTTTGAAATTTTAAATTTGCGCTCATAAACTATCTGCTTTAATCATAAGCAAATTAATTTTCTTTACGACGTTTTACCTCAGTAAGAGTAAGTACACCAAGTAAGGCCCCAAATCCTAGAGCTAACGCTTCTTCGCTACTTAAAGAAACATCACCAGTTTTTGGTAATTTAGTATTACTTGTGCTGATTCCAACAGGAGTTCCAAGAGGAGTCAATGTTGAATTTTGAGTCTCATTAGAAGTATTTATTTTAGTATTTTTACCAGTAATGGTACCATCTGGATTAATTATTTCACCGTTTGGAAGATGAATTGTGCCATCTGGGTCAATAACAGTACCTTCAGGAAGATCAATAGTTCCTCCAGGCGTTTGAACTGTACCACCGCCAGGGAGCGTAATGCTTCCATCTGGGTTTGAAATAGATGGACCATTTGGTTTAACCTTACCGTCATCACCTGTGCCAGTTTTACCGTCTTGTCCAGGTAATGTAATAGTACCATCTGGGTTAACGACATTGCCACCTGGGAGATGAACTGTGCCATCTGGGTCTACGACACTTCCTCCTGGAACATTAATCGTTCCTCCTGGTGTTGTAACTGTACCTCCTCCGTCTGGGAGAGTGACACTTCCATTATCACCTGGAATAATTGGGCCGTTTGGTTTAACCTTACCGTCATCGCTTGTACCAGTTTTACCGTCTTGTCCCGGTAATGTAACAGTACCATCTGGGTTAACGATATCACCACCTGGGAGATGAATCGTGCCATCTGGGTCTACTATTGTTCCTCCAGGAACATTGTATGAGCCATCAGGACGATCAACTTTTCCTCCATCACTTGGAAGTGTAACACTTCCGTCTGAACCTGGTGTCAATGGTTGATCCCCAGTTACAGTAACATCATCATCTGTACCTGGCTTACCATCTTTACCTGGTAAGGTAACGGTTTTACCGTCACTAGGAGTAGTTGGGTTTGTTGTTCCGCCTGAACTTGAGCCGCCATCTGTGCTTGATGTTGGGTTTGTTGTTCCGCCTGAACTTGAGCCACCATCTGTACTTGATGTTGGGTTTGTTGTTCCGCCTGAACTTGAGCCGCCATCTGTGCTTGATGTTGGGTTTGTTGTTCCGCCTGAACTTGA
>NZ_JAALEQ010000009.1:0-72192 GCF_011800585.1 Lactococcus sp. EKM203L
CTCAAGCAGTTAATATCACAAAAGCATAATTATATCTGAAAATCGTGCAAAAACTGGAGTCATTACTTCAGTTTTTTATATTCAGTTGCAATTATGAGAGAATATGATATACTTAGCCAGCAAGAGGAAACTCACACTTCCCGTGCATAAATTAGGACCACTCTAATATAGAGTGTTTTTTTCAATGTCTGTTAATTAAAATTAATATTTAAAAGATTTATAAAAAAACACCTATCACAGCACATGTCAAGGACCAGTTAAAATAGACAATAAAAAAAAGGAACTTCTTAGTTCTTCGTTATTGTCTATTTTTTTATCCTATAATCCTATATATTTGACTCATGTATTGTTCTTTGTTATAATGTTCTTGTTCTCGGTACAGGTACAAGAGAAAGTATGAGAGTTATATTTATTTAAGGGGTGAATCATGGATACGAAATTTTCTGTAGCATTACATATTTTGGCATTTATTTCAGAAACAGATGAAGAGGCTAATTCTACCACGCTTGCAAATAGTGTAAATACGAATAGTAGCCACATTAGAAAAATAACTGCTCTTTTGAAAAAAGCAGGTTTATTAATTAGCCAACAAGGCAAATCAGGATTTCAATTAGCACGAAACAAAGATAGTATTCTTTTATCCGACGTTTACAAAGCAGTCTATCCTGAAAAAAGTGTACTACATGTACATGAGGATGCAAATCCAGAATGTCCAATAGGGTCACATATTGGAGAAATACTTACACCGACTTTTGCACATGCGGAAGAAGCGCTTTTGCGTGAGCTACAAAAAGAATCTCTAGCAGACTTGATTAATAAACTATATGCTGCTAATCAAAATAAATAGAAATAAGGTGAAAAATGAGAGCAGCTAGATTAAACAATTATTCAAAAAAAGATTTTCAATTGAGTATTGAGCAGATTGAGAAACCAAAACCTAATGCACAGGAAGTTCTCGTTAAAGTTAGCATGGCAGGTGTTAATCCACTAGATAATATGATAACAGCGGGAGAGGTAAAATTAATTGTTCCCTATAAATTACCAGTAACAGCAGGAAATGAATTTGTTGGAGTTATTGAGAGTATTGGTAAAGATGTCACAAAATATCAAGTTGGAGATCGGATATATGCAAGAATGCCTTTAGATAAAATAGGAGCATTCGCGGAATATTTGACCATTGATCAAAATGAGATTGCGTTAGTGCCTAGATATCTGAGCGATGAAGAAGCAGCAAGTGTTCCACTAACGGCACTAACAGCATATCAAGCATTGGAACTTCTCAAAGTGAAGCCTGGGGAAACCATTTTTATCTCTGGCGGTACAGGTGGATTTGGGGCTATGGCGATTCCAATTGCTAAAGCATTTGGTTTAAAAGTTATTACTAACGGAAGTAAAGAAAATAAAGAACGTGTTCTAGCCCTTGGAGTAGACCAATTTATTGACTATAGATATGAGGACTATACGAAGGTTTTAAATGACATAGATTATGTAATAGATACTCTTGGTGGTGATGAATTAATTAAACAATTTACTATATTGAAGAAAGGGGGGGCAATTGTTAGTCTCAAAGGAGGCCCTAATCGAAGCTTTGCAAAAAGGATGAACTTATCGTTCTTCAAAACTTTTCTTTTTGGTATGGTAGGTAGAAGATTCGACAAATTAGCCTCCCAAAAGAACCAGACTTACCATTTCATTTTTGTGAAGTCAGATGGTAAGCAACTTTCCAATATCTCAAAAATCTTTGAAGAAAACCAAATAAAAGCTTCTGTTGATAAAGTATTTGATTTTAAAGATATTAACTTAGCTTTAGATAAAGTAAAAAATGGACGTTCTAGTGGTAAAACAATCATTAAATTTTAAAGGAGAAATGATGAAATATACAGTAGTTACAGGAGCAAGTTCAGGTATTGGATGTGCCACAGCAATCAAGCTAGCAAACTTAGGCTACAATCTTATAATTGTAGCAAGACGTACTCACAAATTAAATGAGTTAAAAAGTGAGATCAATAATAAATATCCAAATATCGATGTGGTTGTTAAACCTACAGATTTATCAGCTAAAGGTGAAATAGAAGATTTATATCAATTTATTTCAAAGTTTGAATTAAGTATGCTTCTAAACATTGCAGGACTTGGTGCTTCAGGACAAATTATTGATTCAGATATAGAAGCCTATGAGAGAATGGTCGATGTTAATATTCGTGCAACGATGATGCTATCTCAACTATTTGTAAAAGATTATTCTGACAAAGCCGTTCAATTGATCAATGTGTCCTCAGCTGTGGGGTATTTAGTCGCAGAAAATAATGTAGTTTATTCTGCTTCAAAATTTTTCATCAATGCATTTACTCAAGGGCTTGCTAATGAAATGAAAAATAATAAAATTCAAGTAAAAATCTTCGCACCAGCTTTAACGGCTACTGATTTTATTGGATATACAGACCAAAGTAACCTCCCTCCATATGTTAAATCCGTGGATGAAGTGACTGATTATCTATTGGAGTTGATTGAGAGTGAGTATAATATTGGTCTTGTAAATCCTAAGAATGATTTTGTTTTAACAAATAAGGTACTCGAAGAATTAAATGGATTTGGAGTATAGTATGGACTATCTTGAAGCCGAAACAAAATACATTCAGGGTGAAAAAGAAGTGTACGCATATAGGGAAATGGGAACAGAGAGTGATGTACCATTACTGATGTTACCTCACCTCTCCGCAACAATGGATAATTGGGATTCCAGATTTTTGAACCCTATCGCTAAACTTAGAAGAGTTATCGTTTTTGATAATCAAGGAATTGGATCCAGTACAGGGAAAGTTCAAAAAAGTATCGAAGATATGGCTAAGGGTGTCTCTGATTTTGTTCAAGCTTTAAATATAAAGCGCTTTGACCTTTTAGGATTATCTATGGGAGGTTTTGTCGCTCAAGAATACCTGGCTATTTCTCCAGAGAAAGTTAGAAAGTTGATCCTAGCTGGTACTGGTCCTCGAGGTGGAGTAGGGATTTCAAAAGTTGCAAGAGTCACATATCAAGATATGATAAGAAGTGTCATTCATCGAACAGATCCAAAACGTTTTCTATTTTTCAATCATGATAATGAGGGAAAAAAATACGCGGATGACTTTTTACATAGTTTGAATCAGCGGAAAAAGAACGTTGACTTACCAATCAAATTGTCTTCTTTCAGAGCGCAGTTAAAAGCGATTAAAAAGTGGGGAAATGAAGCACCATCAGATTTATCACAAATTCAGCAACACACACTTATTATAAATGGGGATAATGATAGAATGGTACCTACCCAAAATTCTTTTGATTTATCTAAAAAAATTCCCCATAAGAATTTAGAAATCTATTCTAACGCAGGACATGGCTCTATTTTTCAGTTTCCAAATGAAGCTTCAGAACTAATCAATAATTTTCTATTTTAAAAAGCATTAAAGAATTTTAAAGCATAATGGAATAAACTCTATAATCATACAATTTTTAGGTATGGTTCCTGAATTCTATAGGAGTCATGCCTTTTAGTTTGCCCTGTGGTCTATCATTGTTGTACCAAATAATATAGTCATTCACTTGTTTAATTAATTCTTCCTCAGATGGTGCAGGTTTGAGATGGAGAAGTTCAGATTTGAGATGAGAGAAGAAATTTTCACAGCATGCGTTATCATAACAATTTCCTTTGCGGGAGTGAGAGATCGTTACACCTAAGCTTTCAAGTGTATGATAGCATATTATTTTTACTTGTTTCCCGAGTAATAAGTTCAAAAGAAAACTGGTGAGGAAGGGATTTCAACTGCTTTAGCTTGAACTTAACTTTAAAAAGCCACTATTATAATGGCTTTTTTTAAGTATTAAAAGGTCGGTATCGGGGTCAGTGTTTGAAAAATGGTATCAATCTTAATATTGGATTCAAAAAATTATAGTCATGCTTTGAGAAAAAGCAAGCTTTTTCAGAAAGATTTATTTACCATTGAAGAAGCCAAAAAATTGTCAGTACTATTACTCTTATATCGTTAATTAGCCTTACTTGCCTGTAGAAAAAACACCAATCCATCTTTTAAGCACTAAAAACTCTAACTAGAGAGTCACTCCAATTTTTTATTTATAATTTACAACAAAAATCGAAACATAAATAGTCGTTTATGTTTGACAATATATAAACATTTGTTTATATTATATATAAACGTACGTTTATGTTTGAGAAAGGATTTTATGAATTACGAAAAAATTGCAATGAGTTTGAAGGCATTAGCTGAGCCAAATCGTTTAAAAATTGTCGACCTGCTGTCATGTGGAACAAAGTGTGCTTGCGATTTATTAGAGCATTTTGAGTTTTCACAACCTGCATTGTCTCATCACATGAAGGTTTTAGAGAAAGTAGAAATTATCACTGTGGAGAAAAAAGGGACTTGGAATTATTACACTTTAAGTGATGATTTTGCTAAAGAATTCCAAAGCATGTGTATGACTCTATTCTCACATAATGAAGAAACTTGTGTGTGTGGTATTGATAAAAAATGTAATTGTTCTAATTAAGAAAGGGAACTATAATGAAAAAAATTGAAATTTTTGAAGCTGCGATGTGTTGTTCAACTGGAGTTTGTGGTCCGTCAGTTGATTCAGAGTTACTTCGTATTACAAACCTATTTGATACATTGAAAGAGAACGAAGAAGTAAAAGCTTATCGTTATAATCTTACAAGTAACCCTCAAGCGTTTGTGGTTAACGAAAAAGTTCTGAATCTCATACAAAATCAAGGGAATGATGTTTTACCAATCACATTAATTGATGGAGAAATTCTCAAAACCGAAAGCTATCCAACTTCTGAAGAACTTGGACTAAGCGATATTAATAATGAAAAAGAAGCTTGTTGCTCAAATTCCCGAGAAGAAGTCAAAGTAGAGGCAAATACTTCTTGTTGTGGTGGAAATACTGGTTGTTGTTAATAGGGGAGAAATGATGAAAGCTTACGATCCAAAAAAATTAGAATTGACTAAATACCTATTCTTTACAGGAAAAGGTGGGGTTGGCAAAACAACGTCTGCATGTGCAACTGCAGTTAGTCTTGCGGATTCAGGTCATAAAGTAATCCTTGTCAGTACTGACCCTGCTTCTAATTTACAAGATGTATTTCAAACAGAATTAACCAATAAACCAAAAGAAATTCCAGAAATTCCTAATTTAAAAGTCGCAAATTTTGACCCAGTATCTGCGGCAAATGATTATAAAGAAAGTATAGTTGGTCCATATCGAGGAATTTTACCAGACTCAGCTGTAGAAAATATGGAAGAACAACTTTCAGGTTCATGTACCGTTGAAATTGCTTCTTTTAATGAATTTGCAGGTTTCTTAACAAATAAGGATGTCGAAGATGAATTTGACTATGTCATTTTTGATACCGCACCAACTGGGCATACCCTCAGAATGCTTGCTCTTCCTTCCGCATGGTCTAACTACCTGGATGAAAATGATACTGGTGTTTCGTGCTTAGGTCAACTTTCAGGACTGGGAGATAAAAAGGAAAGTTACGAACGGGCAGTAAAAAAATTAGCTGACGGTGAATTAACAACGCTTATGTTAGTAACACGTCCTCAAAAAGCATCAATTCAGGAAGCCAATAGAGCTTCTGGTGAACTTGCGGAACTTGGAATAAATAATCAAAAATTAATTATTAATGGACTTTTAACTCAAGCAGATGATGAAGTATCAAAGATTATTGCCAATCAACAAGAAGATGATTTAGAGCATTTGCTTAACTCTCTCAGTAAGTATGAACAATTCTTTATCCCACTCAGACCCTATAATGTGACTGGGTTAGATAAACTTCGCATCCTTTTAGATACAGTTCAACCCGAATTGCCTGAGATTGATTCAGAAATGAGAGAATATCCAGAACTCTCAACTGTGATTGATAATTTTGTCAAAACAGGTAAAAAAATTATCTTTACGATGGGTAAAGGTGGAGTTGGAAAAACTACTTTAGCGATTAAAGTTGCTCAAGCTTTGCAAAAGCAAGGTAAAAAAGTTCATCTGGCTACTACAGACCCTGCGGATCATCTTAATTTCTACTTGGGAGATACTTCTGGACTCTCATTAAGTTATATTGATGAAGAAAAGGAACTTCAAGAATATAAAGAAGAAGTTTTAAGCAAAGCAAGAGAAACAATGTCAGGCGATGATTTTGACTATGTTAAAGAAGACTTGGAATCACCATGTACGCAAGAAATTGCAGTCTTTCGTGCTTTCGCTGAAATTGTCGAAAAAGCAGATGATGAGATTGTAGTAATTGATACTGCGCCAACTGGTCATACCCTCTTATTACTTGAATCAACTCAAAGCTATGCGAAAGAAGTTGAACGGACAAGTGGTGAAGTTCCAAAATCAATTCAAAAACTTTTACCAAGATTACAAAACTCTGATGAAACAGAAGTTTTGATGGTGACTTTACCAGAAACCACTCCAGTTTATGAATCAATGCGATTAGCAGATGATTTAGATAGAGCAAATATTGCACATACTTGGTGGTTAGTAAACCAAAGTATGAGTGCAACTCATACCTCGAATGAAGTTTTGAAAGCACGTGCATCAAATGAAGTAGAATGGATTAATAAAGTTGCCAAACTTTCTAATCAACACTATGCAGTAGCTAAATGGCAAGCTGACTTTGAAAAATAAAGGAAATAATGATCCTATGAAAATGATTATAATTGGTTCTGTAGCCTCAGGAACAAGTGTTGCTGCTAAGGCACGTAGAAATACAGAGAGTGCAGAGATTACTCTTTATGATAAGGACACTGATATTTCTTACGCAGTATGTGGTATTCCATATGCTATTGGTGGGGAAATTGGTGATTTTGATGAGTTAACTCCTCGGGATGCTCGATGGTTTAAAAAACGTTACAATGTTGATATTCATACTTCTCATGAAGTTTTAGATATTAATCATTCAACAAAATCTCTCAAAGTTAAGAACCTTTTGACTGGTGAAATATTTGATGATTCTTACGATATCCTTGTTTTTGCAACTGGAGCAACTTATCATAGACCTGAAGTTTTTCAAGGTAAATCATTTGATAATGTATTTCAAGTAAGAAATATTAATAGTGGTAAAAACATTAAATCTTTCTTGGACGATAAAAAACCAAAAACAGCAATTGTTGTAGGAGCAGGTTATATTGGTCTTGAAGTTGCCGAACAGCTCAAAGAACGAGGACTTGATGTTACTGTGCTTCAACGTGGGAAACACCCAATGGCACACCTAGATTGGGACATGTCTATTCGCATTGAAGATGAAATGGAAAAGCAAAATGTTCATTTTCTATCTGAGGAAGTAATCACTGAAACAAATGGAGAACAAATATTAAAAAGTGTCATAACAAGTAAAGGCAATGTTCTTAGCGCTGATTTGTATATATTGGCTACTGGTGTTCGACCAAATACTCAACTCGCAGAATCAATTGGTGTGAAACTAGGTGAAACTGGAGCGATTGCTACAGATACAACGATGGAAACTAATATTGAAGGTGTCTATGCCGTTGGGGATGTCGCAGAAAGTTTCCATGTGATTACTGGGAAAGCAACATATAGACCTTTGGCATCAACTGCAAACAAGATGGGGAGAATTGCAGGAGATGCAATAACTGGTGGACCACTTCGTTTTCAAGGTGTGCTTGGGACTGGAATTTTACGCTTCTTTGATTTAACCATTGCTCAAACAGGATTAACTGAAAAAGAAGCGATTGAAGAAGATTACGAAATAGCAGTATTATTCAATATTAAACCAGACAAACCTGATTACATGCACGGTAAAGAAATGGTTATCAAAGCAATTGCAGATAAGTTATCGCATCGAATTCTTGGAGTTCAAATTATTGGTCATAAAGGCGTTGATAAAAGAATAGATGTTTTTGCCTCAACAATAACATTAGGGGTTACTGCAGAAGATTTATTCCATATGGATTTAGCTTATGCCCCACCATTTTCAACAACTAAAGACCCTGTCGCATATACAGGAATGGCACTCACCAATGCCTTAACTACTGCGCCATTAATAACGCCTCATGATTTGATGGAACTTCAAAAAAATAGTGCAGATATAACAATTATTGACACACGTGCAAAAGCAAGTTATGAAAAGAAACATATACCAAATGCAATTAATATTCCGCTGGCAGAACTTCGTGAAAAATCATCTATCCTTGATAAGGATAAATTGACAATCGTTTACTGCAATAAGGGAGTAACTGGAAATGCTTCTCAAAATGTGTTGAGAAATGAAGGATTTAGAGAAGTATACAATTTATCTGGTGGAAATAAAAATTATCAAGAAATTGCAAAACAAGAAAAAAATTAGGGGAAAAACTCAATTATGAATCAAGTCACAAAGAAACTGTCGTTTTTAGACCGTTATCTGACGCTTTGGATATTTGTAGCAATGGGAATTGGAGTCGCTTTGGGGTACTTCGTTCCTAGTGTTGCAACCACTATTAATGACTTATCAGTAGGAACAACATCAATTCCAATTGCTATTGGACTAATTCTCATGATGTATCCTCCATTAGCAAAAGTAAAATATGGAGAAATGGGAAAAGTATTTAAGGATTGGAAAGTCCTGTTGCTTTCATTAGTTCAAAACTGGATTATTGGTCCGATACTAATGTTTATACTTGCGGTCGTATTTTTACAAGGTTATCCAAGCTATATGATTGGGCTTATCATGATTGGGCTTGCGCGTTGTATTGCAATGGTTATTGTTTGGACTGATTTAGCACATGGTGATAGTGAATATACAGCAGGACTTGTAGCCTTCAACTCACTTTTCCAAGTATTCTTTTACTCAATCTTTGCTTATTTCTTTGTAACCTTGCTTCCAAAATGGTTAGGTTTAGGAAATTTTGCAGTGCATATAACAATTGGTGAGATTGCTACCTCAGTATTCATCTATTTGGGAATTCCATTTATTGCAGGGATTATCTCTCATTTTGGTTTGATTAAATTAAAAGGTAAAGAATGGTTTGAAGAAAAATTCATTCCAAAAATTAGTCGTATAACATTGGTCGCTCTCTTGTTTACAATCATTATCATGTTTGCGGTTAAGGGTGAAAAGGTAGTAGAGCTTCCATTTGACGTAGTTAGAATAGCAATTCCATTGCTTGTGTACTTCGTATTGATGTTCTTTGTTTCCTTCTTTCTCTCTAAAAAATTGGGAACATGTTATCCTGTTACAGCATCTTTATCATTTACAGCAGGAAGCAATAACTTTGAGCTTGCGATAGCAGTTGCGGTAGGTGTATTTGGAATTAATTCAGGAGAAGCCTTTGCGGCAGTTATTGGTCCGTTAGTGGAAGTTCCTGTTATGATTGCTTTAGTTAATGTGGCTTTGAAATTTAAAAAAATCTATTTTACAAAAGAATCCGTATAAGGAGTATTATGAAATTTAAATTCACATCTCTTTCTTCGGCTGAAGAGAATTCTATCAATAATTACACGGGTGAAAAAAGTGGAAAATATATTATTAAAGAGTTCATTAATATGAAATCAGCTGTTCAATATGTAGCTAATAATTCTGGTTTTGTAACAACTGATGATGAGAAAAAATCATTTGTTGTTAGAAATATTGAAAAAATAAACTAAAAACATCATATTTTGGTTTTTTTTTAGTTTTTTAGGAATAACGTTGATATTAGGTCGGTATCAGGCAAGGTTGCTTTGAAAATTGTTCAAATAAGATGTGGAGTCTCTAGCGTGAAGGAGAAGTATCTTGCTAGTCATCAATCCGTCTTTGAAACACTTAAAAATATAACTAGAGAGTCTCTTCAATTTTATTAGATTTTATGTTGTCAAAATACAGCTTTTTATTTTCAAAATATATAGTTGCAAATGCACTAAAAAAGAAGTATAATATTTTCTAACGAAGGAGTTTAAAAATGGAAAGTGAAATATTAAGACAAATTGGAACAATTTCTCGTTCTCTAGATTCGATTAGTAACGTTGAATTTGCACAATTTGATTTGGCTAAAGGTCAATATCTCTATTTGAGTCGGATTAAAGAAAATCCAGGCATCATTCAACATCGTTTATCAGAACTGTTATGTGTAGACAAATCTACTGCCAATAGAGCAATTAATAAGTTAGAAGAAAAAGGATTAATCACTAAAAAGGATGACTTAGTGAATAAAAAAGAAAAGCATCTCTTTATTACCCAAAAAGGGGAGGAAATTTATCCAGTTATTATTCGTGAAAATGAATACTCGACAAAAGTTGCAACAGAAGATATTTCACCTGAAAAAATGGAAGTATTTGTTGAAGTAATAAATAAAATGGCTGATAATATCTCTCAAAATTGGTTGGATGTCAAGAAAGGAATCAAAAGAAATTATTAAATGGAACAAGAAGTAGAAGTAATATTAAAAGTAGTAACCCTACAAGACGTTAAACAATTACAAAAAATAAGTATTGAAACTTTTTCCGACACATTTAAAGATGCCAATGATGAAGCGGATCTAAAAGAATATTTAAAGAGTGCTTATAATATTAAGCAATTGGAATCGGAACTTTCAGATTCTGATTCCAATTTTTATTTTGTTTACTACAAAAAAGAATTAGCAGGATATTTAAAGCTAAACGTCTCTAATGCTCAAACGGAAAAACATGACATAAATGCTTTAGAAATAGAGAGGATTTATATAAAACCTAACTTCAAACGTTTGGGACTTGGAAAATACCTCTTGAACTATGCCGTCGAAAAAGCAAAAGAGCTAGACAAAACGAGTGCTTGGCTTGGTGTATGGGAAGAAAATATAAATGCACTAAATTTCTATAAAAAAATGAATTTCGTTTGCTTTAGTGAACATGTATTTGAACTTGGTGGAGAAAAGCAAAGAGATATTCTCATGAAGTTAATCATAAATAAGTGAAATAAAGGAGAGTACAATATGGATTCTAAATTAAAAGTAGATAATAGCTTTTGGGATATATTTCCTGATGCGAGTATAAGTGTTTTAACGATAAAAGGAATTGATAATAAAGTTCAGTCAGCAGTTATTGCCAGAACGCAGGAATTATTGGATAGTTCTACGATAAAATCTGAAAAACATTTAACAGAGGACACTTTTTCTTCAAATGCAATCATTCAAGACTGGAGACAAGCTTTTACAAAGTTTAAAAAGAAAAAAGGAGCACGTTCATCAATTGAGGCTCTATTAAAACGAGTGAGTCAAGGTCAAAAATTCAATTCAATAAACCCTTTAGTAGATATCTACAACAGTATTTCTTTAGAATACGGTGTTCCGTGTGGTGGTGAAGACTTAAACAAGATTTCTGATATCATGCATTTAGGAACTGCTAATGGAGGTGAGACTTTTAGACCTTTGGGTTCAGATAAAGATGACCCAGCGTTACCAGGTGAGGTTATATATTATGATAATGAGGGAGCAATTTGTCGGAGCTTTAACTGGCGTGAAGCACAAAGAACAATGTTGACTGAAAATACAACCGATGCAATTATGGTAATTGAAGCAATTAATGAAGAGCAACAAATAATAAGTAAGCAAGCTATACTCGAATTAAAATACCGTATTCAAAATATATTAGGCATAGAGGGGCAAATTGAAGTATTTACAAAACCTCAAAAATAAACACATCCCTTTAATGATGAGCCCTTTTGTATCACAATTAGGGCTTTCGGTTTATTTAATTGGACTTAATTGGTTAATTGTAGAGGCCACAGGAACAACAAAACAGTTAGGAATTATACAGGCAGTAAGCGGTGTTGCTTTTATCATTACTGATGTGTTTGTCGGAGTATTAGTTGATAAATATAACCCTAAAGTACTTATCCTCCTGACAAATTTATTGTCAGCACTAGTAAATTTTGGAGGAGCAATACTTGTAAATTCTAATCACCCCCAGACCTTACTCTTAATAGTAACTACCTTTTCTCTAAACATTATGTTGGCAATTAACTACCCCTCTGTAAAAGCTTTAGTTCCTAGTGTTATTAAATCAAATAAAATTCAAAGATTTAACGCAATTTCTAATACAATATATGGATTTGCTAGTATTCTTGCACCACTCATTTGTAGTATTCTCCTTTCCTTAGGGAAACTCTCTTTTAATCAATTCTTATTGGTAAATGGACTTCTTTTTTTGTTTGCAGCATTAATAAATAATAGAATTGACTCTCCTAAGTCCTATTCAATAAATATAAGCGGAAAGTTTATAGAGAATCTCATTGAGGGATTTCAGTATATTAGGAGAACTAGAAAACTTATATTATTAATCTCTGCAATGGGAATTTTTAATTTATGTTATTCAGGGTTTATATTATTGATTCCATACTTAGCTAAAAACTATTTTCAAAGCAATGTTAGTATATATAGTATAGCTTTATTATTAATGTCATTAGGAGGATTGGCAGGAGGCGTAAATCTTGCAAGACAAACAAAAAGTATCAACAGTTCAAAAATATATCTTGAGTTAGTACTATTTTCACTAATATTATTGGGAGTAGTTTCTTATTTTAATCAATATACTTGGTTAGGAATGGTTGCCGTATTTGGATTTGTCCAAGCTCAATTATTTGGGAGTATACCGACATTTATTCAAAAAGAAACGGATAGCAAATACTTAGGGAGGGTTTTCGGATTAGCTTTCCTAGCATTTGATGGTGCACAACCTCTGGGAAGTCTCTTTTTTTCTAATTTTATAGATTCCATAAGCTATAAAACTTATATTGGAATAAGCATCATAATGTTTATTTCGTTTTTAGTTATTTTCACTTTTGATATAAAATATAATACTTCAGATTAAAAGAGAAAAAGAAGAAAACTTTGACAATCGAATGTACTGAGAAAATTAGGATATAATAGATAAAAAAGGAGCAAAATAACAATATGTCGTTAACTAACAACTATCACATTGCAGAGCCGATTAACCAGCCTAACAGAGCATAACAAAAAAATCCTTGCACGCAAGAATAGTTTATGCTATAATTAAGGCAACTAAAAAAGGCCTGATAAAGTTGTCGCTTAATCAGACCTGCCGATTAAGAACCATCCCGTTCAATCGACTTACTTAATGATATTATAAATAAATATGCATAAAAAGTCAAGTCAAATGATGTAAAAGGGGGATTCTTAATCGGAATCTCCCTTTTTCGATTGGCTATACATTAAATAATAACTATCAAAAAAGATATTTTGTGAAAAAAGAAAAAACTTCTAAAAAATTTTTTAGAAAGATAATTAAAACAAAAATCAGGAGAGCAACGTGTCACCAAAACCTTATAATAGCAAGGTATACGAAACCTTTTGAAAAGGTGTGACACAGAACTCCTATATGTTTTAAGTAACATCTTTCCGAAAAACTGTAATTTTCTTGACAATTGGATATCTCTTCTGGTATACTTAAATTTATGAAACGTGAACAATTAATACAAAATATTGAAAAACTAAAACATATCATGCCTTCTTATGTTTTAGAATATTATCAATCTAAACTTACTATTCCTTATAGTTTGAATACACTTTATGAATATCTTAAAGAATATGAACGTTTCTTTAGTTGGTTGGTCGATTCTGGAGTTGCTGATGTTGATAAGATAACTGATGTTTCCCTCTCTGTTTTAGAAAACTTAACTAAACGAGATTTGGAGTCATTTATCCTCTATCTTAGGGAGAGACCCCGTTTAAATACGCGCTCTACTCGTTATGGGGTAAGTCAAACAACAATTAATCGTACTCTATCTGCTCTTTCTAGTCTTTATAAATACCTTACTGAAGAGGTTGAAAATGAAGATGGTGAGCCTTACTTCTATCGTAATGTTATGAAGAAGGTACAGACTAAGAAAAAATCCGAAACTTTAGCTTCTCGTGCTGAGAATATTAAAGGGAAGCTTTTTTTGGGAGATGAAACTCAAGGTTTTCTTGACTATATTGATAATGAATATGAAAAAACATTATCAAATAGAGCTCGTTCTAGTTTTTCCAAAAATAAAGAACGTGATTTAGCAATTATTGCACTTATTTTAGCCTCTGGTATTCGTCTTTCTGAGGCAGTTAATGTAGATTTAAGAGATTTAAATCTTATTACTATGGTTGTTGAGGTGACTCGTAAAGGAGGAAAAAGAGATGCTGTTCCTTATGCTCCTTTTGCCAAAACTTATTTTGAAAGATACTTGGAGGTACGAAGTCAACGTTATAAGACTACAGCGAAAGATACGGCATTTTTTGTGACACTTTATAGAGATGTTCCTAGCCGAATAGATCCTTCTAGTGTTGAAAAAT
This sequence comes from Lactococcus sp. EKM203L, assembly GCF_011800585.1. Taxonomy (NCBI): domain Bacteria; kingdom Bacillati; phylum Bacillota; class Bacilli; order Lactobacillales; family Streptococcaceae; genus Lactococcus; species Lactococcus sp. EKM203L. Next base: position 14,289 of record NZ_JAALEQ010000009.1, read on the forward strand.
TAGTTGCTAAATATTCTCAATCTTTTAAAGTGCGAGTGACCCCTCACAAGCTTAGACATACACTTGCGACTCGACTTTATGCTCAAACAAATTCTCAGGTATTGGTGAGCAATCAGTTAGGGCATGCTTCAACTCAAGTTACAGACCTCTATACTCATATTATCAATGAAGAACAAAAAAATGCTCTAGATAATCTATAACAAATAAAAAACACTTGATTCAAATTCCAAGTGTTTTTTATTTGTTATAGATTATCTTTTGAAATAATATCTGTTAAGCTATTTAAAGCACGCTCTGCTACCTTAGTATAACGTTCTTTTTTATCACGAATTCGTGGGCCTTCTAATTCTTCAACAATTCCGAAGGTTACATTCATTGGTTGAAAATGTTTGCTGTCAGTATGGGTGATGTAGTAAGGTAAACTTCCAATCGCCGTTGTTTTTGGGAATATAACTACTTCTTCGTCATTAAAGAGTTTGACAGCATTAATTCCAGCAACTAAACCAGAAGCAGCTGATTCTACATAGCCCTCTACTCCTGTCATTTGTCCTGCAAAGAACAGATTCTCTTGTTTGCGAGATTGGAAAGTTTGTTTAAGAAGATTTGGAGAATCCATGTAAGAATTACGATGCATGACTCCATAACGAACGAATTCAGCATTTTCAAGACCTGGAATCATTTGGAAAACTCGTTTTTGTTCTCCCCATTTTAAATGAGTTTGAAATCCTACGATATTGTACAAAGATGCGGAAGCATTATCTTGGCGAAGTTGAACAACTGCATAGGGAGTCTTAAAATCACCATCTCTGGGTCCTTTATAATCTTCAGGATATTCCAATCCAACAGGTTTCATCGGGCCAAATAGCATCGTTTTATAACCACGTTTGGCCATTTCTTCAATAGGCATACAACCTTCAAAGACTTTTAAATCTTCAAAAGAGTTTAAAGGAGCTTCTTCAGCAGAAATTAAAGCTTCTTGAAAGGCTTGGAATTCTTCCTTGGTCATTGGACAGTTGATATAGTCAGCTTCACCTTTATCATATCGAGATTTTTTATAGACTTTTTCAAAATTAATTGAGTTGGCGTCAATAATAGGTGCTGCTGCATCATAAAAATAAAAGCCATCCGCACCGTTAAATTCATGAATTTTTTCTGCTAATTTATCTGAAGTTAAAGGTCCAGTAGCGATAATTGTAATTTCATCTTCTGGAAGATCAGTAATTTCTTCACGAATTACTTCAACCAATGGATGGTTAGAAACTTCTCTTGTGACAAAATCAGAGAAACCTTCTCTATCAACAGCTAAGGCTCCTCCAGCAGGTACTTGAGTCACTTCCGCTGCCTTGATAATTACAGAATCAAGTCTTCTCATTTCTTCTTTTAAGAGACCAACCGCGTTAGTGATTGCAGCTCCACGAAGAGAATTTGAACAGACTAGTTCAGCAAATTTATCTGTTTTGTGTTGAGGGGTTTGTTTAACGCCTCGCATTTCGTATAGTTTAACGGGAATACCACGCTTAGCAATTTGATAAGCAGCTTCAGAACCAGCAAGTCCCGCTCCTATAACGTTAATATGTGTTTTTTTCATAGTCCCAATTATATCTAAATTTAGTAAATTTTTCCATTGATTAATATAATAAAAAAGCGCGGAAGCGCCTTTTATTTTTGTTTTTCTTCTTGATAATCACATTCATCATTTGAACATACCACTTGTTTACTGCCACCACGAACTTTCTTTTCAACAAGAAAATGTCCAGATTTAGGACAATCACGTCCGATAGGTTTGTCCCAACTTGTGAATTCACAGTCTGGGTAACGATCACAACCATAGAAAATTCTATTTTTCTTTGTTTTGCGTTCAATAATATTTCCTTCATGGCAAAGCGGACATTTTACGCCTATTTCTTTGACAATTGCTTTGGTGTTTCGGCAATCTGGGAAGTTGCTACAAGCGTAAAATTTTCCAAAACGTCCCAACTTAATTACCATCGGACTTCCACAAACATCACAGTCAAAGCCAGCAGGTTCATCCTTGATTTGAATTTTTTCCATACCTTCTTCGGCATTTTCAAGTTCTTTTGCAAAGGGTTTGTAAAATTGGTCAACAACCTCAATCCATTGACGTTTTCCTTCTTCAACTTCATCAAGATCTTTTTCCATTTCAGCTGTAAATTCAGTATTTACAATGTTAGGGAAGAACTCAACAATAAGCTTATTGACAATTTCTCCAAGCTCTGTAGGTTCAAAACGTTTTGCTGACAATCTCACATAGTAACGTTTTTGAATTGTTTCTAGTGTAGGCGCATAGGTTGAGGGACGTCCCACTCCATTTTCTTCCAATGTCTTGATGAGTGTTGCTTCGGAATATCTAGCTGGTGGTTGAGTGAAATGTTGTTCTGGTTTAACATTCGCTTTTTTGACAGTTTCATTTTCTTCCATCTCTGGAAGCATATTTGATTTATCAGAATCATTGTAGATTCGCAGATAACCGTCAAATTTCACTTGTGAACCATTAGCAATAAAGATAACACCATTTTGAGACAGATTTACTTTAACAGTATCGAAAATAGCTGCCACCATTTGACTGGCAACGAAACGATTCCAGATGAGTGTGTAAAGTTTTAGTTGATCTTTGTCTAGATATTTAGCAATGGCGTCTGGAGTGTTAAAGACATTTGAAGGTCGAATTGCTTCGTGGGCATCTTGGGCTCCAGAGGCATTTTTAACTTTTGAACCGTGTTTACTATATTTTTCTCCAAATTGATCAGCAATATAATTGTGAGCTGCACTTTGTGCAACAGGAGAAATACGTGTTGAGTCTGTACGCATATAGGTAATTAAACCTTGATGGCCCTGGCTTCCTAAAGTAAGACCTTCATAAAGTTGTTGAGCAACCATCATTGTTTTACGGGTACGAAAGTTAAGTTTATTAGCTGCGTCTTGTTGCATTGAGCTAGTTGTATAAGGAAGAGGAGCGTTTCTGCGACGTTCTTTCTTTTCAACTTTATCTACGTTAAAATCAGGACCGTCTAAACGTTCCATGACTTTGATGACATCTTCATTGGTTTTTAAAGGATGTTTTTTTCCGTCAATTCCCCAGAAGGATGCTTTGAATTTTTTAGTTCCTTTTTTAAATTCACCATCAATTGACCAATACTCTTCTGGAATAAAAGCATTAATTTCATTCTCGCGGTCAACAATTAGTTTTAAGGCAATAGATTGAACTCGACCTGCTGAGAGTCCTTTTTTGACTTTTTTCCATAGAATAGGACTAATTGAATAACCCACCAAACGGTCAAGAACTCGGCGTGCTTGTTGGGCATCAACTAGATCCACATCAATTTGACGCGGCTCCTTAAAGGCATTTTTAACAGCATCTTTAGTGATTTCATTAAAGACCACTCGATTTTTTTCTTCAAGTGGAAGATTTAAGATATGTGCTAAGTGCCAAGAAATTGCTTCGCCTTCACGGTCCGGGTCACTTGCGAGGTAGACGGCTTTGGCAGCCTTTGCTTCTTTTTTGAGAGAGTTGATTAATGGGGCTTTCCCACGAATATTAATATATTGAGGTTCATAGTCATTCTCTATATCAACAGACATGGTTGATTTTTTCAAATCACGAATATGACCTACTGAAGCCACAACTTTGTAGTTTCGACCTAAATATTTTTCAATTGTTTTAGCTTTTGCTGGCGATTCTACAATAACCAGATTTTTACCTGGAGTGACTCTTTTTCGTGTTGTTTTTTTCTTTGTAGTTGTTTTTGTTTTACTTTTAGTTGAAGTTGGCATAATTTTTCCTATTTATTCTTTTTGGTATCCACTATCTTTTAGTTATTGTATCTTAATTCATAGAGGTATATATCGAATGTGGAAGTAAAATAATAGTTTAAGAGGTGTTAATACTCTTATTTACATTAAATTCACTCTCTCATAATAAATGCTTTTCTTCAATATGTCAAGTTATTTAGTTTTCTTATAGTAGAACTTGATATTTTTTTGTACTATAAAAACCGACTTAAGTCATGTGGTGCAAGGTGATAAAGGCTTTTTTTAATCATACAAATATTCTTCTAAGATATCTTGGGCTTGATAGATTAATTTTGCTCCTTGTTGTATTAGATGATTACAGCCATCTGAAAATCCATCTGTTATGTTTCCTGGTACAGCAAAAATATCTCTTCCTTCTTCCAGAGCGCGCTCACAAGTAATTAAACTACCACTTCGTAACTTTGCTTCTATCACTACTACACCATGTGAAAGTCCCGCAATGATACGATTACGTTCAGGAAAATGATAACGAAGTGGCTTTTCTCCGACTGAATATTCTGATAGTATGAGTTGGTTTTTAGCAAGATACTCTTGAATTTTTCGATTTTCTAAAGGATAAAAGATATCTAAGCCTGTACCGATAACTGCAATTGTAGGGATTTTATTTTTAATGGCAGAAAGATGACTTGCTGTATCAATTCCTTTAGCGAGTCCGCTGACAATCGTAAAATTTTGGTTCAACTCTGTCACAATTTTTTGAACGGCTTTAATTCCTTGTGAGCTTGCTTGTCGACTACCAACAAAAGCTAATTTAGGAGTTTTTAAGAGTCTTATATCTCCTTGATAAAATAATAGAACCGGTGGATTGTAAATTTCCTTGAGCCTTTCGGGATAAATTTCATCAAGAAGAGAAAATGATGGGTATATTTTATACTCTTCTCTCAGTTTACTTACGTCTTGATTTTTATATTGTTCAATAAAGTTGGGAATTGATTTAAGTTGTGCTACTTGTCCCATTTGTCTTAAACTTATTTTTTTATCATATCTATGAAAAAATTTTAAAAGTTTATTTACTCCTAAATTGGTCATGCCAGCTTTTTTCCAACGATATAAATCAAAATTTGTTATCATAATTCCTCCATTTTTTACTGACAGATTTGTCAGCAATTTTAAAATTGGCTTATAATTTTCTATACGTAAAAAAGACTGACTTGTAACCAAAAAAATTACTGACAGAAATCTTGTCAGTAATTTTTATAGCTAATATGTTTTAATTTTAGGATTTAACTTCTGCAATGACTTCTATTTCAATAAGGACATTTTTAGGTAATCCTGCAACTCCAACAGCGGAACGCGCTGGGAATTCCTTATCAAAAAACTTTGAATAAATTGCATTAAATCTTGAAAAATCTTCAATATTTTTCAAGAAACATGTTGTTTTGATGACTAAGTCAAAATCAGAATGTGCTTCTTTCAAAATAGCAGAAATATTTTTCATCACCTGTTCGGTTTGAGTCTCAATGCTATCTCCAACAATCTCTCCATTCAATGGATTCAACGGAATTTGGCCTGATGCATAGAGTAAACCATTAACAATTTTGCCTTGAACATAAGGACCGATAGCGGCTGGTGCATCTAATGTTGCAATAATTTTCATAGATTTCTCCTTTAATATAGCTAAAGAAATCTAGTGATTATCATTCAGCTACATCGATATCTTTTTTTAGTGCTTCAATATCAAGGTCAGCAAACAAGAATTTGCGATCTTGAACGGGGAATGATTGGTTCAATTGGTCAATTGCGCCAATTTCAACAGTACCATTATCAATAATAAAATCAAGGACATGTCCACCAAAAGTAAAATCTTCACTAATAAAATGGAGGTGATAACCAGCAACACTCACACCATGAAACATTTCTGGAGTCCAAATCCCAACAATTGTTCCTTTGACGTTTTCTTCAGTGTATTCGGGTTGATTTTGTGAAACTTCTACAAATCTTGTCCCTGATTTTGCCCGTGGAATCATACGAACGTGCATTTTTGGAAACTCACCAGTTATTTTGATTGAGCGAAATAAGTTTTGCCCGTCAAAATAGCTTTCGATTCGGTCTTCTAATTCCTTATCACTGGCCGTAAATTTTTGTTTAAAAACTACCTCTGCCTGATGGGGAACAACTGCAGCATAAGGAACTTTGATGTCATCAGTTAATTCGACGATAGTTTTATCACCTTTAGCTTGGTAGGCTTTGCCGTCCAAAACAATTAATTCTCCATCAACAGAATCTAAAGTTCCAATTCCTAAATCACCATGTTTCAGAAGTTCACCAATTGTCATTGTCCCCTCGTAAAGGCCTGCCATTAAAGCTCCAAGGGTATTATATTGAAAAAGTTGTGTGATTTCTGTCATGATATTTCTCTTTTCTATCTCATTAAATTTAAATAATTTATTAATTAAATTATATCAAATTTCTAGTGATTTAAAGAGAATTGAAACTAGAAAATGGCTCAAACCAATTGGTTAGTTAGACCAAAAGTTCGTATAAACTATCATTTCCATGTAAGTTAACATAACGATTATCAAATCTTTCAATCCGATCAATCAATGAATCATAATCACTAGCATCTGAAAGTAAAATCCCAACAAGACAAGGCCCTTTACCTTTATCAGCCCTTTTGATGTACTCAAATCGGGTAATATCATCATTTGGCCCTAAAATATCACTGACAAAAGTTCGTAAGGCTCCTGGTCTTTGAGGAAAGTTAATGACAAAATAATGTTTTAGACCTTCATAAACCAAAGCTCTTTCTTCAATTTCTTGCATTCGACTAATATCATTATTTCCGCCGCTGATGATACAGACGATATTTTTACCCTTGATTTCATCTTTAATAAGTTCAAGTGCGGCAACAGATGTTGCACCTGCTGGCTCGGCGACAATTCCTAATTTTGAATACAATTCGAGTATGGTTTGAGAAATTAAACCTTCATCAACCGCAAGCAATTGTTTCACTTTGTCATTAATAAGTTGGTAAGTTTTCTGACCGACAGTCGCAACCGCAATTCCGTCAGCAAATTTATCAATGTGTTCCAAGGTGACGGGCTGACCAGCAGAGTAGGCAGCTTTCATACTTGTTGCCCCTTTTGCTTCAACTCCGATAATTTCAGTTTGGGGATAGCGCTCCTTACTGTAGGCCGTAATTCCTGCAATTAAACCACCTCCACCAATCTGTACAAAAATCTTATCTAAACTTATTGCTTGTTTTTTAGCTTGCGCAAAAATTTCTAAAGCCACTGTTCCTTGACCAGCAATTACATTTTCATCATCAAAAGGGTCTATAAATGGTTTGTCATTATCTTGAGAAAAAGCTTTTGCTGCTCTGGCTGATTCATCAAAAGTATCACCAATTAAACGAATTGTTACATGACTTTCGCCAAAAAATTTAACTTGTGAAATTTTTTGGTTAGGTGTGGTAACGGGCATAAAAATTGTCGCAGAAATATTTAATTGATTTGCAGCAAAAGCAACTCCTTGTGCATGATTTCCTGCGGAGGCACAAACCACTCCTTTAGAGCGTTGCTCATCAGATAATTTACTGATAGAATAATAAGCTCCTCGTAATTTAAAAGAACGAACTTTCTGTAAGTTTTCTTCTTTTAAGTAAATATTTGCTTGATATTTATTGGAAAGGTAAGGGTCTAATTGTAAAGGTGTTTTAGTGACAACTGCTTTTAACAAATCATAGGCATCTTCAACCTCTTTGGCACTTATCATTTATGTCATTCCTCCATAAAATGCTTTTATGTTTTTGTTCAATCAATAAGAGAAATTACTGATAGATTTTAAAGGCATCGTCATCACCAGATTGTGTGAATGGCATTGCTTGACGTAGCTCTGCCCCAATTTTTTCAATTTCAAGATTTTTAGCAGCTTCGCGATAGGCTGTTAATTTTGGACGTCCCGCTTTGAAGTCATCAACGAAATCTTGAGCAAATTTTCCAGATTGAATATCAGCCAAAACAAGCTTCATATTCTTTTTAACTTCGTCAGTAATAATCCGTGGACCAGTCACATAATCGCCAAACTCAGCAGTATTTGAGATGGATTGACGCATTTTAGTAAAACCACCTTCATACATGAGGTCAACAATCAATTTCATTTCGTGCAAAACTTCAAAATAAGCCAATTCGCCAGCGTATCCAGCTTCTGTCAGTGTTTCAAAACCGGCTTCAACAAGTGCTGTCAAACCTCCACATAGAACAGCTTGTTCTCCAAACAAATCTTCTTCTGTTTCTTCTTTAAAAGTTGTTTCAATAATTCCCACTCGAGCACAACCAATTCCTTTGGCCCAATCCATTGCGATTTCACGCGCATGACCACTTGCATTTTGGTGTGAAACAAACAAAGCTGGTGTACCAAAACCTTCAGTATAAGTCCGACGGACAAGGTGACCTGGAGCCTTAGGTGCAACCATAAAGACGTCAACGTCTTCTGGTACTTTAATATAGCCAAAATGGATATTAAATCCATGAGCAAAACCAAGTGCTGAACCTGCTTTCAAGTTTGGTTTGATGTCCTCTTCATAAATGGATTGTTGAAGTTCATCTGGCGCCAAAACCATAATAACATCAGCTTTAGCTACTGCTTCTCCTACTTCAAATGTTTCAAAGCCATCTTCTTTTGCTTTATCAAAAGATTTTCCGTGGCGCACACCAATGATAACGTTGTGACCAGAATCACGCAAATTCTGTGCGTGAGCATGTCCTTGTGAACCATAACCGATTACTGCAATTTGCTTTCCAGCAAGTGCTGATACTTCTACATCATCTTCATAATACATTGTAACTGCCATTTTTGTTTCCTCTATTTTTCTATTTATTTGTTAACTTATTTAAATTTAGCCACGCTCAAAACCTGCACTACCTGTCCGAGCCATATTTAGAATACCATAAGGACTAACAACATCAATAAGTGCTTCGATTTTTGCTGAATCACCCGTTAATTGAATGGTGACATTTTCCAGATTGACATCAACTACATTTACTCTAAAAGGTTCAATCATTGTAAAAATTTCTGCCCTAATGGTCGGTGGAGCTGATACTTTAATCAAGACGACTTCACGTTCTACATGAGGCAAATCTGTAATATCAGCTACTTCAATCACATCTATTAAGCGATTTAATTGTTTAATGATTTGTTCTACTTCATCAAGATGATCAACTTCAATAACAAAAGTGGTATGAGTTAAGTCTTGACTTTCTGTAACTCCAGCGGTAATTGAGAGAATGTTCACTTGCCTTCGATTGAGAACGGCGGTAAATCGATTCATAATTCCTGTTACATTATGAAGTTTTGCGATAATCATTCTACGCATTATCTACCTCCTCATTCTCATCAGTAAAATGAAGTCCAATCATTTCGTCATTGTGTAATCCAGCTGGTATCATTGGTAAAACATGCTCAGATTTTGAAATTAGAACTTCAATAAGCATTGGCTCATCTTCTGTAATAATTTTTAAATCATCAGCCAAAGTTTTTGGATTATCTAACTTAACATGTTTGATGCCATAAGCTTCGGCTAACAATTGAAAATTGGGTTCAACATCAAAAACCGATTGTGAACGTCGCTCTTCATAGAATGATTCTTGCCATTGACGTACCATTCCCAATGAATGATTATTAATCAGAACAACTTTGATTGCAATACCGTAGCCATTAAGTAATGCTAATTCTTGATTAGTCATTTGAAAGCCACCATCGCCAACAAAAACAATGACATTTTTATTTGGCTGTGCCAGCTTTGCACCGATTGCTGCAGGAATGCCAAAGCCCATCGTTCCCATTCCCCCAGAAGTAATAAGTTGCCTTGCATTTTTATAAGGATAATATTGCGCCACCCACATTTGATGTTGCCCAACATCGGTCACAATGATTGCATCTCCTTGAGTGTATTCTCCAATTAATTTAATTGTTTCCTGTGGACGGATATCATGGTTTTGGGGCTCATAAGTAAATGGTGCTTTCTCTTTATTTTCAATGACAGTTTTAATCCAATCATTAAAATCAGTCTTGACATTATTTAATTGCAAAAGTCTGCTTAAAGCCACTTTCAAATCAGAAAGGATTGGAATATCGGTTTTTACAATTTTGCCAAGTTCAGCAGCGTCAATATCAATATGAGCAACGACAGCATTTTTAGCAAATTTTGCAGGATTGGATACAACTCTATCGTCAAAACGTGATCCCAAATTAATAATATAGTCAGCTTCAACTAAAGCCATATTTGCAGCGTATGAACCGTGCATTCCTGCCATTCCTAGTTGCAATTCGTGGCTGATTGGTAATGTTCCTAAGCCAAGCAATGTAGAAACAACTGGAATTTGATATTTTTCGACAAATGCTCTGAAAATATCAACTGAGCCAGAATAATTAATTCCTCCGCCAGCAATAATGACTGGTTTTTTACTGACAGAAAGTTCTGTCAGTAATTCTTGCAATTGTTCATCAGTCGCTTTTTCACTTTCGTGATAATGAGGAAGATTCAAGCTTGGGTCATTAATTTCAGTGACTTCAAGGGTGGAAACATCTTTTGGTAAATCGATTTCTACTGGCCCAGGACGTCCTGTCCTTGCCAAATAATAGGCTTCTGTAACAATTCTTGGAATATCTGCGGTTTCCCTAATTTGATAATTATATTTTGTAATTGGGGCTGTAATTCCAACAGTATCTGCTTCTTGAAAAGCATCTTTACCAATTGACTGACGGCCAACTTGACCTGTGAAAACTAACAATGGGACTGAATCAAGATAAGCGTCAGCAATTCCAGTTACTGCATTAGTCGCTCCCGGTCCAGACGTAACAACGACGACACCAACTTTACCAGACGATTTAGCGTAACCTTCGGCTTCATGCGTTGCTCCTTGCTCATGACGGGCTAAAATATGTTGAATTCCTTCAAAATTATGAATCGCATCATACAAGGGGAGCATGGCCCCACCAGGATAACCAAAAATAATTTCTACTCCAAGTTCTTTTAAGGTTTGGAGAACAAGTTGGGAACCGGAAGTAGGTTTTTCTAACTTTATTTTTTTCATTCAAACCTTTCTATAAATCTGTAACGCAACCTTCACTAGCGGGGCGCGTAAGTTTGGCAAATTTTGCAAGAACACCACGCGTTGCTTTAGGGGCTGGCTTTTGATAATCGGCACGTCGTTTAGCAATTTCTTCATCAGAAACTTTTAAACTAATACTATTATTCACCGCATCAATTTCGATAATATCATCATCTTCAACTAAACCAATCAACCCACCTTCAACTGCTTCAGGGACGATATGCCCCACAACAAAGCCGTGGGTGCCACCAGAAAATCTTCCGTCAGTAATGAGTGCACAAGACTTTCCAAGTCCGGCTCCAATTAATGCTGAAGTTGGTTTTAACATCTCTGGCATTCCCGGACCTCCGACTGGGCCAATATTTCTAATGACCGCAACATCACCGGCATGCAATCGGCCAGACTCAATGCCATCGATAAAGTGTTGTTCTCCATCAAAAACACGAGCAGTTCCTTTGAAAAATTCTCCTTCTTTACCAGAAATTTTTGCAACAGAACCCCCTTGGGCAAGATTACCGTACAAAATTTGTAAATGTCCAGTAGCTTTAATTGGATTTTTTAGTGGTCGCATAATATCTTGACTGTCAAAGTCCAAATCTAATGCTTTTTCAACATTTTCAGCCAAAGTTTTACCTGTGACGGTCAAACAATCACCGTGAAGTTTTCCTTCTTTAAGTAGGTATTTCAAAACAGCAGGAAGGCCACCAATTTTGTGCAGATCTTCCATCATATATTTTCCGCTCGGTTTGAAATCGCCAAGAACAGGGGTAATATCTGAAATTCGTTGGAAATCATCTTGCGTAATTTCTACACCTATGGCATTTGCCATTGCAATGATATGAAGCACAGCATTGGTTGAGCCTCCAAGGACCATGACAATTGTTATAGCATTTTCAAAAGCGTCTTTGGTCATGATATCACTTGGTTTAATATCTTTTTCTAATAAATTTTTGATGGCTGAACCAATTTCATCACACTCTTCTTGTTTTTCTTGACTGACTGCTGGATTGGAAGAGGAATAAGGTAAACTCATTCCCAAAGTTTCAATAGCGGCAGCCAGGGTATTGGCAGTGTACATTCCTCCGCAAGCACCTTGTCCTGGAATGGCATTACAAATGACGCCATGATAATCTTCATCAGAAATATTTCCAGTGATTTTTTGCCCCAGAGCTTCAAAGGCCGAAACAATATTTAATTTTTCACCTTTATATTCGCCATGTTTAATCGTTCCGCCATAGACCATAATTGACGGACGATTTAAGCGAGCCATTCCGATAATTGACCCTGGCATATTTTTATCACAACCAGGAATGGCAACGATGGCATCATAATATTCTGCGCCAGCATTAGTTTCGATGCTGTCAGCAATCACTTCACGACTGACCAAAGAGTATCTCATGCCAAGCTTTCCATTGGCAATTCCATCAGAAACTCCAATTGTATGAAATTGAAGTCCAATCAATCCGTCAGTTTGGTTGACAGAACTTTTGATTTTACTCCCAAGTGTTCCCAAGTGCATATTACATGGATTTCCGTCCCAATCCATGCTGACGATTCCGACCTGAGCTTTTTTGAAATCCTCATCTTTAAAACCAATGCCGTAGTACATCGCTTGAGTCGCTGGTTGTGTTGGATCTTGAGTCAATGTCTTAGAATATTTATTGAGTTCCACTGATTCAACTTTTCCGTTATATTTGAATTCCATATGTTATCTTTTTGACCTCCCCGTAAATTTACATAGAGCTATTTTATCACTAAAAAAATGAAAATACAATAATTTGTCAGAATATTCTATATAGTCTATAAAATACTTTTGCTTTCCTTTCTCAGTTAGCAGGAATTACAAAATATTTCTGCTCAAAACGGTGAACTTCTACTTTTTCTTGATAAAAATCAGTAAGTATCTTTTCATTTAATAAGTTTTCTTTTTTCCCTGATTGAATCACTTTTCCTTCTCTTAAAAGTAAAAGGTGAGTAAAAATATCAGTGATTTCATCGGGATGATGAGAAATATAAATGAGTGTTGGTGCGGTTTTTAATTGATTAATCTGCTGCAGTTGCTTTAATAATTTTTCTTTAGCAAATAAATCTAAACCGTTCGTTGCTTCGTCCAAAATTAAAAGCTCAGGCTTTAAAATTAAGCTCCTAGCAATAAGAAGAACTTGCTTTTCTCCTTGAGAAAGGCTGGCATAATTTCGGCCAATAAGTGATTTTACGCCCATTTGTCTTAAAAGCTGACGGGCCTCATCAAGTTCCTGATCTGTGTAGGGTTTATAGAGCATGCTCGAATTAAATTTCCCAGTATAAACAAGGTTTTCAGCCTTAATATTTGGTTGAAATCTTTCAGCAATAAATGAGCCAACTACGCTGATTCTTTTTCTCAACTTAGGAATTTCTCCATTTCCAAATTGAGTATTTAAAACAGTGATTTCGCCAGAAGTTTTCCATTCTTCTGCTAAAATCAATTTCAAAAGACTTGATTTTCCAGAGCCGTTGAGGCCCAGAATAACCCAATTTTCGCCGGGATTTACTTTCCAAGTAATATCTTTAAGAATTTCTTTTTTATTTCGAGTAAGATTTACATTCTTTAAATTAATAATTGTCATTTTTAGCTCGCTCTTATTGATTTTTTTGTTCGTAAGCTGAGATTGCTTCTTCATATTGCAAAGTTATTCCAATATCATCTAAGCCATTAATTAATTTGTCTTTCCAAATGGGGTCAATCTCAAAATGAAAGTCACCAAGGCTTGTGATGATTAGCTGATGGGGTAAATCAATTGTAATTTCTTCTTGACTTGACAGTTTTGTCAGTTGATTTAGAACTTCTCTTGGTTGTTTAATTGGTAACAAGCCATTTTTTAAAGCATTATTATAAAAAATATCTGAGTAAGAGCCAGCAATAATTGCCCGAAAGCCGTAATCTGATAAGGCCCATGCCGCATGTTCTCTTGAAGAACCCGAACCAAAATTATCTCCTGAAATTAACAGAGAAGCTTTTTTGTATTTTGGAGCATTCAAAATAAAATCAGGATTCTCATCGTAATCTTTGAGATAACGCCATTCATAAAATAAATTTTTCCCAAAGCCCTTTTTATCGATTGCTTTCAAAAATTGTTTAGGAATAATTTGGTCTGTGTCAATATTATCGTTCATGACTGGAACACTTGTCCCTTTGTAAATCGTGAATTTTTCCATCTTTTTTTCTTTCTACAGACTAATCTGTTACGAGCGTTCTAACATCTACAAATTTACCAGCGATTGCGGCGGCAGCGGCCATAGCTGGAGAGCACAGGTGCGTTCTTGCATTATGCCCTTGACGTCCTTCAAAATTTCGATTAGAGGTTGAAGCACAATGAACGTATTCTGGAATTTGGTCAGGATTCATTCCAAGACAGGCTGAGCAACCCGGTTCCCGCCATTCAAAACCAGCTTCTTTAAAAATTTTATCAAGCCCTTGTGCTTCAGCCGCTTCTTTCACAGGTCTGCTTCCAGGGACGACAATTCCTGTCAGTCCATCAGCAATATGTCTGTCTCCAATAATTTTTGCAGCTTCTTCTAAATCACCAAGTCTAGCATTCGTACAAGAACCAATGAAAATATAGCCTAAATCTATGTCAGAAGCGGTTTGGCCTGGCTTTAAATCCATGTACTGATAAGCACGTTCATAATTCAAATCATTGTTAATTTCCGGAAACTTTTCGCCAAATTCTAGGCCCATTCCGGGATTTGTTCCCCATGTCACCATTGGTTTCAACTGGCTGACATCAAGGCTTAAAATCTTATCGTATTGTGCATCGGAATCACTGACAAGTTTTTCCCATTTACTGACAGCTTCATCAAAGTTTTTAGGTTCATGTTCACGCCCTTTGACATAGTCATAAGTTTTTTCATCAGGATTCATCAGGCCAATTTTTGCCCCAAATTCAATTGACATGTTACAGATTGTCATCCGTTCTTCCATGCTTAAATCACTGATAGTATCCCCACTATATTCAACCGCATAACCTACACCTGCATCCACACCATATTTAGCAATTAATGCGAGGATAAAGTCTTTGCTATAAATTCCTTTTTGTGGATGACCTTGAAATTCAATTTTCATACGCTTGGGTTTAACTTGCCAAATGGTTTGAGTTGCAAGAACATGTTCAACTTCACTTGTACCAATTCCAAAAGCAATTGCACCAAATGCTCCATTTGTTGCGGTATGACTATCGCCACAAACAATTGTTTTTCCCGGTTGAGTTCTGCCAGATTCAGGTGCTACCATGTGAACAATTCCTTGTCCTTTTCCACCATGAGTCTCCGCTGGAACATCAAATTCTTTGACATTTTTAGTAAAAGTATCAATTTGTTTTTTAGAAATCAAATCTTGAATATTAAAAATATCTTGTGTTGGAACATTGTGGTCAAGAGTTCCGTATGTCAAATCTTTTCTCCGAACACGACGTCCTGCTTCACGTAAGCCCTGAAATGCTTGCGGACTCGTAACCTCATGAATAACATGAAGGTCAATATAAAGCAGTTGAGGTTCTCCCTCATTTCCAGCAATCACATGCTGATCCCAAAGTTTATCAAATATTGTTTTACCTGACATTTTTTTATTTCCTTCTTTAAAAATTTATTCTGACAAATTCTGTCAGTAATTTTGTACTTTCTGTCAGTAATATTTACTGACAGAATTGTCGGTTACGCTGATAGTTCTTTTATTTACAACTAAAATGCTCACTATTCAATCGCAATTACTGACAGAACTGTCAGCTGCGCTGACGGTTCTTTTATCTACAACTAAAATGCTCACTATTCAATCGCATTTTACTGACAATTTTTCAGGATTGCTTCTGTCATTTCTTTAGTTGTTGCGGTCCCACCTAAATCTTTAGTCAAAATTCCGTCAGTAAAAGTTTGGGTTACGGCTTTTTCAATCATCGCAGCCCCCTCTTCTTGCCCAAAAGATTCTCTTAGCATCATGGCAATTGATAGAATCATCGAAACAGGGTTCGCAATTCCTTTTCCTGCAATATCTGGTGCCGAACCATGAATTGGCTCATAGAGTGCTAGACCGTTAAATCCATGCGAACTCGAAGGCATCACTCCTAAGCTACCGGCCAAACTACTTGCTTCATCAGAGAGAATATCACCAAATAGATTTTCAGTGACTATCACATCAAATTGTTGCGGATTAGTAATCAGTAACATCGCACAAGAATCGACCAATTGGTGCTCTAATCGTACATCAGGATATTCGTCAGCAATTTCATCAGCCATTTTTCGCCATAATTTAGAAGTTGCAAGGACATTTTGTTTATCAACCGAAGTCACTAATTTTCTGGGCCGACTTTGAGCACTTTTGAAAGCAAAATGAAGAATTCTTCTTATTTCATCAGCAGAATAATCATTGACATCCCGTGCTTTGTCATCTGCCAATTCATGCTGACCGAAATAGATTCCCCCTGTCAGTTCGCGAATCACTAGGAAATCAACATTTTCAACATTTCGGATGGGAGAAAGTTTTTTTAGAGCCGGATAAATTTTTAATGGACGAACATTAGCATACAGTCCTAATTCTTTTCGTAAAGCAAGTAGCCCTTGTTCTGGTCTAACTTTTGCATTGTTGTATTTAGGATGACCAATTGCAGCGAGCAAGATTGCGTCAGCATTTTTAACTGCTTGCAAAGTTTCTTCTGGTAAAGGATGACCATGCTTATCAATTGCAATTCCTCCAAAATCTTTAGCTTCTAATTCATACTCAAAATCAATTTTTTTACTGACAGCTTTTAAAACACTTAAACCAGCTGACATAATTTCTGGCCCAATTCCATCTCCCGCAAGTGTCACAATTTTTTTAGACAATATTTTTCACCTTAAATTCCATCATGAGCTGAAATTTGTTCAACCTTTCCTTGTAAATTTTCTTTTTGAACTAAAACATTAGCGTTCATGTAAGCAATGGCGCTTCCTTTCAATACATCATAATCAACACCTTTAGCATTAAATATAGTGCCTGTAGATAGATTTTCAACAGAAACCAAAGTCGTTGCTTGTGCATCAATTCCATCAGTTACAGCATCAACTGAATAGGAAATTAATTTTAGTTGATGATTAAAGACTTTATCAATAGCTTTAAAAATTGCATCCACTGAACCTGCCCCCTCTCCTTGGCTAACATAAATTTCCTCTTCTTGATTTTTTAGTTGCACCAATGCCTTGTGCCCATCAATTTGAACATTATCAAGTATAAATCCAGCTAGATTTTTTACCGTTTCTCCTGTAAACAAGGCATGAATATCTGCGTCAGTAATTTCTTTTTTCTTGTCAGCTAATTTTTTAAATTTTTCAAATAAAATTGCAAGACTTTCATCGTCATAAGCAATATTAAGTTCCGTCAATTTTTCACTAAAAGCATGACGACCAGAAAGTTTACCTAAAGGCAACGAATTATGCTTTATTCCGACAAGTTCTGGTGTAATAATTTCATAAGTTTCAGCATTTTTAAGGACACCATCTTGATGAATTCCTGATTCGTGTGCAAAAGCATTAGCACCAACAATTGCTTTATTTTTTGGAATAGCAATTCCTGAAAATTGTGAAATTAGTTCTGCCGTTGCAGCAGTTTCTGAAAGTTTTAAAGGACTTTGTGCCTGATAAAAATCTTTACGAATATGTAGTGCCACAGCAATTTCTTCAAGAGCAGCATTCCCAGCTCGCTCTCCAATACCATTGACAGTTCCTTCAACTCTCCCAGCCCCAGCTTTAATTGCAGCTAATGAATTAGCTACAGCCATTCCTAAATCATCATGACAATGTGGACTAAAAATAATTTCTCTCTCAGACTTAGTATTATCAATCAAAAATTTAAAAATTTTTCCATATTCTTCTGGCGTCGTATAACCGACAGTGTCAGGAATATTAATATAAGTTGCTCCAGCATCGACAGCCGTTTGAACAGCCTCTAAAAGAAAATTCAACTCCGTTCTTGTTGCATCCTCTGGAGAAAACTCAACAACCTCGACCCGTTCACGTGCGTATCTCACACACATATCAATATTTTTCAAAACTTCTTCGGGACTGATTTTAAGTTTATATTTCATGTGAATAGGTGAAGTTGCAATGAAAACATGAATTTGCGGATATTTAGCCCCCTTTACCGCTTCAACCGCTTTATCGATATCTGAGATAACACAACGAGCTAATGCAGTGACAGCCGTATCATTCAAAGAATCAGCAATTTGCTTTACTGCTTCAAAACTATCTGGACTTGCCGCAGGAAAACCAGCCTCTATGACAGAAATCCCCCATTTTTCCAGTTGTTTAGCAATCGTTACTTTTTCTGAAATGGAGAAACTAACGCCCGGTGTCTGTTCGCCATCTCTCAAACTTGTGTCAAAGAATTCAATTTTTCGCATAATATTACCTCTATTTTTTATTAAGAAACAAAAAAGACGCCCGTGAGGACGTCTCTCGGTCCTCGAAATGACTATCGCCAAACAGGACCCACATATTTTAGCCACAAAAGCTAATGTAGGTCCACCTTGATCAACAACAATGAAAATTGTGTGTATGTCATTTCAAGTTCCTCTTTTTTTGTTAATTTACATTATAATACTCTTAATATTTTAAATTGTCAATAAAATAATAATATTTAATGCATTTATTTGTATTAACAAGAATTTAACAACAAATAGATTACAACTTCTCCCTTTAATATTCAATTAAATCCACAATAATTAAGCTTGTTAGAAAATATACAAGCAATTTTGTTGCTTTAGGTAGACATAAAATGATTAAATTATAATGGATTCTAATGTACTAATAAGATTAAGGAGAAATTATGACTCAAGATTATCGAGTTTTATTATATTACCAATATGTCCCAATTGAAGATGGAGAAACTTTTGCCCAAAAACACCTCGCAAACTGTAAAGAATTAGGTTTAAAAGGACGCATTTTAGTTGCTGACGAAGGTATCAATGGAACTGTTTCTGGTACTATCGAGCAAACAAATGCCTACATGGAATTGATGAAAAATGACCCTCGCTTTAGCTCAACAATTTTCAAAATTGATGAAGCCGAGCAAAATGCTTTTAAGAAAATGCATGTTCGTTATCGCCCTAAATTAGTCAATTTAAGTTTAGAAGATGACGTCAATCCCTTGGAACTTACTGGGGCTTATCTTGATCCAAAAGAGTTTCGTGAGGCCATGCTTGATGAAAATACAGTAGTGATTGATGCACGAAATGATTATGAATTTGACTTAGGGCATTTTCGTGGCGCCATTCGTCCAGAAATAAGAAGTTTTAGAGAACTTCCACAGTGGATTCGAGATAACAAAGAACAATTCATGGAAAAACGTGTTTTAACCTACTGTACCGGTGGAATACGTTGTGAAAAATTTTCAGGATGGCTCGTTCGGGAAGGCTTCAAAGACGTTGGTCAACTTCACGGAGGAATTGCCACATACGGAAAAGACCCAGAAGTTCAAGGAGATCTCTGGGACGGACAAATGTATGTTTTTGATAGCCGAATCGCAGTTCCAATCAACCAAAAAGAACATGTCATTGTCGGACGTGATTGGTTTGATGGAAGCCCATGTGAACGTTACATCAATTGCGGAAATCCAGAATGTAACAGACAAATGTTAGCTTCAGAGGAAAACGAAGCAAAATATCTTGGTGCTTGTTCACATGAATGTCGAGTTCATCCCAATAACCGTTACATCAAAGCCCACCAACTATCAAATCAAGAAGTTCAAGAACGTCTTGCGCTACTTGAGAAAGATTTAGCATCATAATATAAAAAGTCTATTATTCTTTAATAGACTTTTTATTTTTATCAATTTTCATCCCACTAAAAGTTGCTAGTTCGTGAAAACCAGCTTTTTTAATTAAAGTTCTTGCTTTATGAATTGAAAGCCAATCACGCTTTGCTATATGACTATCCGTTCCTAAAGTTATAAATTTTCCACCTAATTTTTTAAAATTAATCAATAAATCACTATAAAATTGTTCAGTTTTCGGATCATCAAACAATCTAGTATTTATTTCTAATGCTTTTTCTTTTGAAGCTAAAGCCTGCAAGATTTCAAATAAAATCTCCCGATTCTCTGCAAACTTTATAGATTTATCCGTGTAAGGTCCATATCTAGCAACATAATCTAAATGACCAAATGAATTATAATTCTCAAAATTTTGAACAACATCTAAACAAGCTAAAAGATATTCTCTTTGTGCTTCTTCTTTTGTTTTCTGTAGATAAAATTCTGTTCCGTCATAAACTTCAATATCTCCAATTTCATGAACAGAGGCAATCACAAAATCAAAAGGAGCCGAATCAATAAACTGATTAATTTCTGATTTAAAACGTAAATCAATTCCCATTTCCAAACCGATTTTTATATTAATTTCATCTTTAAATTCCGCTTGCAATTGATTAATTTCTTGAAAATATTCAGGTAGATTTAATGAAAAATCCATTCCTGGGAAATAAAAATCTCGATGCTCTGTAAAACAAATTTCGTCCAAACCATATGCTATAGCTTCTATCACATGCTTTCTAGGAAGCTCCTCACTATCAGCCGAAAAATGAGAGTGGAAATGATAATCTATTTTTTTCATTTAATCTGCCGTCCTTGTATGAAATTTCTTCTTATTTCCCTCTAGCTGATGCCGTTCTTTTGCTTTTTGCCGTACTTCTTCTAGAGAAATACCTTGCTGATTCATTAATACAAACAAGTGATAAAGTAAATCATCAATTTCTCCTAAAAGTTCTCCTTTATCTGAATTTTTACTAGCAATAATCACTTCACTTGCTTCTTCACCAACTTTTTTTAATACTTTATCAATGCCCTCTCCAAGCAAATAATTCGTATAAGATTTTTCGACTGGATGTAACTTTCGGTCGACGATTTGCTTCTCCAACTCTCTGAAAATATCAGAGTCATCAAAAGGAATAAGTTCATCATAAAAACAAGAGTAAGCACCAGTATGGCAAGCATTACCAATTTGTTCAACAAAAACCAGTAAAGTATCTTGGTCGCAATCCAAACGCATTCCTTTTATTTTTTGAAAATGACCTGATTCTTCTCCTTTGTGCCAAAGTTTTTGTCGTGAACGTGACCAAAACCAAGTCTCACCAGTTTCAAGCATTTTCTCAAAAGCCACTTCATTTGTATAGGCAAGCATTAATACTTGATTTGTTTGATAATCTTGAACAATAACAGGAATAAGTTCCTGCTTATGAAAATCTGGTCTCATAATGTCTCCTTCTTAATAATTCTTGCTGGAATATTATTTTTTATAAGTTCGTCTTTAACTTCATCAACTGTTGCTTCGCCATAATGAAATAATGAAGCAACAAGGGCAGCATCGCTTCTTGTATTTTGAAAAACTTCAACAATGTCCGAAATCTTCCCACAACCGCCACTTGCTACAACAGGAATATTAACAGCAGTACAAACGTCATTCAGCATTTCCAAATCGTAGCCTGTCTTTGTTCCATCCTTATCCATTGAGGTTAGTAAAATTTCGCCTGCTCCTAATCTTTCACACTTTTTAGCCCAATCAACTAAGTCAAGACCTGCATTTTCACGCCCACCTTTGATATAGACATCATATCCCCTATGGTCTGCTCGTTTTTTAGCATCAATAGCAACAACAACACATTGAACGCCAAATTCGTTAGCCGCTTGACGAATAAGTTCAGGATTTTCAATTGCAGCTGAGTTGACGGATACTTTATCAGCTCCTCTAGCAAGAATTCTTCTAAAATCGTCAATTGAACGAATTCCTCCACCAACGGTTAATGGAATTGAAAGTTCACGCGCCGCCCGACCAATTAATTCACCAATAATTTCACGTTCTTCAAAAGATGCTGTAATATCAAGAAAAACAATTTCATCTGCACACTGTTCTTCATATATTTTGGCCAATTCCACTGGATCACCTATTTCTCTTAAACCCACAAAATTGATTCCCTTAACAACCTTACCATTTTTAATATCAAGACAAGGGATGATTCTTTTAGTTAGCATTCCTGAACTCCTTTTCAAGATTAATTTTCCCCTCATAGTAAGCTTTCCCAACGATAATTCCATAGAAGTCAGAACGAGTTGCACGTTGAATATCAGAATTATCCTTTACACCTCCAGAAATAATCACGTTTAGGGAATTTTCCTTTGAAATTTCATCATAAAGTTTAAAATTTGGACCTGTCAGTGTTCCGTCTTTGGAGATATCAGTAATAATAGTGGTTTTAACCCCTATTCTCTCTAATTTTTTTAAAAATGACAGGTAAGGAAGACTTGTTTTTTCTAACCAACCACTTGTTGATACAAAACCCTCTCTAATATCAACTCCAACAACGATTCTGCTTGGACCATATTTAATTAATAATTCCTTAAGAAAATCAGGCTTTTCTACTGCTGCGGTTCCTAAAATCACTCGTTCCACACCAATTTGTTCAAGATACATTCTAACTGTATCGAAATCTCTAATTCCACCACCAATTTCGATTTTCAATCTTGTTTCATCTTTTATTTTTCGCACAAGCTCTAAATTACGAGTTTGTCCTATCTTAGCACCATCTAAATCAACCAAATGGAGGTCAGTCGCTCCCATTCTTTCAAATTTTTGAGCAATTTCAAGGGGATTTTTTGAATAGACCGTTTTCTTATCATAATCTCCTTTGTAGAGACGCACGGCTTCACCATTTTGCAAATCAATTGCTGGAATAATCTTCATTTAAATTTCCTCCAAGAATGCTTTTAGTATCTTTCTGCCAATTTCTCCACTCTTTTCAGGGTGAAATTGACAGCCTATCACATTATTTTTTCCAACAATTGCCGGAATTTTTACTTCGCCATAAGTGGTGTAGGCAATGAGTTCATCATCAGGACAAGTCGCCTGATAAGAATGGACAAAATAGACCTCATCATTATCAGACAAATAATGAGTTGTTGGACTGGTTTTAGCCAGGTTTAATTGATTCCATCCCATATGCGGAATTTTCTCATTAGTTTTGATTGGAATTACCTCTCCCTTTAAAAGTCCAAGACCTTGTCTTTCTTCTATCTCGTATCCTTTTTCAAAAAGCACTTGCATCCCTAAACAAATTCCCAATATTGGTATTCCAGCAGCAGCTCGTTCTTGTATAAGTTCAATCAAATTAAACTTTTTTAAATTATTCATTGCTGTAGGAAAAGCCCCAACTCCTGGAAGAATAAGTGCATCTGCTTTACGAATTTCCTCTAAACCTCTTGAAATCACTGTTTCTTGTCCCAATCGTAAAAATGCGGCCTGTACACTTTGAAGATTTCCGATATTGTAGTCGATGATAACAATTTTTTTCATAATGCTCCTTTCAATATCAAAATATACTAAAATTCAATTTAACCAAAAACCTCACAGCAGCCAACCAATTTCAAACGATCAACATCGATTCTATCCCGACCATAAGCATCAAAAAATCGGTCACGATATTGATCAGTACCAATATTAAAATTAAGCGTCCATGCACCCCAAAAGAGGTCAATATGTCGGTCGCCAACACCTGCACAATCCAAATCAATAAAGCCTTTGAACTTCCAATTGTCTAGGATTATATTAGGTAAACAATAATCTCCATGTAAAAGCGTATCATTCTTTAATAGCAATTTTTTATTTTCTATATAATCATAAGCTTCTTCTGTTGTTCGGATATTATAATTATTGACAAAATCTAGATTTGAATGCTTTATACTTGCGTTCTTTTCGACTTTCTTCAAATAACGTTCAGAATGGTCTAATATGGGACAATCCTCAAAATTTTGTTCATGAAGAAATCGTAGATTTTCAGCAAGACTATCACACAGACGTTTTGGATTATTAAGATATTTTTTAGTCAAATAATTATCTCCTTGAATTTTTTTCTTGAGTAAAAAATCTTGGGATTGTCCTGATAAATAAGAAATATATCCTAAACCTAACTTTTTCTTTTGAAAATAAGCAGTCATTTCAGCTTCTCGCTCTAAAGTTTTTGATGAAGCTATTTTTAAATAATATCCATCTTTCTTATCAATGAATAACACTTGAGCTTCAGGAGAGGAACTGCTATCATAAATTTTTGCATCTTTTAGCGTATTGTGAAGTGCTTCAGGAAATTTTTCAATATTAATACTTAATTCTTTTGGATTCGTCATAACACTCCCTTACTGCTCGGTATTTCTCCAACTTTCGCTTCATCAATACTTACAGCTTGTTTTAGCGCTCTCGCTGTAGATTTAAACATGCCTTCAATAATATGATGCGTATTTTGCCCATAATGTTCGTTCAGATGTAAAGTAATACCAGCATTAAAAGCAAGGGCACGAAAAAATTCTTCAGTCATTTCTGTATCATAGCCACCAAGTTTTTGATTTCCTGATAAATCAGCATGAAATACCAAATAAGGTCGTCCACTAATATCTAAATCACAAGTCACCAAAGCTTCATCCATTGGAATGGTAAAACTTCCATAACGTCGAATACCGAGCTTATTACCTAATGCTTCGCTGATACATTTGCCAAGAGCAATCGCAACATCTTCAATGAGATGGTGCGGGTCCATCCCTACTGTTTCATGATCCCCATGTCCTATGATTTTTAAGTCAAAATCGCTGTGAAAGGTGAGAAGTGTCAGCATGTGGTCGAGAAAACCAATACCTGTACTAATGTCCGCTTGACCTGTGCCGTCAAGATTGATGGAAAGTTCGATTTGTGTTTCTTTGGTATTACGCGTGATGTGTGATATGCGTGTCATAACAGCTTCTCCTTAGTTTTTTTAAATATCAAATGATGTAATCGTGCGACTGGATACAGCGTTTGGTCTTTCGCTACTTTTTGCTCTAACTTAAGCATGGGTTGATACCAGTTGTCTGTTCCTTTGATTTCTGCGTTTTGTGAAATACCGTAAAAATGACGAATTCCAAATTTTTCTTGGAGTTTCAGTTTGTAATTTGCCACAAAATCTGTCAGCCAATCATCGTCATAAACTAGGATATCGCCGTGGTTGTGCGAAGCGACAGCTTCACTTTCATAAACATCAAGCGCTGCCCGCGGATTATCACGTCCTGCTGCCATTTCTATCATGCTACCGTACTTGCTGTGCTTGACAATAGAAAGCGTGCCACCATCTGTCAAAAGTGACAAGAGCAATTCCAACACGACTTTTCGGTCGAGGACGTATTCTAAAACATTGTGAATGAGAATCACGTCGTAACGCTCATTTTTAACAGTTTCTGCAAAGTCGTCAAAAGTTCCTGTCAACTGACGAAAAGTTTGGTCAGACATCATCTCGAGCTTTTCTACATCAGGCTCATAGCCCGTGACTTCAAATCCCTGTTCCTCCAAAAATGTTTCCGTCCGTCCAAATCCAGAGCCGAAACTCAGAATTTTTGAATCTTTTGTCAAATTTGGTAGGAGCTGTGGAAAAAGTAAGTCATAGAACATCCGACCCCACGGTTTTTCGAAAACTTCTGCGTAATAATTTTCTTGTTTTGTCATGTTTTTCTCCCTACTATTTTTCTTATTCAATATTTTAAAATCCATGTGGCTCCTCACGCCTTGACCAATAAATTTTGAAAATCTTGTCTCAAGTATTACATTTCATCAAATCTCACAGAAATTGAGTTAGCATGAGCCGTCAATCCTTCTGATTTTGCAAATGTCTCAACATCCTCTTTAAAGTCAGCCAAAACTTCTTTAGGATAATAGCTATAAGTTGAATATTTTATGAAATTATAGACACCCAAACCAGAGTAAAATTTGGCTGTTCCTCCAGTTGGTAAGACATGATTGCTTCCTGACATATAGTCGCCTAGCGGTTCTGGCGTATACTCTCCAAGAAAAATTGAGCCAGCATTTTTGATTTTTGGAAGTTGGGTTAAAGGTTCACTAGTCAAAACTTCTAAATGTTCTGGAGCCAGCTGATTGGAAACATCAAAGGCTTCATCAATATTTTTTACAACAATGGCTCCACCGTAATTCCTGATGGAACTTTCAATGATTTCACGACGTTCCAAATTTTGAACTTGTCTATTTAATTCCTCATCTACTTGTTGAACGAGTTTTTCAGAAGTCGTCACTAGAATCGCTGACGCAAGTTTATCATGTTCTGCTTGCGCCATTAAATCAGCAGCGATATATTTTGGATTGGCAGTTTTGTCAGCAATAACTAGAACTTCTGACGGACCGGCTATCATATCAATATCTACCACCCCATAACAGATTTTCTTAGCTGTAGCCACAAAAATATTTCCGGGTCCGACAATCTTATCAACTTTGGGAATAGATTCTGTCCCATACGCAACGGCGGCAACACCTTGTGCTCCACCCACTTTATAGATTGTTTCTATTCCACAAACTTCAGCAGCTGCTAAAATATTTGGATTTACTTTTCCATCAGCTTTAACTGGAGTAATCATAATAATTTCTTTGGCGCCTGCTAAAAGCGCTGGAACAGCATTCATAATGACTGTTGAGGGATATGCAGCCGTTCCTCCGGGAACATAGAGAGCAACACGTTCCAGAGGACGCGCAATTTGTCCCATGATAACACCATTTTCCTTAAAAATATTCCATGAATTTCCCAGTTGGTGCTTATGAAATTCTTCGATTTGTGATTTGGTGCGTCTAAGAATTCTAAAATAATCCTCATCAATTTGTTCTAGTCCTGCTTCACGTTCCATGCGCGTGACCAGTAAATTACTAGTATTCACATCATAACCGTCGAACTTTTTGGCATAGTTAAATAAGGCAGTATCTCCATTTTTTTGAATGTCTGCTACAATCTGTTGAACAGTTTTATTAACTTCTTTTGATACTTCTGTTTTTCGACCTTGAAATTTTTCAGCAATTTCTTCAAGCTTTCCTTGATAATCAATTTGTTTGAGCATCTTCTAACCTCTCCACCATTTCTATAATTTTATCTTTTTTAAATTTGAAACTAGATTTATTGACAATCATCCGTGTTGAAATGTCACTGATTTTTTCAATGACCTCTAAACCATTTGCAGATAAAGTATTTCCTGTTTCGACAATGTCAACAATTGCATCAGCTAAACCAACAACTGGTCCAAGCTCAACAGAACCTTCCAACTTGATAATTTCAATATCTTCTTGCTTTTGAGCAAAATATTTTTTTGTCACTCTTGGATATTTTGAAGCAATTCGTTTACGTCTTTGAAAATTTTTATTTGAAAAGTCAGGATAGGAAGCAAGGGCAAAAATACACTGCCCAATTTTTAAATCCAATAATTCATAATAATCATCAAAATCATTTTCATCAAGCGTATCTTTACCAACAAAGCCAATATCAACAATTCCATGTTCTAAAAAAGTAATGACATCATTAGCTTTTCCAAAAATGATTTGTAAATCATCTTTCGTTTTAATTTGTAATTCACGTCCTAGATTTAGAATTGGTTCAACATCATAGTCCGCATTTTCTAAAAGTTTGGTGACTTGTTTTTGGATTCGACCTTTAGTTATGGCAATTTTAATCATTGTCTTCCTCCAATTCTTGTCTTTCCAGTGCCTTTAAAATAGTATCCATATGACAACAAAAACCAATGGCAACCGCCTCTTCTTGAAAATTACTTAATAGTTGGTCATATCTTCCACCTGATAAAATAGGTTGATTCGCTGCTGAACTGTAAGCTTTAAACATTAAATCAGTATAATAATCCATTTTAGGAACCATTCCCAAATCAATGATAATCGGTTTAATCATTGAAAGTTTCTCTGAAAATTCTTTGAGCTGATCAAAGGAAGAAATGAGCACATCATCTTTTGTATTTGTCACTAAATTTTCCAACCTTGATAACTCATTAGTAATAAATATTTCTTTCAAAAGTTCTCTTAATTCCTTAGAAAAATTATTTTTTTCGATAAAAGCATTAAGACCACTCAAATCTTTCTTGAGTAAAAGTTCTGTAAGTAACTCTGTTGAACCGTCAGCTAAATGACATAAACGTTGAAAAAATTTTGCTGAGCCTATTTCAAAGACCGTTTTATTCAAACCTAACTGTTCAATCACTTGAAGGGCTAAACTAAGAATTTCTAATTCTGACTTATCGGCTGATTCACCAAAAAGTTCAATACCAATCTGATAATTTTCCGTTGAACGACCTTTATGCCGTTTTTCTTTTCTAAATATTTTTCCAAAATATGAATAACGGGCACTAGTAGAATCCTTGATTTGCGAATAGAGTCTAACTAAAGGAAGTGTAAAATCATAACGAAGTGTAATTGATTGTCCCTCATGATTGATAAACTGAAACATTTTTTCTTGATTAAAAGTTTTTCCATTACTTTCAAGTGCTGTATAGAGTTGTGTATATTCAAAGCTTGGGGGCATGACTTCCTGATAATTTTTCAAGCTAAATAATTTTCTTAAACGCCCTTCTATCTGCCGTAGACTTTTAACTTGATTCAAGGTCATTTCTGCCGATTCTTCAGGAAGCAGATAATTTATTTTTTCCATTCGTCAATTTCCTCATTCTTTTTTAAATAGCCTTTTAAAAATTCAATCACTTTGTTCATTTCTTTATTAGTTCCAATAGTTATCCGTAACCAATCATCAATCCGTGGTTGATTCCAATGCCTGACAATAATTTTTGCCTCATAAAGCGCCTTAAAAAGTTCTTCTGCTTTTACTTTTGGATGATGAACAAAAACAAAGTTAGCCTTTGAATCAGTCACTTCAAATCCTAAATTAACCAGATTATCTTTAAAAACTTCTCTTGTCTTAATGATTTTCTGAATGTTTTTTTGAAAATAATGTTCATCCATTAAACTTGCTTCTCCAATAATTTGTGCCAAACTATCAATTGGATAGGAATTAAATGAATTTTTCACATCATACAAATGAGAAATTGCTTCAGCAGAGCCATAAGCTACACCCAAACGAATTCCTGCCAAACTCCGTGATTTAGAAAAAGTTTGAACCACTACTAAATTATCGTATTTTTTAAGCAAAGGAAGACATGTTTCACCGCCAAAATCAATATAGGCTTCATCAATCAAGACAATTGAGTTTTGATTTTTTTTCAGAATTTCTTCTATATCTTTAAGATTTAGCGCCAAAGCCGTTGGAGCATTAGGATTTGCAATCACAATTCCACCATTTTCAATACAATAATCTTTTATTGAAACTTTAAAATCATCATCCACAGGAACTTTTTGAAAGGGAATTCGATAGAGTTCGCAATAAATAGGGTAAAAAGAATAAGTAATGTCAGGCATTAATAAAGGGCTTTGACTATTAAAAAAAGTCAGAAAACTAAGTGACAAAACTTCGTCAGAGCCATTTCCAATAAAAACCTGTTCAACTTCTAAATGATGATATTCGGCCAATTTTTTTCTTAAACTTTTCGCGTCAGTACTTGGGTAAAGACGCAAATTTTTTGTCTTATAACGTTCATTAAATAATTGAGCTACACTAGTGGGCGGATATGGATTTTCGTTAGTGTTTAATTTGATCATGTCAGTAAGTTCAGGTTGTTCACCTGCAATATAGGGACTTACTGACCGAAGATTATTTTGCCAACTCATAGATTTCTCCTTTCGAGAATAGAAAGATAATATAAAAAAACGCCTAAAAGCACTTGGCTTAAAGGACGGTTTAATCGTGGTTCCACCTTAATTTATCACTTTTTCACAAAAGTGACCTCGGTAAGTTATAACAACTTAGCATTAACGCAGCTAACGCTCACATAATAATGTGAGTAAGATAGCGATGAGTGTGGTTCATCCCATTATCAGACCTTTTCTCAGCAACAAGGCTCTCTCAACTGATACCTAAGACTACTCTTTCATCTCTTGTTTGTCAATTCTTAATTATCTGAATTATAATACTTATGTTTTTAAAAGTCAACATTTATTTTAATAAAATATCTATGTTGTTATTTAGCATAATAAAAATACCAGTAAATACTGGTATTTTACTCAAAAATATTTAAATTTCAATAGTTTAATTTATCTTATTAGTCCTTTATTTATTCGACATAATAGTAGACTGGATTTATTCAGGAGCAATTTGTTCAAAATCAACTGTTCCTTTTCGTTTATTAGCAGCAATAACACGAATTTTTATTTCTTGTCCTATTTGATAGACTGTTTCTGATTTTTTTCCTGTAAAAATACTTGCTTCTTCATCAAATTCAAGTTCTTCCGTAGTCCCAGTATGTAAATTAGGTACACGAATTAAACCTTCAACTGTATTATCTAATGCAACAAAGATTCCAAATTTTTGTAGGCCTGTAATTGTACCAGTGTAAACTTCTCCAATCCGCTCTGACATATATTCTGCTTTTTTCATTGCATCAATAATTCGTTCAGTGACGACCGCACGGTGTTCCATATCAGAAGAATGGCTAGCAATTTCAGGTAAACGTTCTTTCCACTCGTCTTTAGTACGGTTAGAATGGTCAGAAGGATATAAATGCAATAAACGATGGATGATTAAATCAGGATAACGTCTAATTGGGCTTGTGAAATGCGTATAGTTAGTCGCTGCGAGCCCAAAATGTTTTGTATTTTTTTCAGAGTAAACCGCTGTTGACATCGTATGTCGAAGTTGATAAGTCAATGCCTTTTCAGAACTTGTTCCTTTAATTTCATCAGCAAAGAAATTAATGGCTTGATGAGAATCTGAATTCAAGGAAAAACCAGCATTAGCAGCAGCTTCCATCAATTTAGCAAAAGCTTTCTCTTTAGGGTTATCGTGAACTCGATATAAGGAAGGTAGTTTTTTCTTTTGAAAATCAAGGGCAACAGTTTCATTTGCCATCAACATAAAGGATTCAATCATTCGTTCTGCAGTATCACGATCACGTTTTACAATTTCGATTGGATGACCTTTTTCATCTAAAATAATTTTTGCTTCACTCTCGTCAAATTCAATCATTCCTCTGTCTTTTCGCATTGTTTCAAGAATTTCATGAAGTTCAACGGCCACTTTAATCGAATCGGTAATTTTATAGAAGTTTTCAAGGGCTTCTCTATGACCTTCTTGTCCTTGATGAATCATTTTATTGACATTATTATAAGTCATTCGATAAGTTGTTTTTATGACTGAAGGTGATATTTTATAACTGACAATCTTACCTTTGTCATCAATTTCCATTAGACAAGACATTGTTAGTCGCTCTTTAGCTTCATTGAGTGAACACAAATTATTGGATAACTTAACAGGCAACATCGGAACAACTCGGTCAGTTACATAGACTGATGTTGCGCGTGAGTAGGCTTCTTCATCTAAAGAAGAACCCTCAGTCACATAATGACTGACGTCAGCGATATGGACTCCTAATTCAAAATGTCCATTTGATAATTTTTTAACGTGGATGGCATCATCCAAATCCTTAGAATCATCTCCATCAATGGTATAGGTAATTTCATTCCGATAATCTTCACGATCTTGCAAATCTGAATCAGTTAATTTTTCGGAAAATGCCTCAGCCTCAGCTAAAGTTTCAGAAGAGAACTCTTGTGGAATTTTCATAGCACAAAGCACTTCTAAAATATCTAGTCCTACTTCGCCTTTATGTCCAATAATACCTGTAATTTTTCCTTCAAATGTCTTGGTATCGGTTGGATATTGGGTTATTTTAAGACTTACTACATCTTCTTCTTGAACCCCTGATAATGGTTGTTTGATATATAAAGTATCAGAAATTCGATCATTATAGAGTTCTATTCTTCCTTTGTATCCTAATGCTTTGACTTGACGATTTGACAAAGAACGGTAAGTCCCGACCGTATCAACTACGGCTCGTTCATTTATTTTAGTAATTTGTCCACTTGCACCGCGTTTTTCAGTTTTAGGATAGGTAACTTTAACGGTAACTTTATCCCCATCCATCGCAAATTTAGTATCATTTTTACCGATATAGATATCATTTGTTTTATCTGTTGCGTCTTCTGGATGAACAAATCCGAAACCTTTAGGATGTTTAGAAAATACTCCCTTACTTTCTGTTTGATTAAGTGCTGATGCTAATTCTGATAGCTGAACCATATATATTTATTTCTTCCTCCAATTGTATCTTTCTATCATAACATAATCAGTAAGCAATATTCGACTATTAATAATAAAAAGGCCTTTGATAGCCTTTTATTTATTCTTTTTTATGTCGAAATACTATAATAGTTGACCCTAAAGTTATAAGAGTGAGTCCATTAATGAAAAACAATATACTCCTTTTTTTGTTTTCACCAGTTTCAGGTAGTTTTTGGGATTTTTCAGAACTGGAGTTTTTAACTTTTGGATTAGTTTTATTTATTATTTTTGTTCCAGAATTTACTAATTCATCTTTTGGTTTTATAATATGATTTTTAGTATAAACATAAGTTATGGTCTGAATTTTATCCGTATATTTACCTTTTGAATTACCTCGAATTCCTTGAAAAGTATAACCAGAAATATTTTTTTCTTCAGTTATATAATCTTCCCCAACAGTTCCAGTTCTAACAACATCTTTTAAAATTGATTTTCCATCTGTATCTATATATTTTACAACAACTTTTCCTGTAGCAATAGGTAACTCATTTTTTTTGTATATATAAGTAACTGTTTGTACCTTTTCTGAAAACAGACCTGATGAATTTCCTTGAACTTCTTTTAGAGTATAATCTTTAATATTTTTTTATCAGTATAATAGTTTTCACCAATATTTCCTTGTAAAATGATATCTTCTGAAATAGGATTATTCTCTATATCTACATATCTTACTGTCACATCAGCTGCAACCACTGGATTTTTAGAATAAACATAAGTGACTGTTTGAAGCGCTTCTTTAAAATTTCCTATACTATTTTGTGGTAGTTTAGATGTGTTTAATGTGTAACCATCTAAGACCAATTTGTACTGATCTGTACTGGCGTCATAAACATCTCCTTTTGAACCACTAATAGTTTGTGGATCATGAATTTCATTTCCTTCCTCATCAACATACTTCACCATTACTCCTTTAGAATAATCTGGGTATACGAATTGGAGTTGATTTCGATCAGTAAAAAAGGGATAAGGACTATAATTTTGTAACCAGTACTCTCCGCTAAAAGGAATAAACTGTTTATTTAAATTGGAATTGCTCAATATGTAATCAGTATCAGGAGAAAGTTGAAAAGAAACCTCTATATCATTCTCTTGGTTAATTGCATCATCTGGATATACAATTGGTTTAAGAAGCTCGACCATGTAGCCTTTGAGCTGTTCTAGACTTGGTTTACTATCAGAATAGTTAATCCCATCCGTTGTATAAGTAATTTTTATGTCTCCTTTAGTTGCTTCTGGATAAGATAAAAATTTGAACCAGGATTTTCCTGATGAATCCTGATTCAAGAAAGACATTTTCCATTTATCTATTCTGCCATTATATACTGTTAGTATCTGTTTATTATAAACAACTTTATTTTTCGCTAAGTCAACGGTTGTAGGCCTAACGAAGTGATTATAAAAGTCAGAACCTATGATATAGTAATCAGAACCATCGGCAGAGACCTGTAGACTCGTACTCGAAACTGAACCTTGAGCATAAACCTTTCCAGCTCCAATTACTAACATCATTGATGTAAGCAATAATGACATTAAAAAAGTACTTATAAGTCTTTTTACCATCTTATTTTTTATTATCATAATAAATAAACTCCATACAATCTCTAAATTCTTTTTAATTGTGAGATTGTTCCTCCTTTAATTCTTGCAACATCCAGGTTTGCGAAAACTTACATATTTCAATTTTTTGATTTTTATCAAGACTTTTAAAAAGAAACTCTGCAAAATCTCTTTCTTCATGATTTTTTGAACAAATTTTATCCATCCCTAGTAAATATCTTGGTGTTACATCAAAATACTCTGCTAACTCTAATAACCGAATGGCTGATGGCATGGTTTGTGTTTTATAATTACTTAAGGCATTTCGAGAATATCCTAATTCTTTTTCGATTTGATTAAATGATTTTCCTAAATCAGTCGCTAGCTTTCTAACTCTCTTATAAAATATACTTTCTTCCATCGTTTTTCCTTTCAAAATATCAAAATCTAATTTTCAGAAAAATTAAGATTTTTCGGAAAGTACTGTGACTGTTCTGTTATACTTATATATGAACAATTCGCTTAAAACAGCATTTACAAAAATACTGAAAAAAAAAAGGTATTTAAAATAAAACAATTAAGTAAATAAAAGTCATGGTATGGGAATCGTAACGAATCATAAGTGGCATATTATGTATTTTTCAGCACAAAAAGACTCCGAAAAATCTTAATTTTTCGGAGTCTCATTATAATATGTTACGGAACATCATGATATTTAAACCACTGACTGTTTAAATACTTTATTCATCAGACTTTTTTTAATTATAAAAATGTTACATTAATTACATGTACTCTATATTATACATTTTTTTATTTTTTTTGCCAACATGTTTTATATATATGTTAATTGAACCAAACGATTTTATTCCATTTCATGTCCTAATCCATTAATTTTTTCGATAGAAATTTCAAAAATTGTTAATACTTCACTGGTATTTTTTAGCTTCTTTGAAAGGGTTCCTTAGAATAATTCTCACCAAAATATTTCTCATAAACCAAGACCGTTGATTTTCTGTTATCTAATTGTTTATTCTAAATCATTTTTGGCTTAATTTATCGCTAATTTAAAACTTCTTACTTTTTATGTTACCATCCGTAAATGCTTACTTTTAGAAGTATACAATTGGAAAGATAGTCTTAAAATCTTTCCATACTATTTTTATAAAAAGAGATATCAAAAAAAACTATAAATCATAGTGATTTATAGTTTTTCTTTTTTTACGTTATTAATCACTTTTTTCACTTAATTGATTGTAAATTTCAAGATTAACTTTTAATACATTGACTGTTTTTTCACCTAGAAATCCTAAAGTTTTATTTTGAGTATTTTTATCAATAATTTTTTTCAAATTATCTACGCTTATACCTGTAGACTTCGAAATTTGAGGAATTTGAATCAGGGCACTCTGTTGGCTAATGCTAGGATCAAGGCCTGAACCTGATGATGTCAATAAATCTGTAGGAATATCTTTCTTATTTATGCTCGGATTATTATTTAGAAAGTTTTTTAAATCACTCTCTACTCGTTTTTTTAGTAAGGGATTACTAGGTGATAAATTTTGAGAACCTGAAGCCACTCCCAAATATTTACCCTCAGATTTTTCTTTTGCAGTATAAGTATTATAATTAACAGCTGAGGGACGTCCCTTCATGAATTCTTGATCAGAAAACTGTTGACCAATTAATTCAGATCCTATCACTTTCCCCTTATTAACGATAAGACTACCATTAGCCTGATAGGGAAAGATACTTTGTCCCAGACCTGTTATGAGCAATGGATAGAAAAGACCACAAATCACTGTAAAAACCACTGTAACTAGAAAAGGTGTTTTTAATTCTTTAAATATTTTTCTCATCACTTCTCCTTTTAGCATTAAAGACCGATCATGTGCAATAACGGAGCAATGATTAAGTCAATAATTTTTATTCCAATGAATGGGGCAATAACTCCTCCTAAACCATAAACTAACATATTATGTGTCAGCATTTTATCCGAATGCTGTGGTTTATATTTTACGCCCTTCATTGCTAGAGGGATTAAAAGTGGAATGATTATTGCATTAAAAATTAATGCTGATAATATTGCACTGGAAGGCGTTGCAAGATTCATGATATTTAAAACATGAATTTGTGGAATAGCAAGCATAAACATTGCGGGAATAATCGCAAAATATTTGGCGATATCATTGGCAATAGAAAATGTTGTTAGTGCTCCTCTTGTAATTAAAAGTTGTTTACCAATCTCTACAATATCAAGAATTTTAGTCGGATCACTGTCTAAATCTACCATATTTGCTGCTTCTTTGGCCGCACTTGTCCCTGAATTCATTGCAATACCAACGTCAGCTTGTGCTAGTGCTGGTGCATCATTAGTTCCATCCCCTGTCATTGCAACAACTTTTCCATCGTTTTGTTCAACTTTTATTGCTTTGATTTTATCCTCTGGCTTACATTCAGCGATATAACTATCAACCCCAGCTTCTTGAGCAATCGTTGCGGCCGTCAAAGGATTATCACCAGTACACATAATTGTTTTAATTCCCATTTCACGTAAACGAGCAAACCGTTCTACCAATCCTGGCTTTATTGTATCTTTTAAATAGATAACTCCCAGAATCTTTGAATCTTCTGAAACTACCAATGGGGTGCCGCCTACCGAAGATATTTCATCGGTAATTCTCTTCAAATCATTAGGAACTCCCCCTCCTTGTTGTTGAATATAATCAATCACAGCATCTGTTGCTCCTTTGCGAATTGTCTTTCCTGTCGGAAAATCAACTCCACTCATTCTTGTTTGAGCGGTGAACTCTACAAAAGTCATTTCAGCTGGAGTCATAAAGTCCTTATCTTCTTGTTCTTCTGCTAATCTAATAATAGACTTGCCTTCTGGTGTTTCATCTTTCAATGAAGTTAAAACAGCATTTTCTGTCAATTCTTCTAAAGAAACACCGTTTACTGGAAGAAATTTTGCGGCCATTCTATTACCAAATGTAATTGTTCCCGTTTTATCTAAAATCATAGTATCCACATCACCACTGGCTTCAACTGCTTTACCAGACATTGCAATCACATTAAAACGTGTCACTCTATCCATTCCAGCGATCCCAATTGCCGATAGTAAGCCACCAATTGTTGTTGGAATTAAGCAGACCGTTAAGGCAATGAGTGTCGTTACACTTAACTTCACATGAACAAAAGAAGCAATGGGGTAGAGTGTCACAATAACTATTAAGAAAATAATAGTTAAACTCACAAGTAGAGTATTTAATGCTATTTCATTTGGCGTTTTTTTCCGTGAGGCTCCTTCAACAAGAGAAATCATTTTATCAAGAAATGATTCTCCTGAACTAGAAGTGATTTTTATCTTGAGCCAGTCGCTTGAAACAGTTGTTCCTCCTGTTACTGAGGCAAAGTCACCACCAGATTCTTTTACAACAGGAGCAGATTCTCCTGTTATTGCCGATTCATCGACGGAAGCAATTCCTTCAATCACTTCTCCATCACTTGGTATCAATTCACCTGCTTTAACTAGAACTAAATCATCTTTTTTTAACTCAATTGCATCAATAATAGTTTCCTTAATCTGATTAGTAGCTTTATCTTTATTAATAATTCTTGCTTTCATATTTTTTTGCGTTTTTTTCAAGCTCTCCGCCTGAGCTTTTCCTCTGCCTTCAGCGACAGATTCTGCAAAATTAGCAAAAAGAATTGTTAAGAATAAGATTAAAGTCACAATTATATTATAAATTTGACTTGACGATTGAACTGTCCCAAATAAGTTAGGAAAAATAGATAGAATTAATGTAATAGTAAATCCAACCTCAACGACAAACATGACTGGATTTTTTATCATATATGCTGGATTAAGTTTGATAAAAGCTCCTTTGATAGAACTTTTTAGAATCTCTTGATTCAATAGTTTTTTATTTTTAGAAATCATCATAAGCCTCATAATGTTAAAGATTCAGCGATTGGTCCAAGAACCAAAACTGGTAAAAATGTTAATGCTGATATTACAATCACTATTACAAATAGAACGACGGTGAAAGTTCCACTATCTGTTTTAAGTGAACCTACAGAATTATTTACCGACCTTTTCATCATTAATGATGAAGCAATCGCAAGTTGAATAATTAGAGTGAGATATCGGCCTAAAAATATAGCAACTCCTGTCGTAATATTCCAAAAAGCGGTATTATCTTTTAACCCCTCAAAACCCGAACCGTTGTTCGCCGCCGAAGATGTATACTGATAAACAATTTGCGATAAACCGTGAAAGCCAGGATTGGATACTCCAGCAATACCCGCGGAAACAGAAACGGCTAGTGCCGTAAAACTTAAAATAATTAAAGGGTGTATGATAATTGCTAGAGCAGTCAATTTCATTTCTTTTCCTTCAATTTTTTTCCCTAAGTAAACAGGAGTTCGGCCAATCATTAAACCACAGATGAATACTGTCAAAAGAACGTAGAGAATCATATTCATTAATCCAACGCCTTTTCCTCCAAAAACAAGATTAAGCATCATATTAATCATGGCAATACCACCACTTAATGGTGCCAGACTATCATGCATGTTATTTACAGAACCTGTTGTGAAAGCAGTAGTAATTTCGGTAAATAAAGCTGACATATTTGTGCCAAATCTAGTTTCTTTCCCTTCCATGTTACCCATAGCTTGACTTAAGCCTAGGTGCTGTAAAATAGGATTACCTTTGAACTCAGCCCAAATAATTATTGTAAGCCCGATTAAAAATAAAACACTCATCACGATAAATAATGGTCGAGCCTCTTTTCCTAAGAAAAATCTTCTTTTACTTTTTAATTGAGAATTTAATAATTTATTTTCTTGATGACTATCTGAAACCATATATCCAAACGCAAATAATATCGAACCAGGTAATAACATCATTGATAGCATTTCAATTATATTTGTAATAATATTTGGATTTTCAAAGGGCATTGCCGAATTTGCCGCAAAAAATCCGCCACCATTTGTTCCCAAATGTTTTATGATTTCAAGAGCTGCCACTGGGCCTAGAGCAATATCTTGCATTTTCCCTTCAAGGGTTGTAATTGTTAAATTATGTACTAATGTCTGAGGTACGCCTTGTGATATCAATAATAAAGCGCCAATAATAGAAAATGGAAGTAATACACGAGTAATTACTCGTACAAAATCATAATAGAAATTTCCCATATCTTTGTATTTTCCAGACAATCCTCGAATGAAAGCCATTGAGGCTGCAAAACCAGAAGCTGCTGATGTGAACATCATAAAGGTAATGACAATCATTTGACTCATATAGGAAAGGGCAGACTCTCCAGAATAGTTTTGTAAGTTAGTATTAGTGATAAATGAAATTACTGTATTAAAACTTAGACTTTGCTCCATTGCCCCAATATGGTTAGGATTTAGAAAGGGAATTTCTTGAATTCTCAAAATTAAATAACCAATAAAAACCATTACAGCATTTGTTAATACTAGAGATAGCGCGTATTTTTTCCAAGTCATTGGATGCTTTTTCATAGCAATCAATTTATATATAAAGCCATCAAATTTATCCATGACCGGATCTGCAAAGGTCTTTTGATCTGTCGCTATGTGATAAAGGTATTTTCCTGTAGGTATCATTAATAATATGGCCACTGCCAATACGAAAATAATTTGTAACATTTGTTCCCCCTAAAACCTCTCTGGATAAATCAGAGCATAAAAGAGATAAATCGCCAATAACATGATAATAATCCCTAAAATAATAAACATTTTAAAAACTTCTTTCTAATTTTCTTTAATTTGCTTGTCACACCAAGCTATTAGAGCCAGAATTAGTAAAAAACTTACTACTAGTCCTCCAAGCATTAATAAATCCATCAAAATATTTTCCTCCTCCTTGATGTTGAAATTATTTTAACACTTGAAAAATAAAAAGAGTGTAAAGATTAGGTTGTTTGTATAAAGATAATCTAAAGATTCTCATAAAAAAAGTACTGACAAATCTGTCAGTACTTTTTAGTCAATTTTTATCATACGATAGCCGACGCCAATATGTGTTTGTATCATCTTTGGATAATTGGAATCAAGTTCAATCTTCTTACGTAGCGTATTTGCAAATACTCTAAGTGCTGAAAAATCTTCCTCATAATACCCCCAGATTTCTTTGACAAGATAGTTATAGGTCATTACACGATCCAAATTTTCTGCTAATAAACAAAGAAGTTTGTACTCAATAGGTGTGAGATGAATCTCTTTTTCATTTACAAAAACACACTTTGATAAATAATTTATTTTCAACCAGCCATTAGTAAAAGTTGTTACTTCTGTCAGTAAATTTTGATTATTTCCAGAAAACTTAGCTCTTCTCAAACTTACCCTAAGTCGAGCCAAAAGTTCATCAGTACTAAATGGTTTTGTCAAATAATCATCCGCACCAGCATCTAAAGCTGAAATTTTATCAGCATCTTCTCCTCTGGCGCTGACTACGATAATTGGAAGTTGAGAGAATCCACGAACTTTAGAAATAATTTCTTTTCCGTCCATATCCGGTAAGCCTAAATCTAAAATTAGTAAATTTGGGCGCTGAGAGATAATTTCTCTTAACGCTTCCTTTCCATTTTGAACGGCTACATAATTATAGTCTTCAACCTCCATTGTCAAAGATAAGAGTTTATTAATTGACAAATCATCTTCACAAATCAATATTTTTATATCATCATTGTTCATCAGAAATTAAAACCTCCTCCAAAGGTAATTTGAAACCAATAATTGCTCCATTTGGCTGATTATCTTTAACATAAATTTGTCCTCCATGTGCTAAAATAATACTTTTACACAAAGAAAGTCCTAAACCTAAACCACGCTTAGAATCAACTTGCCGATTTTCATCAGTATAAAATAAATCAAAAATTCTTTCTTTGGCTTTATCAGTAATCCCAGGCCCATTATCAGAAACTTCAAGAACTAACTCATCATTAAATTTTTTGGTTTGTAGTTTTATCTTAGAATTAATTGGCGTATATTTCACCGCATTATTAATCAAGTTTACAATCACTTGTATCATAAGAGCCACATCCATTTTTGCCATTAAGAGTTCTTCGGCTAAAT
Organism: Lactococcus sp. EKM203L; assembly: GCF_011800585.1. Classification (NCBI taxonomy): domain Bacteria; kingdom Bacillati; phylum Bacillota; class Bacilli; order Lactobacillales; family Streptococcaceae; genus Lactococcus; species Lactococcus sp. EKM203L. Next base: position 54,887 of record NZ_JAALEQ010000009.1, read on the forward strand.
TTAAACTAAATTCATGCTGTTCAAAATGCCTGTCTACATGTTTAAGTGCTTCTTCAACTACTTCATCAATAATATTTGCTTCCAACTTTAATTCTATTTTTTCATCCAATCTTGTGATAGATAAAAGATTTTCAACTAAATTAATCAACCACATTGAATCATCATAGATATAAGCTGATAATTCTTGAATTTGAAGTTTGTTTATTGTGCTATCATTTTTCATCAGTAATTTTGCATGTCCAGAAATACTAGTTAGTGGAGTTCTTAAATCATGCGAAATAGCACGTAACAAATTTACACGTAACTGTTCTTGCTCAATTTGAATTTCGTTTTTTTGTTGGACTTCTCGAAGAATTTCTTTTTCTAAAGCTAATCCCGCTTCACCTAATATAGCAAGAATTATAGATTTTTCAAATGTTTCCAACTCATTTTTATCCTTCATTAAGATACCGATCACCGCAAAAGATTGATTTTTCCCACGAATTGACAAATATAAGTAATTAGCAGATGATAATGTATTGGTCGTTGCTCCTGCACGTTTATTATTGTGCATTACCCACTCAGCTACACCTCTCTCATTAAAATTCTGGTATTTTTTTAAATTATACTTAGAAGACTTAGTTGAAAAATATGATTCATCTCCTAAAACTTTATCTTTGATTGGATAAATCACAATATCTCGATCAAGTAATTTTTTTAACTGTTGAACTGTTGCTTCTAGAATTTCTGCTACCGAATCAACCTGTGCTAAATCTTTATTCGTTTGTAAAAGTACTTCTGTTCGATATGATTTTTCCGTAGAGACTCGAACTTGTTCTTGAATTCTTTTGATTAATGTCGACGTAATTAATCCAGCAGCCAACATAATTAAGAAAGTAATTGGATAATTAGAGCTAAAAGCTACAAAAGTGTAATAAGGTTCTGTGAAAAAATAATTAAAGCAAAGTACAGATAAGACTGAGGAAATGAGACTAAAAATTCTTCCTTTTGTAAAAATAGCATTAATCTGAACTCCTAGAATATAAAGCATAATTATATTAGCAACATTGAAGTTCCAATATTTGAAGGCTAACCCACATGAAGTGACAAGAGCTAGCATCAGTATTGTTTTCAATAAATCACTTAATGAAAACCGGATTTTTTTAAAATTATACAAAGTTTCAGAAGTATTTTTTTGTTGTCCCCTTGCATTAGGAATGACATAGATATCAAGTTCTGGTGCTTCCTGACTTATAAGATCTACAATATTTTCCCTATTCCAAAATGAACTTTGCACACTTTTACCAATTACCAGCTTTGATATTTGACTAATTTTAGCATATTCGACAATTTGCTTAGAAACATTATCTCCGTAAAGGACAGATATTTTTGCACCTAACTGTTCAGCTAAACGTAAATTCTGTCTCAATCTATCTTTTTCTTCTTTGGAAGAATTTTCTAAATCACCAATATACAATGCCGTAAATTCTGCTTTAAATGCAACTGCAAGTCTCGCCGCTGCATGAATAACATGAGAGGCTGAGGGTGAAGCTGAAACACATACTAAAACATGTTCTTTTGCATAAATGCTTTTTTTATTTTGAGCTTTACGAATAGCGCTCTTATTGACTTGGTCAGCAGTTTTTCGTAAAGCAATTTCCCGAAGGGCGATAAGTTTTTCTAATGTAAAAAAATTTGCTTTTGCTTGATTTACTTTGTTTAACTGATAAATTTTTCCTTTATCTAGTCGTTCTAATAAATCAATGGGTTCAATATCAATTAGCTCAATTTGATCAGCCTCTTCAAATATGTAATCAGGAATTTTTTCATTAACAATAATCCCAGTTATTTTTTCAATTACATCATTTAAACCTTCAAGATGCTGAATATTTATTTTTGTAAAAACATCTATTCCTGCTTTCAAAAGTTCTTCAATGTCTTGAAATCTCTTCTTATTCCTTGAACCATGGCAATTTGTGTGGGCTAATTCATCAACTAGGATAACCTGAGGTCGACGAATCAAAGCTTCTTCTAAATTGAACTCTTTTAATTGAATTCCTTTATAATTTATTTTTTTTAAAGGTAAGGTTTCCAGCCCTTCAATTAATCTTGAGGTCTCTGGTCGATTATGAGGTTCAATGTAACCTGAAACAACATCAATTCCAGATTCCTGAACCTCACGCGCCCCTTCGAGCATAGCAAATGTTTTTCCAACACCAGCAGCATAGCCAAAATATATTTTTAGTTTTCCCTTTTTCATTGGTTGCCTCTAAATTTTCTTGTCCATATTATAGCATAAAAAACGTAGTCCATTAATGACATAAACTTTCTGGCCTTCCTAATTTTACTATCTTATAAAATTATTTTTTAGATTTCCACTTAACTAAATCACTAAGCTTAGATTGATAAATAAATCTATTTAATTTTTTTGATAGTGCACGAAACATTATGGCTTATGTTACTATTTTTCAATAGTAAATTTAAAATATAAAGTTATCGCAAACATAAATAATATATCATGGGTTTTGACATAAATATAAATATAATTATATTATGTATATGAATATGAGTGATGTTAAGGACATATTTATTTTACAATACCTTCATATTATATTACCTTCAATTCTTTCAGCCGATAAAAAATTTATCTGTTTATACTCATCCTCTTTTGTTGTTTTCCACATCCTCTAAAAAGGGGATTTGGCTAATTTGAAGCATCTCTTAGAGTGGTAAAATGTTATTTTATTCGGAAATTATAGGCAATTTTTCACAAACTGAGGGGGAGTTTCACAAAAATTGTTTAAGATTTCATCTGTTATTTTCACAAAAAAAGTCCCTGAACGCGTACGTGTTCAAGGACTTCTTCTTTTATTTTTGTTATTTCACAATTTGTTTGTTTTTTATCAGTAAAATTCTTCTGGCAATAATTTTTCTGCTAATTTAATGTTATCAGAATAGTCCAAAGGAACGTCAATTACCACTGGTCCAGTAGTATCTGGAATTGATTTAAGAATTTCAGCAAGTTCTTCTTTGCTATGTGCACGGTAACCTTTTGCTCCCATTGCTTCAGCATATTTTACGTAATCAACATAGCCAAAATCAACGGCTGCTGAACGACCATATTTCATTTCTTCTTGGAATTTAACCATATCATAATGGCCGTCATTCCAGATAATTTGAACGATTGGAAGATTCAAACGTACAGCTGTTTCCAACTCTTGCCCTGTGAAAAGGAAGCCGCCATCACCAGAGTGTGAATAAACTTTTTTACCTGGGCGCAACAATGCGGCTGTAATTGCCCAAGGAAGTGCAACTCCGAGTGTTTGCATTCCGTTTGAGAAGAGGAGATGACGTGGTTCGTATGATTTGAAATGACGTGCCATCCAAATGTAGAGTGAACCTACGTCAACGGTTACTGTTTCATCATCTTTGACGATTTCTTGGAAAGTGCTAACCAAATCAAGAGGGTGCATTCTACCTTCTTCAGTATTTTCAGTATCAAATTCGTGTTGCTCAGCAACTTCATGAAGGCCATCGAGATAATCTTTTGTTCCTTTTGGAATTTTGTATCCACGAACAGCTGGTAAAAGATTATCCAATGTTGCTGCGATATCACCAATTAATTCACGTTCTGGTTGGTAGTAAGTATCAATTTCAGCAATGGCATTATCAATAACGATAATTCGACTATCAATTTCTGCATTCCAGTTACGAGCTTCATATTCAATTGGGTCGTAACCAACAGCAATAACAAGGTCAGAACGTTTCAGAAGCATATCTCCTGGTTGATTGCGGAAAAGACCGATACGTCCATAAAAAGTATGTTCTAAATCATGTGAAATAACCCCTGCACCTTGGAATGTTTCAACGACAGGAATATTAACATGAGTTAATAGATTACGCAATGATGAAGCGACTTTAGCATCTGAAGCACCAGCTCCAACCAAAATTACTGGCAATACAGCATTTTTAATTGCTTGTGCTAAATAATTAATGTCATCAATAGAGGCATTCCCCATTTTAGGGTCTGAAAGTGGTTGAATCGCTTTGATTGATACTTCGGCATCCGTTACATCTTGGGGGATTGATAAGAAAGTTGCACCTGGATGTCCTGATTTTGCAATACGATAAGCATTGGCAATTGATTCAGAAAGTGTATCAGGGTCAAGAACTTCTGCTGAATATTTTGTTGCTGATTGCATCATTCCAGCATTATCCATTGATTGGTGCGCACGTTTAAGACGGTCACTTCGTTTAACTTGTCCACCGATAGCCAAAATAGCATCACCTTCTGATGTCGCGGTCAAAAGCGGAGTCGCAAGGTTTGATACACCAGGCCCACTCGTAACAACTACTACACCAGGTTCGCCAGTCAAACGACCAACAGCTTGAGCCATGAAAGCAGCTCCTTGCTCATGACGAGTCACGACCATTTGAGGGCCTTCTTCATTTTCTAATAAATCAAAAACCCGGTCAATTTTTGCTCCTGGAATCCCAAATACATATTTCACTTTATGGTTAATCAAACTATCGACAACCAAGTTTGCCCCAAATTGTTTCTCAGACATTTTTTATTTTACCTCTATTTGTTCTAATTCATATTTCATAATCTCTTGGATTACTTCACAATCATTTTATCAGATAATAGGACCTTTTACAATTATTTTGACGCAAGTTTGTGAAATTTCTAGCTTACAATAAAAATAATTACTGACAGCTTTGTCAGTAATTATTTTTTAAGTCTGTCAGTAAATTTCTCATATTTTCATCATCCGGAACAAGTTCCAAATATTGTTCAATAATTGGTTCTGTTTTAGAAATTTGACCAATTTCTTTAAGAAAATCAATATAGTCTTCTAAAAACTCTGGATTCTCTGACAGATTGGTTTGAATGAGTTCTTCATACAAAGCAGCCGCTTCAGAATCATTTTCCAAAGCTTTATGTGCTCCTGCAAAAAGCCATTTAGCTAATAAATGTTCATCTTCTAAAAGCTCTTCGAGATTAATGACAGCTTCAAAATCTTCTTCGTTGAAGTATAAATTAGCAAGCAAAAAGACTGTTTCGTCATGTAATTCTGGTAAATTTAAAGCATCCATGAGATAACGTTCTGCTGCAGCTTTGTCCTTAAGTTTGAAACTAATTTTTGAAGCGAAGTGTAAGAGAGGAACGGCATTAGGATTTTTTTTCATCCCTTTCTTTGCCATTTCTAGTGCAGCTTCAAATTCTTGATTAGCTTCTAGGGTTTGGGCATAGGCTAATTCATAGTTCAAAAATTCGACATCCATTTTTTCTAATCGTTTTAAATTAGCAATGGCTCTTGTTTCATTATGAGTTTCTCCATAAAGAAGAGCAATTTTATACAAGGTTTCCGGTTTTTCATCAAATTCAAGTGATTTTTCAAGAAATGATATGGCATTCTCAAAATTACCTAATTGGGCATAAGAGTCACCAATTCTTTGATAAATAGAAATTTTTGTTTCATGTAAAATTTTGCGTTCTGAAAGTTTTGCATATTCGGTAATGGCAGCTGAATAATCACCTTGTTCAAAGTAGGACTCAGCCAAAGCAAAAGTAATCAGAGGAGAATCCGATAATTCTCTTGCTTCTTCTAACTTAGAAATTGCTGTTTCAAAATCACCTTCAAATTGGTATAAGTCAGCAATTTTGACTAAAGCAGCAATATAATTTTCATCATTCGCCGGGATTTGATAAAGATAATTCAATGCTTCATCCAAATTACCGTTATCTTCTGCAATTTCTGCTAAGTTAATCAGGTAATCAGTTGTTTCCGGATCTTCTGACATGATTTGGTCATAAATTTTTTGACTTTCATCAATGAAACCCATCATTTGTAAATATTCGGCTAGGTCAGCCAACATTTCACTATTATCATTTTTTAACGCTTTGGCAAGTGAATTTTGCATTCCAATCAGATTTCCCTGATGTAAGAAATCAATTGTATCTTCTGAATAAGACATTTTTCTCCTTATTTTTTATTCTATTAATTACTCATTTACTTCTTCTGTAGCCGTTTCTTCACGATAAAGAACTGAAATTTCACGGTACCATTCGTAAACATGGACAATAATAACTTTCAAAGTTGCATAGAATGGAATAGCAAGTAATACTCCCCAGACACCCAGAATTTGACCCGCTGTCAGTAAAACAAATAATATTGTAATTGGATGAATTGACATTTGTTTTCCAAGAACTAAAGGAGAAATAAATCTTCCTTCAAGTGTTTGCTCAATAATAAGGACAATGATTACTTTTACAAGCATCAAAGGTCCACCAATTGCTAAACCAACAATTACCATTGGGATAGCAGCTAAAAATGAGCCTAAAAATGGAACTAAATTCAAAAATCCAGCGGTGATTGCTAAAGCAACTGCATAACGCAAACCAATAATAGGTAAACCAATCATAAACATGATAGCAACCGCTATTGCGACCAAAACTTGGCCACGGACATAATTTGAAAGCTGACTATTAATTTCGTGCAAAACTTTTGAAGTTTCTTTACGCCAATCATTTGGCAATAAATGAGTGACAAAACCATTTAATCTTTGACCATCTCTCAATAAGTAAAAAAGAACAAATGGGAATACAATTAATGAAATTAAGATACTTGTTGTTTTACTGATGAGATGTGAAAGAGTCGTAACAGCATTAACAGAGAAAGCTTTTGACCAATCAATCAATTGATTACCAATTGACTTAGCAAACTGGTCAACTTGTGGTCGAAATTGTTCAAAATGTGGATTTTTTGCTAAAGCATTAATCTCTTTTTGAGCTGTATTGACATAGTGCGGGACTGACGAAGCAAAATTATCTACTCCACTGATAATATTAGGAATAGCAACAATTAAGCCCCAAGCAATCAAAGCTGCAATTATTAAGAAAAGAACAATAATCGTAACAACTCGTGGGACTCTTTTCTTTTCCAAAAAATCAACAATTGGGTTAAGAAGATAATAAAATACAGCTGCCAAAATAACGGGCAGCGAGATAACCGTTATAAATTCTCCAACAGGTTTAAAAATAAATCCAACTTTATTAAGTAAGAGAATATTCAGTAATAAGAGAAGGACGATTGCTAAAGCTGCAACTACTTTATTATTAATAAACCACTTGAAAAACCAAGAGGCTTTGAAACCTCGGTGTTGTTCTTGTTCCATATTTTTTTCCTAATTCTTTTTTTAGAATTACTGACAGATATTGTTCAAAGTCTTTTTGTTTTTCTGTCAGTAACTTTTTTCTAGTTCATAATATTGAATCTGTAAAAAAATCTTTTTGTCAGTAATTTTCCAACCGTTGTGATTAAAAATTCTTGTCAGTTCTTTTGGCTGATAGACTTTTACATCTCCTTCTGTTGAAAATTTATTAAGTCGCCAATTATAGGCTTTTGTAATAAATGGAATATGAATCTCAGCGATGACCAATTTCCCCTCTGGTGCTAGCAGTCGTTTAGCTTCTGCTAAAAAAACTTCAGGTGAAGGAAAATGATGAAAACTCGCTGAACAAATAATCAAATCAAAATTAGCATCCTCAAAGGGAATTTTTTGAGCAGAACCTTGCTTAAAAGTAAAATTAGGATGCTTAGCTTGAGCAATTTTTATCATTTCTGACGAAATATCTAAGCCACTTCCAAAAATTTTCTCTTTTTGATTTAACATTGCCAAAAGCTTTCCATTAGCACAACCAACATCTAAGATTCTTGAATCTTTTTCAACTTTTAAATGTTTTATAATAAATCTCTTGAAAAAACTGGCTAAAAATCCATCAAAACTATGATCAAAACGACTCGCAATATGGTCATAAAAGTCTTCAGATTCTCTTTCGTAATCATGAGTCTTTTGAGCCATTTTAGTCCTCCATCAAAGGTTTAGCGAATTCTGCAATCATGCTCTCAGCGCATTTCAAACCGTCAATACCTGCTGAGACAATTCCGCCAGCAAAACCAGCCCCTTCACCTGAAGGATAGATTCCTTTTGTCGAAACAGATTGATAATTTTCTTCATCACGATTAATTCTGACCGGTGAAGATGAACGAGATTCAACTCCTGTCATTACAGCATCAGAAAGGGCAAAGCCATGCATTTTTTTATCTAATCCAATAATTGCTTCACGCATCGATTGTGTAACATAGTCTGGGAATAGTGATTCAAGATTAGTTGGTTTCACTCCCAAAGCATAACTAGGTTCAACTGATCCCATTGCTTTAGATGCTTTTCCATCAAGAAAATCTCCAACAAGTTGAGCTGGTGCTTGATAATTAGAACCACCTAATTCAAAGGCTTTATGTTCTAATTCCTTTTGAAACTCTACTCCAGCAAGGGGATGGTCAGTTGGAAAATCTTCTGGAAAAACTTGGACTAAAAGTCCAGAATTTGCATTTTTTTGGTCTCTAGCATGTTCAGACATCCCATTAGTCACAAGTCCACCCTCTTCTGAGGCAGCTGGGACAACCAATCCTCCTGGACACATACAGAAAGTATAAACGCCACGGCCTGATGATGCCTTATAAGTTAAGCGGTATTCTGCTGCTCCAAGACGTGGATGGTCAGCAAATTCTTTATACTGTGCTTTATTAATTAAAGATTGGGGATGTTCAATTCTGACTCCAACCGCAAAGGGTTTAGCTGTAATCGTTACCCCTTTATCATAAAGTTCTGAGAAAGTATCACGTGCCGAATGACCAATGGCTAAAATAGCCTGATTTGTTGTAATAATATTTCCGTCAGCAAGTTTTACAGCCTGTAATTTTTCATCTTCAATTAAAAATTCTTCAACTTGAGCATCAAAATGAACTTCTCCGCCCAACTCAATAATTTGTTTTCGAATATTTTTAACAATGTCACGAAGTAAATCAGTTCCGACATGAGGATGTGCCTTATATAGAATATCTTCTGGGGCACCAGCTTGTACAAACTCCTCCAAAACCTTACGACCACGTAAATCACGAACACGACTCGTTAATTTCCCATCAGAAAAAGTTCCTGCACCACCTTCACCAAATTGAACATTCGATTTTGGATTAAGTTTTCCTTCAAGCCAAAACTTATCAATTGATTTTACACGCTCGTCAACAGCTTGGCCTCTTTCAAGAACAATTGGACGATAACCATTTTGAGCCAATAATAAAGCCGCAAACATTCCTGCGGGACCAAAACCAATGACCACAGGGCGATGAAGCATTTTTTTATTTCCTATAACTGGATTGACATAATCTAATTCAGGTGCCAAGGAAACATTTTTTATTTTTTTAGACAGAATTCTTGCTTCATCTTTAAGTTTAATATCAACAGTATAAATAAAATCAATTTCGCCTCTATGTCTTGCATCAATTGATTCTTTGTAAATTCGATAATCCAGTAAGTCAGATTCTTGTAGTCTTAGTTTTTTCAAAACAAGACTTTTAACCTTACTGACAGGTTCATCAATTGAAATTTTGATTTGTGTTATGCGAATCATGATTTTCTTTCTATGAATAGGATTTATTATCCTCTTTTATTTTTTATTAAAACTAGCAACTAATTCAATATGATGCGTTTGTGGGAATAAATCAACTGGTTGAACTTTATCCAACAAATACCCTTCAGCTTCAAAGCGAACAACATCACGAGCAAAAGTTGCTGGATTACAAGAAATATAAACAATACGTCGAGGATTCATCATTGCTGCTGCTTTAATAAACCCTTCATCCAACCCTTTTCTTGGTGGATCAACAAAAATGACATCGGGTTTTACTCCCTCTGAGAGCCATTTAGGCATGATTTTTTCAGCAGTTCCAACCTCATAATGTGCATTTTCAAGTTTATTTAATTGAGCATTACGTTTAGCATTTTCAACAGCTGCTGGAACAACTTCCATACCATAGACTTTTGCAACTCTATCAGCCATACTAATTCCAATTGTTCCAATTCCAGAGTATGCATCAATAACAACATCGCCTGGTTTTAGACCCGCAAAGTCATAGGCAGTTTCATAAAGTTTTTCAGCTTGAGGTGTGTTAACTTGATAAAAGGCAGGGGCTGAAATTTGATAAGTTTTATCTAGCATCAAATCTGTGATGAAATCTTTGCCATATAATAAAATAAATTCTTTTCCTAAAATAAATGAACCCGTTCCAGAATTAATATTTAATTGAACAGATTTTATATTTGTAAACCGTTCAACCAAATGATCAATCACAAGTTCAACTTTTTCTGGAAGTTTTTTACTTGTAACGACTAAAGTAATCATCATTTCACCCGTGTGAAATGCTCGACGGACAACGATATTTCGCAACCAGCCTTTTCTCGTTTTCTCATCATAAGCTTGTAAGTTAATCTTTCGAAACTCATCGCGCAAAAAAAGAACCACAGCATCAATCTCAGGATGTTGAATATAAAAATCTTCCACAGGAATCAAAGTATGAGAATTCTTTCGATAAAATCCTGTAGTTAAAAGCCCGTCAATCATTTGGACAGGAATTTGTGCTTTATTTCGATAATTAATTGTTTTAATTGCTTCAATTACTGGTAAAACTGGATAATCCGATTTACCAGCTGTTTTTCTCAAAATATCTACTACTTGCTTATGTTTAAATTTCACTTGTTCATCATAAGATAGATGACCAAAATCTGCGATTCCGGTGCGCAAATAATCAAGGTTAAGCTGAGTAACACGATGTTTACTCTGACTTATAAATTCATCCACACGCCCAAATCCAAAAGATTTCCCAACCTTAAGCACATGCATTTTGATACGTTCCCCAGGTAAAGCATTATCCACAAAGAAAGGGAAAGAATCGATTTTAACAACTCCTTGTCCTTCATGTGTTAAGTCGAGGACTTCTGCATCAAATATATCGTTTTTCTTGAAATTTGTCATGTCCATATTATAACACATATTATCATTTGGTTCCTATAAATGAAGAGTATTTAAATTTTTGAAAAAATATACTCCATAATTCCCTAATTCTTTCACCTAAAATATAGTTAAAAGTGTAGTCAAATATTTTTCGACAATAAAAAAGCCACTCACAAGGTAAGTAGTTCTAATTTATCTAATAAAGAAAGTGTAGTCTTTATTATGAATTTACATTAACGCAAAATCTCTATTCTACGCTGAGCACTTGCATGAATGAGTTTCACTTTATTTTCTCCAAAAAGTTTTACTAATTTATCAAATTCTGCACTTTTAGCAAATTTTTCATTGTGCTTTAAATTTTTTTTACCATTTTTTTTGGCTTTCAAAGTAATATAAATTTCTTGTCCTTTTTCATTGTATGGAACAAAATTAGTCTGTTCTAAAACTATTTTTTCAATTTCCTTTTTTGATTTTGCCATTGAGAAAATACTCCTTTTTCATTTTTATTCAATAAATATCATAGCATAAGATTCCGAAAAACTTAAATATTTATCATTTTCTTACTATATTTTTAAAAAAGCAATTAAAAATTTATGTCATTTGACAAAAATGTAAGCACATGCTATATTCGTTGTTGGAGAATATCTCCACTTTAATTTTTATTGGAGGCAAATCGTAGAATGAATAAAGAAGTATTTTTAGACAAAGTAAAAAATGGTATTATTGTATCCTGTCAGGCTTTACCTGGTGAAGCTTTATATTCTGAAGAAGGTGGTATCATGCCTTTGATGGCTAAAGCAGCTGCGCAAGCGGGAGCCGTTGGAATTAGGGCAAATTCTGTAAGAGATATTAAAGAAATTCAGGAAATAGTTGATTTACCAATAATTGGTATTATTAAAAGAGATTATCCACCACAAAAACCTTTTATTACTGCTACCATGAAAGAAATAGATGAGTTAGTAGCCACTTCTTGTGAAGTCATCGCCTTGGATTGTACCTCTAGAGAACGTTATGATGGCCTAACTATTAATGAATTTATCAAATCAATCAAAGAAAAATATCCAAACCAACTTTTGATGGCAGATTGTTCAACCTTTGAAGAATGTAAAAATGCATATGAAGCTGGGGTAGATTTTGTTGGTACAACGCTTAGTGGTTATACAGATGAAAGTCCAAAACAAGATGAACCTGATTTTGCCTTACTTGAAAAACTAGTTGAGGAGAAGATTCCAGTCATTGCAGAGGGAAGAATTCATAGTCCAGAACAAGCCAAACGCGTTTATGATATTGGTGTTGATGCCATGGTTATCGGGGGAGCAATAACCAGACCTTTTGAGATTGCCACACGATTTATAAAAGCAATTGGTGAAAAATAGTAGCCCATTCATCGGAATAAAAAAAAAGACACCTCCAAAAAGGATGGTGTCTTTTTTTATGCTTATCTCTCTTTTACATTTTCTTTATTAACCTGAGATCTTTCCCAATTATCGACTAATATCTTCTTATATTGAGGTCTTTCAATCGCTGCTTTTGCATTATACTGTCTTAATTTGGTAAATGAAAATCCACTGATTAAGGCTAAACCTACAAGAAGTATCGCAATTTTCTTTGTTTTTCTCTTTATATTTTTAGAGAATAAAGCTCTAACCATAAGAATCATTAAGATACAGATAATTGTTGGTATAACAAATCTGAAACTTTTGAAAGGTGCAATTCCTAAAAATTTAGTTACTGGTGAAATAAAGTAAGTTCCATAAAAGAGTGCTGTCATTCCGACAATAACAATAGCTCTAAAGCGGCTTAACGGACGGCATAAGAGATAGAGTGAAAAGAGTTGAACACTACCAATAACCAAAGTTACATCACTGATAAACTCCTTATAATGAGTCACAAAGTGTCCATCAGTAAATGTCGTATAGATTGGGAATTTGTAGGCCAAGCTGAACATTACAAATATAGCAATCCCAATAATGATTCCCGTAGGTAGAGCATTGTCTCTAATTTTTTGGAGAATATCATCTTCATTTCTTTTTTCATCTTTTTCTAGCACAAGTAAAGCGCTAGGAATTCCGACGGTAAAGATACCCATCATCATTAAATTTATTGATTCTAATGGGAAGAGATGACGTGTAATTAACAATAGAACTGTTAAGGTAAAGATGTATATCACTCTTAGAAGATTCATACTAGCGACACGTGTAATATTATTAATTACCTTTCTTCCCTCTTTGAGAATATTTGGAAGAACAGAGAAATCATTTTTCAATAGAATAAATTGAGCAACTGACTTTGTAGCTTCATTACCGCTTCCTAAGGCAATTGGGCAATCTGATTTTTTAAGGGCAAGAATATCATTAATTCCATCACCAATCATTCCCACAGTATGACCATTTGCTTGTAAGGCAGCAATGATATCACGTTTTCTTTCTGGAGTTATGCGACCGAATATTGTCTTTTCTTCTACCACTTCCTGTAGTTTTTTTTCACTTTCAGGAAGTTCTGATAGACCAATATAATCCGCTTCTAAACCGACCTCTTTCGCAATAAGTGAAACTGTTTTTGGATGGTCACCCGAAATAATTTTAATTTGAGTCCCTTGTTTTTCAAAGTATTCTAATATTTTTTTAGCTTCTTTTTTAGGTCTGTCTTTTAAGAAAATAAGACAAAGGAGTTGGCTTTTTTCTCCCAAAACACTATGAGAGAGGGCGATAATTCTATATCCTTTTTCCAAGGCTTCCTCAATGTCAGCTTGTTGTTTTGGAGTAACATCTTTTGCTACTAAATCAAAAGCTCCTAAAATATAGTTTCCTTTATTTTTAATTTCTACAGATTGATATTTAGTTTCTGAACTAAAAGGTTGATATGAAACTAATTCAAAAGTATTTTGTTGACCACTAGTAAAATATTTTGTCAAAGCCTCCATTGAGGAATTTTGTTCTTTATCTAAGGAGATAATATATGAAATGATATCATTTGTATCAGCTTTATCATTATAGTATAGAACATTTTCAACGTTCATTTGTCCTTCGGTAATTGTTCCCGTTTTATCTAAACATAAAACGTCAACCCTAGCCAATGTTTCAATCGCTGATAATTCTTGAGTCAAAACATCCATTTGTGAAAGTTTAATGACACCTAAGGCCAAAGCAACTGATGTAAGCAAGACTAATCCTTCAGGAATTAAACTTGTAATCGTTGTTGCTGTTCCAACAATCGCCATCTTTCTTTGAGGAATCACTGACAAGTTTAATGACGAAAAGACGAACTGGTTCAGCAAAACAAGAATTGAAATAGGAATAATTCCTATTGCGATAATTTTTAAAATTTTATCAATTTGTTGTTGAATTTTTGATTTTGATTTTTTTAAAACTGAAGCTTCTTTTGTGAGCTTACTGATAAATGTATGATTCCCGACTGCCTGAACTTGTGCTTTTGAAGCACCTTGCATGACAAGACTACCTGAATAGATGAAATCACCAACATGTTTTTCAATAAAATCAGATTCTCCGGTAATCATGGATTCATCAACATCTAGTCCTTCTTCCAAGCATATCGCATCCACTGGAACCTGAACCCCTTTTTTCAGACAAATAATATCATTTAAAACAAGTTCTTCTTTTTCAATACTTACTTGTTCACCTGCTCTTATCACTTCTACTTTATCTTGTTTTAGAAAAGAAAGTTTTTCAATAATTCTTTTGGCTTTAATTTCTTGATAGATACCAATTGAGGTATTAGAAATAATTGAGAAAATAAACAGCATATTTTTATAAGAACCAATAATAAATAACACAACCGCAAGTACTAGATTGAGTAAATTAAATAAGGTCATTGAGTTTTTAATGATAATATCTTTATTTGAATTCCCAACTTTAACCGTCATGATATTCAAATTTCCAAGTCTTTTTTGTTCTTCGACTTCTGCATTTGACAGTCCTTCGGTCATGTTTACTTTATTCAATATCTGCTTTTCCTCCTAAACTAATTTCTTTAATTATTATTATATCTAAAATTTTACCTTTTTTTCTTACATTTTTGAAAGTATTTAAAAAATTATTTTATCAAAAAAGTTATTAGAAGGCTAATAATTCTAATAACTTTTTAGCTTTTAAATTATTTATTGATTATAAAAGATTTTTATTTGTTCAATATCAGACAAGTAAAAACGTCGCCTCATGCAGTGGCTAAAAAACATGCATTAAAAGACGTTTTTCAACTAAATTTATCTTTTAGAGATTAACCCTCTGGTCTGATATTAATAAAAAATGCTCGCATAAGTTCAGCAAATATTTTGACTTTTAATAGACAATCATAGCCTTAGTGAGTATGAATGATTTGTAGCATCTATTACTCTACTCTTGAATAATTAACTTTCAGTTGAATATAGGAAGAATTACTCCAAAATAAAAACCACTAAAATTTTCAAGTGGTTTTTATTTTTCAATATTCATGTATTTTAAAGAAATCAGTTCATCCTTATTAAGCCCTTTAAATACAGGAACATTTATAATATCGGACTAAGTAATCTCGAAAAGTTTTGCTTGATTTTAAGCCAGATAGATTGTTGGGCAATTTCTTCATCAGTAAGTAGCTTTGAATTTCTTAAGTCTCCCTCAAATGTCCTGCTCATCTCTTTTGCTACAGTTTCATCATAACAAAAGGCACTTATCTCGAAATTTAATTCATAACTGCGAATATCTTGATTAGTTGTACCAAATACGCCTAATTTTCCATCCATTACAAGAGTTTTAGAGTGTATGAAGCCATTTGTATAATTGTATATTTTCACACCGTGTTTATGTAGATAATTTGCGTAATATTGTGTTGCTCTAAAAATAAACGGATGGTCTGGCATATTGGGAATCATAATTCTTACATCAACACCAGAATTCGCCGCTGCTACAAGCGCTGTTATCATAGAGTCATCAGGTATCAAGTAAGGCGATTGAAGCCAAATATAGTCTTCCGCATCCATAATCATTTTAATAAAACCTGTTCTTAAGGTTTTATTATCACTCTCTGGTCCGTTAGCGACAATCTGAATATCAATGTTCCCTTCTTTTTCCGGTACCACAAAATATGAATCTTCTCTTTCAAGCTTATCTTTAGGATCTCTGACTGAAACATTCCAATCTCGAATAAATGTTTCTTGAAGACCAAAAGCTGCTGTACCAACAATTCTACCGTGTGTATCGCGCCAGAAGCCAAACTTTTTACTGTTATAAATATATTGATCACCAACATTAAAACCGCCAGTCCAACCAATTTGACCATCTATCACTACAATTTTACGATGTAAATGATAGTTGAGTCGGGTTTTTGTTAGTGTATTACGCGATGTGATAAAGGCTGTGACCTTACCTCCTGCCTCTTCCAAAGGTTTAAAGAAATCCTTTCTCGTTTTTCCTCCCCATGGATCGTAAACTACTCTAACTTCCACCCCTTCTTTAGCTTTTTCAATTAGATTATCGCGAAAAGCAGTTCCAATTTTGTCATTAAAGAATGCATAGTATTCTACATGAATATTATCTTTAGCATTCTTTATGTCGTCAAACAAGGCTGAAAATTTATCTTCTCCATTCAGATAAAAATTCACTTTATTCCCACGACAAAGTGGTGTACGTTCCATATTATTAAAATACCTTTTCAGTAATCTTTCATGGGGTGCCATTTCTTTTGGCTCAAATTTTTCATTATTTTCACGCACCCTTTGGGCAAGAATAGATAGATTATATTTATTTTCTTCTTCAAAACGATTTGTTGTTGTTCGATCAAGCCCTCTTCCTAAAAAAAGATAGCCAAGGAAACCAACCCCTGGTAAAAAGAACAAGAACATAGACCACGCAAAAATACTGGCAATAGACCTAGGTTTCCGAAAAATTGTCACAAGGGCAAGCAATGTGTTAATCGTTATTAGTGTTCCCATCAAACTATAGATTGTCGCAAGTGACATAAAATATTTCTCCATAATCTCCATAAAATAATATTATTTATCTAATTATATCAAAATTTATTGGATACTTTATGTATTTTATATAAGCAAAGTTCAAAGTTTTTTTGTAAGTATTATTGATTCATTAGTTATTAATGCATTTGTATTATCTATACCACTATAATAAACTAACTCTGAAAGTTATTTTTATTTTTTTAACTATTACATTATTGGATAAACATCTTTCTCCAAATAAAGCTTGCTATTCTCCGTCTTGTTATTATTGAAAATCATAACAAAATATAGAATTATAAATTATTTGGCAAATTTTTGGAATAAATAAAATGCCAGCAGATTGCTGACACCATGTTTAAGAGTTCTAATATATCATACTCTCTCATAATTTCAACCGAATATAAAAAACTGAAGTAATGACTCCAGTTTTTGCACGATTTTCAGATACAATTATGCTTTTGTGATATTAACTGCTTGAGGTCCACGTTGACCTTCTTCAACATCAAATTCAACTTTTTGACCTTC